>JAOAHE010000025.1 GCA_026415415.1 Thermodesulfovibrionales bacterium | reverse complement strand
GAATTCAGCAGCTTTTTGGAAACCTGCTTGATAACTCATTAAAATATACCGACTCTGGAGGCAAGGTAATTATACGACTTTATACCAGTGATGATCAAGCAGTTATCGATTTTGAAGATTCAGCACCGGGTGTCCCCAATGAAGAATTAGAAAGGCTCTTTGAAAGGCTTTATAGGGTAGAGACCTCAAGAAGCCGTGCAACAGGCGGGGCAGGCCTTGGGCTTTCAATATGTAAAGACATTGTAGATGCTCATAATGGAAAGATCATAGCCCAACCCTCTTCTTTGGGAGGGATATTGATAAAGATATATTTACCTCTTTTTAGGCATGTAGCATGACTGGCAATATTTTAATTGTTGAAGATGAGCCGAAATTAGCAAGCCTTCTTGCTGACTACCTTAAGGCTTATGGGTTTACTCCCTTTTGTTTATATAGAGGTGGAAGGGTCATAGAATGGGTAAAGGAGCATCAGCCTGACCTTATTTTACTTGACCTGATGCTACCTGAAAGAGATGGTATGGAGATTTGTAGAGATATTCGTAAATTTTCTGCTGTCCCCATAATCATGATAACAGCTAAGGTAGAAGAAATTGACCGAGTTTTAGGTCTTGAGATAGGGGCAGATGACTATATCTGTAAGCCCTTTAGTCCCCGTGAGGTCGTAGCAAGGGTCAGGGCAGTCCTTAGAAGGGTAAAAGAGCATAAAGAAAACTTACAACTTCAGGGGCTAACTCTTGATGAAGATAAATATAAGGCATATCTTAAGGGGCATGAACTGGAACTTACGGCAGTAGAGTTTAGGCTGCTTCATCTGCTTGCTACAAATCCCGGTCGTATATATAATCGTCAGCAATTAATGAATAGGATATACCCTGATCAAAGAAATGTGAGCGACAGAACCATAGACAGCCATATTAAAAAATTAAGAAGAAAAATAGAGGCTATTGACCCTGATGCAAAGATTATCCAATCAGTTTATGGTGTAGGATATAAATTTGAAAATGGGGAAAAGAAATGATTATTTTTTCAAAGGAGCAAATAAGTGGTAGATGAAGAGTTAAAGATGATGATACTTGAATATATGCAAAAAGGCTTTCTTGACAATATCATTGATATGTTTAAACACGATAAGTCTCTAATTCCATTAATAGTAGATATGATAAAGGATGAAAGAATAAGAGTAAGAATAGGTGCTGTAGCACTTGTAGAGGAGCTCTCAAAGACATCAAAAAAGGAGTTGACAGAGATTATACCCTTGGTATCAGCACTCCTTAATGATCCGAACCCAACCATAAGGGGTGATGCTTCTTATCTTATTGAGATTATAGAAGGGGAAAGCAATTAAGGATATAATTTAAAGCTCTTTTTTTGAAAAAAGCATTGATTATTTTGTCATCTTTGCCTGTCTAAGAACTTTGTTTTTATAGCAATCTTAGGGTTTATAGTTGACACTGCTATCAATGAATCTTTGTCCAAAAGTAACAATTTATCTCCTTTTTAGACTTAGGCAGGGTTACTCTCACTTCTAACCCTCTTTAAAAGAGAGAAAAAAAATTAAGAGGATAGGGAATGAAGATAAGGGCTTTCCCAAATGCAGATGGGATGGAATGAAAGTTCATCTAAAATAAAGGATTAATGGGAAAAATTTTTATAAAGGTGATGAAAGTATGGGCTTCCAAGAGGATAAGGGGTTGAAAATAAAGGTGCTTATTTTTTAGTGAGATTTTTTCCTCTTCTTAGTTTGAGATGTAAAATAAGATTATCTTGGTTTTTAAGCTTGTTAATTTTAGCAATTTAAAATTTATTGTGCTTGTAAAATGTTGTAGCAAAAAGATTTTAAAAAACGTTTAAGTACTTGAAGATATTTTTGGAAATTTTTTTTATTTATTACAATAATTGTTTAAGCCACGTTCTGGTGTTTGTTATGTATATTTAAACAACTCTAAGTTCAATATTGAACTTGGGTATTTAAGCCTCTTTTAAGAAAAACGATTCAAAATTTTAAGAAACTTTTCTGTGTCTGATAGATCTTCCATTACTTCATCAGCGCCAGCTTCTTTGAGTTCGTTTACTGAATAGTAACCTGTTGCAACTGCTAAGCAGTAGGCACCATATGGTTTTGCACAAGCAATATCTCGAGGGGTATCACCGATTATTATACAATTACTGTAATCTATTTCTTTACCGTAAAGTAATTGAAATCTTTTTGTAGCAAAAGGTAACAATTTATTACGATCTTCATCATCACTGCCAAATGCACCAAAAGGGAAATATTTATTAAAATCAAAGACGCTAAGTTTTATTCTTGCACCTTCCTCTATATTACCAGTTAAGAGTCCTAAGCAATAAGAGTTGTTATTATAGCTCAGGGTATTGAGAGCTTCTCTAACACCTGGCATAGTGCGTCTTTTATTATTATAAATTTCTCTTGTCAGAATATTTAGATAAAGTTGTATTATATCTCTAAAGACTTTATTGTCAGTTGGGAGTTTATGTATTATAAGACACTCTCTTATTATTTGAGGATCTGTTTTACCTGACATGTTAATGCCTTTGAAGGCATTTTCAATAGAAAAATATTCTTTAAAGGCTAAGTTTAAAGCTCTTGAACCTGCCCCTCCAGTGTCAACTAAAGTGCCATCAATGTCAAAAAGGATTACTCTCATATCTCAATTTTAAATTCTATATGATTCCATAGTTTCATTGTTGATAGGATTAATCTTAATCGTTGATATTTTACCTGAAACACTATAGGTAACTTCAATTTCAGGGTTTTCCTTAGCATCTGAATGTTTGGCGCAGATTGAAGCTGCTATCCTTATGATTGCTTCTGAAGTGTCTCCTTTGATTAATGTTAAAGGGCTTCCAACACCCTCTACCCACAGAGTGTAATCTGAAGGTTCAATAAATGATTGTAATAGTTTGTTCTCTTGGATATTACGTCCAACCACAATCTTTGTTGTTTTTGAGACTCTGAAGTGCCTACCTAATCGTAGTAATTCAATATCTTTAAGAGTAAAATCTGGCTTGTTATGTATTAGATCTTTTAATCGTGCGGTGTATAAAGGGTCTGTGAGTAGACAACCTCCAGCAGGTTGAGAATACTTGTTTAAACCTAATTCTTTTGCAAGTCTCATCTGGGGCTTTCTTGTTCTACCTAAAAAATCATACAGTTTTTCCCTATCGACTATTCCTTTCTCTTCTGGTATCGATGGGGGTAAAAGTTTAGCGCTAAGAGGTCTTATTATATGCCCTTTTACTGAGGCTTCTCTGTCAATTATAAAAATAGTATCTTTCCGCTGGCTCATTGGCCTTTGCCATAAAACTTCCCCTGTTATGATAAAATCATAATTTTTCTCAAGCATTAAATTTTTAGCTTCCTTAAGCATTAATATTTTGCAGTCAATACATGGATTTAAGTTTTTTCCGTAACCGAATTTAGGTTTTTTTAAAACCTCAAGAAACTTTTCTTCAATGGGGTATTTTAAGATTTCAAAACAAAAGTTACCTATGTTTATTTTTTCAGTTCTTTTTTGTTCAATTGTTTTACTGTTGAAAGGAGTGAGGAACTTAACAGCTGTTACTTCTATATCTTGTTTAAGAATTACGAGAATAGATAACAAACTATCAAGTCCGCCAGAAAATAGAGCTAAAGCCTTTGCCATTGTCTTAGTCTCTTTTTTATAAAATTAAAAAATTTATCTTTATTTTTGAGTTATAGTAAATTATATGGATTAAATTGATTTGATGAAAAAATGCCTATAGTTTAGATTTTTGAAAATTAAAACAATATTTTATTATATACCAATTATGTTAGAATGAGTTAAATGAATTTAACTTTTTAATATCTTCCTAAATAAAATACAAGGAGTCTTTTTATGATCAGAGAAGCGATAAAACTACTTGTTCAAAATATAGGGCTCTCAGAGGCTGAGATGACAGAGTGTATGGGGGAAATCATGGAAGGCAAAGCTACTGATGCTCAAATAGCCTCTTTTTTAACTGCTTTGAGGATGAAAGGGGAAAATACAGAGGAGATTACAGCAGCTGCCCGTGTTATGAGAGAAAAAGCAATAAAAATAAAAGCTCCTGAGGGGGTAATAGATACCTGTGGGACAGGTGGTGATATGGCAGGGACTTTTAATATCTCCACTACAACAGCTCTTGTGGTTGCAGCTTCAGGGCTACCAGTAGCAAAACATGGTAACAGGTCTGTATCCAGTCTTTCAGGAAGTGCCGATGTTCTTGAAGCTCTTGGTATAAAAGTAGATCTGCCCCCTGAAAAAGTTGAAAAGTGTTTGTTTGAGACAAATTTTGGTTTTTTATTTGCACCGATGTTTCATCCAGCCATGAAATATGCTATTTCAGCACGACGAGAGATATCAATCAGCACTATATTTAACCTACTCGGACCACTTACTAACCCTGCAGGCGCTAAGAAACAATTAATTGGAATTTTCAGCTCAAAATTAACCGAACTTTTAGCTAATGTTTTGACCAATTTAGGTGTTGAAGACGCTATGGTAGTTCATGGGGAGGATGGTTTAGATGAAATAACGATTTGTGATGCAACAAAAATTTCAAGAACACAAAAAGGTAAAGTAGAAACCTTCTATATAGTACCTGAACAGTTTGGATTGAAGCGTGCTAATAGAGAGTCATTAATTGGTGGCAATAAAGATGTTAATGCTGATATAACTGTAAAAATTCTTCAAGGCTATGAAGGACCTAAAAGGGATATAGTGTTGCTTAATGCTTCTGCAGCAATTTTGTTAGGTGGTATAGCTTCTGATTTTAAAGTTGCTTTAGAGATAGCAAAAGAGGCTATTGACTCAAGAAAGGCACTTGAAAAACTTCAAGAAGTCAGAGAAATCACTAATAAACTTTAATGACCTTGAAAACTTGAAAATTATATTGCTTTAAAAGTATTTAAGATTTTAGTTAGGTTTAGTTTATCTATAGGAGGCAAATATGAAAGAGACCGAGATAATTGAGACCTTGAAA
This sequence comes from Thermodesulfovibrionales bacterium, assembly GCA_026415415.1. GTDB lineage: Bacteria > Nitrospirota > Thermodesulfovibrionia > Thermodesulfovibrionales > Dissulfurispiraceae > DYHD01. Next base: position 21,617 of record JAOAHE010000025.1, on the reverse strand, counting down.
ACTCAGAATGAGGAGTTTAGAAAACTTTATAATGAGCACAGAGAGTTGGATAGATTACTTTTGGAGATGGAACATAGGAATTCTTTAACAGAAGAAGAAGAGATAGAGAAAAAAAGACTAAAAAAAGAAAAGCTTTATAAAAAAGATAAGATAGCTGAGTATGTTAGAAACTATAAAAAACAGCATAATCTTTAAGCTTTTAAAATTACTTAATTAAATAATTTCTTAAACTTTTTTGTTAAAATCAAATAAATAAATATTAAAGGGGTTTAAATGGCATATAGAAGCGATATTATCAAACAAGGAATAGAAAGAATGCCTCATAGGGCTTTGCTTTATGCAACAGGGTTATCTAAAAGTGAGCTGGAAAAGCCTTTTATAGGAGTTGCAAGTAGCTTTACAGATATTATCCCTGGACATGTAACTATGAGGGACTTAGAAAGGTATGTAGAGAAAGGTATTCATTCTGCTGGTGGTTATCCCTTTATTTTTGGTATCCCAGGGATTTGTGATGGTATCGCTATGGGACATAGCGGTATGCAATACTCCCTTCCTTCAAGAGAGCTAATTGCTGATATGGTTGAAGCGATAACAAATGCTCATCAGTTTGATGGATTAGTGCTTATTACTAATTGTGACAAAATAACCCCTGGTATGCTCATGGCAGCAGCGAGGCTTGATATACCAGCTATAATAGTTACTGCGGGACCAATGCTTGCTGGTTACTATAAAGGGAGGAGACTTAATCTAACCAGTGACACCTTTGAGGCTGTTGGAAGATATAAAAAAGGATTAATAACTGAAGAAGATTTAATTGCCCTAGAAAGTTGTGCCTGCCCAGGTGCAGGGTCATGCCAAGGAATGTATACTGCAAATACAATGGCATGTATAACGGAAGCTCTTGGCATGAGCTTGCCAGGTTGTGCAACTATTCCTGCTGTAATGGCTCAGAAAAAAAGGATAGCCTTTGAAAGTGGTAAACAAATAGTAGGGTTAGTAAAGAACAATCTTACTTCAAGGCAGATAATGAATAAAAATGCCTTTGAAAATGCAATAGTTATAGACTTAACCCTTGGTGGATCTACCAATACAGTTTTACATATACCAGCTATAGCTCATGAGGCTGGTGTTGATCTATCTTTAGATTTATTTGATGAGTTAAGCAAAAAGACCCCGCATTTATGCAACATGATCCCTGGCGGTATGCATTATATGCAAGACCTTGATAATGCAGGAGGTATACCGGCAGTTCTAAATAGATTGCAAAATATGTTAAAGCATAATCCTACTGTTTCAGGAAAAGACATAGTAGAGATCGCCCGAAGTGCTATAGTGTTTGACGAAGAAGTTATTCGTCCTTTAGATAATCCTTATAGGATGGAAGGAGGGATTGCTATTCTTAAGGGCAATATAGCTCCTGCTGGTGCTGTCGTTAAGCAGACTGCTGTTAGTGAAAAAATGATGAAATGTGAAGGCGTAGCTAAGGTTTTTGATTCGGAAGAAGCAGGACTAAAGGCTATATTGGCTGGTGAGATAAAAGCAGGTGATATTGTAGTTATTAGATATGAAGGTCCTAAGGGCGGTCCCGGGATGCGTGAGATGTTGTCACCTACATCAGCTATAGTTGGTATGGGTCTAAGCGACTCCGTGGCACTTATAACAGATGGTAGGTTTTCAGGTGGTACAAGAGGCCCATGCATAGGTCATGTATCCCCTGAGGCTATGGAAGGTGGTCCGATCGCCGTATTAAAAGATGGTGACAAGATAAGGATAGATATTCCCAATAGAAGAATAGATGTTGATTTAAGTGATGAAGAAATTAAAAATAGGCTCTCTAACTGGAAACAGCCTGAACTAAAGATAAAGCATGGCTACCTTGCAAGATATGCAAGACTCGTTAGCTCAGCAAGTTCAGGGGCTATAATGCTTTAGATATTTTAGATCTTTATGTTGATAAAATTTTTGGATAAAATGCTGTGACAGATTTTAAATGTTAGGAGAATTAATATGATATTTTCAATATCTCTTTGATTACTCCTTTGAAATCCCAAGTTTTGTAAGCATTATTTTCAAAATATTATGTGGTTACAAAACAATAATTTATTATTCATAAAGGGAGATTTTATCTTTCTTAAACAAGAAAGGTTTTTTTGGATTTTTCAGTAAATATTTGTTTATGATGAGTTAAAGTCGTGTAAAATTTTTTTTTCAAAATTAACTTAGTAACAGTGATGAATTCTCTAATAGTGGAAGAATTTTTGTCATTTATATATATATTGTTAATAAATCAACCAATATTCCTATAAGAGAATCTTTGGACTTCCCAACCAAATAACTACACAATTGTTGATGGGTACCTGTTGTATATAATTTTTATAACATTTGCTAATTCTTGATGCATAATAATATTTTCAAGCTTGATTTTAAATTATTAAGTTATTTACAGTAACATCAATACTTAAGCTGTTTTTAATTCTTGGATCGGGATTGATCTGGACTTATTTTTTGTAATTGTGTGAAAAGTAAAAGCGAGCTAGTTTTGATAAATTGATAATTTATATTGATATATATTCATTTTTTGTCTAATTTTCATTATATCTTTGGAAATTATTGTGAAATTCTCTCTCATTACATAAAAATTTTGCTATGTTTAATATGTAAAAAAGTCTTCATATGATAATTAGTATATGAAATTCTAAATTAAGATCAATTTATTATTTTTGTTTATTATCTTTTTAGATTTTGTCCAAAGGTAAAAGGTATTTTAGAAAAACTCTAATTTTGAAAACTGGCGGAGAGAGAGGGATTCGAACCCTCGATGAGGTTTAGCCCCCATAGCGATTTTCGAGACCGCCCCATTCAACCACTCTGGCATCTCTCCTAAGAGGTTTATTTAATTTTTTCCCTTATTTTTTTTGAGCGAATAAATAGCTTTTCAAGTGCAATAAAATCTTCTGTGTTTAAATAGTTTTCTATATTATCTAAATTATCTTTAAGAACCCTTATTAGTCTAATTAGGTTATCTTTATTATAAAAGGAAATATCTCTCCAGATTTCAGGTGAACTCATTGCTATGCGTGTTGTGTCTTTAAAACCTTGTCCTGCAAAACTTATATAATCCTCGTTTATTTCCCCGACCGTAATAACTAATGCATAAGCTACTAAATGAGGTAAATGACTTACAAGAGCATAAACTTCGTCATGCTGGTGTGGATTCATAAGTTCAACTTTGCTACCTAGAATTCTCCATGAGATCTGCAGTTTATTTAAGGCATCATTGTTTGATTTTTCTGTAGGTGTAAGTATGCAAAGGGCATTTTCAAATAGATCAGATTTGGCATTGTCAAGGCCAGATTTCTCGCCACCAGCTATAGGGTGTGAACCTATATAATTTACCTCTTGAGGTAAAAGGGACTCTATACTATATACAAGATTTCCTTTAATACTTCCTAAATCGGTTATAAGGCAATCTTTTTTGAGATAATTTTTAATTTTCTCTACAATATTTAGAAAAGCTCCTACAGGTGTTGCTAACACTACAAGGTCTGCGTTTTTGCATACCTCTTGTATATCATGACTATATTCATCAATGATGCCTTGTGATTTTGCCTTTTGAAGTTTTTTTAAGTCGCGACTAAACCCGTGTATATTATTGCAAAGAGCTTTTTTACGGGCTGCCATAGCAAAAGAGGCGCCTAATAAACCAATGCCAATTATAGAGATTTTATTAAAAAAAATATTAGCCATTTAAGATAAAATTTTTAGTTAAACTATGATAACATTTTAACTCAATAACAGTTTTATATCTCTCTACCGATAGCCTCCGCTATTGGCTTTAGTTCTTTCATCAATTTAGTAAAAGATTCAGGTTTGATAGATTGTTCTCCATCTGAGAGAGCCTCTTCGGGGTTTGTGTGAACCTCTATCATAAGAGCATCAGCACCAGCCGCAATGGCTGCTCTTGCCATAGGAGCTACTAAATCTCTTTTACCAACACCATGGCTTGGGTCAACCACTATTGGTAGATGAGTTAATTGTTTTAATAGTGGTACGGCACTTAAGTCTAAGGTGTTTCTTGTAGCAGTCTCAAAGGTTCTAATGCCCCGTTCGCATAAAATTACATTATGGTTTCCTTGTGACATTATATATTCTGCAGACATTAACCATTCTTTTATTGTTGCAGAGAGTCCTCTTTTTAATAGGACAGGTTTTTGTACTGAGCCTACTTCAAGAAGAAGTTTGAAGTTTTGCATATTTCTTGCGCCTATCTGGATTATATCAGTATATTTCATAATCACATCCATATCCTTGGTATCCATTAGCTCAGTTACTATAGAAAGCCCATATTTTTCTCTGGCTTCGGCAAGATATTTAAGTCCCTCTTCTCCCAGTCCTTGAAATGAGTAAGGTGATGTGCGTGGTTTGAAGGCTCCACCTCTTAAAATGGTAGCTCCTGCAGATTTGACCTTTTCAGCTATTGAGAAAAGTATTGTTTTGTTCTCTACTGCACATGGTCCAGCCATTACATGAATCTTTTTCCCGCCAATAATAAGATCTCGTACCTTTATTTCTGAATTTTCTTTCTTAAATTCTCTACTTGCAAGCTTATAAGGTTTAAGTATTCTAACAACATTCTCAACTCCTGTCATGGCTCGAATAGCGTCTTCTTCCTCCTCGGTTACTTTTGATGTATCTCCTATTACTCCTATGATAGTCCTTTCAGTTCCATGAGATATATGGGTTTTAAGCCCTTTGCTTTCAAGTTTTTTTATTATATGTTTAATGCTTAATTCAGTTATACCCGGTTCTAAAACTATAATATCCATTTAAAAACCTCCTATAAAAGTAACATATTTATTAGTTTTTTTAAAATCTAAAAGAGGCAAAAAATAAAAATATTTAATTTTTAATCTTCGGCTTATTTTGGTTGAAATGAAATATTATATAAATATAAATCTACCCTGCGTTTTTACGCAGGGTAGATTCTATAATAATAGGAAGATAAGTTGATGAAGAATGTTATTGAGGAGTTAATTGTTTCAAATTGTGAAAGGAGATTCATAGTATTTTAAATCTTAGCATAACTTATTTGATTTTTTCCAGCACAACCTTAAGTGATTCAATAAATCTTTCGTTTTCCTCTGGTAGCCCAATTGTTACTCTTACAGCTTTTGGTCCAACTGGCCTTATTATCACACCCATTTTCAAGAGCTCATTAAAAAGAAGGTTTGAGTCAAACTCTAATGGTATGTAAATAAAATTAGCTTCAGTAGGTACATAACTTATTCCTAACTGGCTCAGTTGTTCATAAAGGAATTTTTTTCCTAATTCATTGTTTTTTATTGTTTTTTGGACATGTTCGTCATCTTCTAAAGCATGGATTGAAGCAATCTGAGCAAGAGTATTGGTATTGAAGGGCTCTCTTATTTTATTCATCTCAATAAGTATTTCTTTTTTTGATATTCCATACCCTATTCTAAGTCCTGCGAGTCCATATGCTTTAGAAAAAGTCCTTAAGATGAGAACATCTTTGCCTTCATTAAGATATTTGAGTGAATCAGGATAGTTCGGGTCTTGTACATATTCATAATAAGCTTCATCAAGGATAACCAAAACCCCATCTGGAACTTTTTCCATAAAGCTTTCAAACTCTTCTTTATTATTTGAGGTTCCTGTTGGGTTGTTAGGATTGGCTATGAAAACTATTTTTGTTTTATCTGTAATAGCCTTTGCCATTTCAGACAAATTATGTTTATAATTAGTATGAGGGATTTCTCTTGCAACCCCGCCTACTGATTGGACAGCAAGAGGATACACTACAAAAGAGTGGCTTGAAAAAACTGCCTCATCTCCTTTTTGCATAAAAGTTCTCACAGCTATGTCTAATAGTTCATTTGAACCATTGCCTAATATAATTTCTTCTTGGCTAATATTAACAACCTTAGAGAATTTTTTGCACAGAGCCTCTTTAAGATAATATCCACCTCCATCAGGATAACGACTAACTTTATCAGGATTGTTAAGGAGGTTTTTTAAAGCGGCTAAAGCTTTTGGAGAAGGACCTAAGGGATTTTCGTTTGAAGCGAGTTTAATACAATCTTTTAGTCCTAACTCTCTTTCAAGTTCTTCAATAGGTTTGCCAGGAACATATGGTTTGATTAAAGATACATACTCAAGGGATTTTAGCATATTAATTCACCTCTCTAAACTCTTATCTATTGGATATGAACCAAGGTGTTTAAGGTAAAGGCATATTTCTTTTGTTTTTTCAATTGCTTTCATAACTTTGGTATCTTCAATATGACCTTCCATATCTATAAAAAAAATATACTCCCATGCTCTTCTTTTTGATGGTCTGGACTCTATCTTATTTAGGTTAATATTAGACTCTTTAAAGGGTTGAAGAGACTCGTAAAGGGCACCGGGTCTGTCTCTTAGTGAGAATAGGATTGAAGTTTTATCATGCCCCGACCGTGGTGGATAATCCTTAGATATCATCAAAAAACGAGTAAAATTTTTCTTATTGTCTTCTATATGTTTTTCAACAAAATTAAGGTCATAAAGCTTAGCTGCAAGCTCACTTGAGATAGCAGCTGCATCTTCATCTTTTGATGCTATCTCAGCTGCCCTTGATGTGCTCGTTGCTTCAAAAATTGGGATTCCAGACATGTTTTTTTCGAGCCAGATTCTACATTGAGCTGTTGCTTGAGGATGAGAATAGATTTTTTTTATCCTTGATTTATCACCGCTTTTTGATACTAAGTTGTGCGAGATTTCCAACATAATTTCAGCAGCTATTTTAAGGTCATAGTCCATGAACATATCAAGGGTATAGCTTACAACACCTTCATTGGAGTTTTCTATAGGTACAATACCATATTCAGCCTTATTACTTTCGACGGCATCAAAGGTAGCTTTTATGCTTTCTACAGGTATATAACTTGCTGAGGATCCAAAATGCCTAATAGCTGCAAGATGGGTAAAAGTTCCTTCCGGTCCTAAATAAGCAACCTTTAGGGGTTGTTCTAATGAAAGAGAGGCAGACAATATCTCACGAAAAATAAATCGCAAGGCATCATTTGGGAAAGGTCCTTTGTTCAGAGAAGTTATTCTATTTATTATTATTCTCTCTCTTTCTGGTGAGTAGAATTTTAGGTTTAGAGCTCTTTTTATATCAGCTATTTGGATAGCAATTTTGGTTCTTTTGTTTAAGAGTTTTAAGATTTGGGAATCTATAGCGTCAATTTTTTCTCTAAGTTTACTTATATCTTTTATATCGGGTTTTTCATTCATATTTTTTTAAATCATACAGTAAGGCGGTCTTTTTTTTCAATTGCCTTTAAATTTTACATATAAAACTTTAGTTTTACTTAAGGCGTATAAAAGCTTAGAAAAAATTTTTTTATATAATCGTAAAAATTAAAGAAGATTAATCGTTGAACTGATATTGAGAGTTCTAAGGAAGCCTCTCTTTTTAGATTTATTATGAAAAGTTTGACTATCTTTAACTGTTTTTGGTAACTTATACAAAAATTCCATCTGAGGCTATTAAAATGAAAATAAAAGGCAAATCTAAAAAACCGCCTACTGAGAGAGAGATCAAGATTTTAGAGATTAAAAAACAGCTTTTACAGCAAAGGGAGAAACTTCTTTCAGATGCAGGTATCGCTATAAACTCTTTGCCAACATCTAATATGCTATCAGAGATTGGTGATCAAGCATCAGCTGAGATTGATAGAAATTTTTTGATTAAATTGAAGGAAAGAGAGAGGAAACTCTTAAAAAAGATAGATAAGGCTCTTGAAAAAATAGAAAAGCATGAATACGGGATATGCGAGGCATGCGGTGAAGAGATTGATATTAAAAGGTTAGAGGCAAGACCTGTGACTGATTTATGTATTGCATGTAAAACTGAGCAAGAAGCTGAAGAAAAATTAAGAGAGAGCTAATATAAAAAAGCGAAAGATTTTAGAACTTATCTTTCGCTTTCTTTTATTTAAAGACTAAGGGTGAAGCTAAAATCTGAGAAAAGCTCCAATACCTCCAGCTTTAAATAGCTCTTTATTTTCTGAGATTACTTCAATAATTGCTCCTTGTTGAAGTGCCTTTTGGGATATCATATCTATTATATTATCAATTTTTTCAAAATTTCCTTTACAGTAAGGACAACTATTTATTTGCTGTGTTGCAAGGTAACCACAGGTTTTGCAACTGTAGCCTTCCTGTTTAAAGTTAGAAATAAAAAGTAGTCTCATTACTTTTTGTTCTTGGATTGCATTAATTACATTATCAAGTCCTAAAACTGCTGCTTCGTTTTTCATCGCTTTTGCTATTAAGTCTTTTACCAGCTTTTCTTCCTGCTCACGCTCATAAGCAGAAACAATGGGTTCAACTTTATTTAATACTTCATCATTTTTTGCAAACATCTCTAACTTGACTGATGCAATGATTTTCTCGTGTAATGGTTTTGGAAGCATACTTTTAAACATTGAGACTGCTTCATCAGCTCCACCTAAGATAATGCGTGATATATTCTCGCCTGAGGTAAAGGAGTCAGGTTTATCAATAACCTCTTTTAGATGAAATCCTACATGAACATTTATATGTCTTTCATAATGATTCTGTGCAAGAGCAAACCAACCTCCTTTTTTATGTTTGCCTGGTATATCAGCTGAATAAACCTCTCCATACTCTACTATTTCTCCTAAATGAATTAAAAAAATCCTTGCTGAGTCTTTTCCTACCAGCAAGACGCAGTACCTTTGATAATTATTAAGTATATCTAAGAGTGGTTTTGTATAAACCTTTTTATCTATTATTAGATCATTTCCTACAGGCACTCCGAGGTTGTATTCTTTCCATAGTGATAGTTCTTGACAACTAAAAATCGCAAGCCCTTTTTTAAACATTCTTTTGTTAGTAAGTACGTGGTGTTCAATTTTATCAAGGTCTTCTTTGACCTTTTTATAAACTCCCTTGTCTATAGAATCAATGGTCTGTTTAATCATATTTTTAATATGTAAAATATAGTCACCTTTTTTGTTTAATAAAGGGTCAACATTTAAATATAGACTAACGAAATACATACCCTTATTGCTGTAATTTGCTAACTCTTTTAAATCTGTCATGCTAAGCATTTTTGCCTCCTTCGTCAAGATGTTTAAATATGTCAATTACGGATATAAAAATGGCAACCACTAAAGGACCCATAATCAATCCTATTAAACCAAAAAGTTGTATACCTCCTAAGACACTGAAAAAAATAAGAGGTACAGGCATTTTAGTCCTTCCACCAATTATAATGGGTTTTAATATATTATCTATTAGACTAATAATGAATGTTCCTATAATTGCAAGAAGTATACCTTTTAAAAAGTAACCTTTTATAAAAAGATATACTGTCATTGGTCCCCATACTCCAAAAGCTCCGATTAGGGGTATAAATGAAGCAACTGATATGGCTAAGCCCCATAAAGCAGGTGAAGAAATACCAAGAAAAAAGAATGTCATCCCTCCTATAGCTCCTTGGACAATAGCAACTGCAACCCCACCGTATATAGTAGATACAATTATATCTCTTATCTGAGAAGTAAGAAAGCTTTTTTGCTGTTCTGAGAAAGGGAGGTAATCTTTAATCTTCTCTAAAAAGTTTGAGCCATCTTTAAGTATAAAGAAGAGAGCTATAGTCATAAATAAAAAATCAACGCTGAAGGATACTATATTACCAATACTTTTTGTGAACTTATTTAGTAATTCCTTACCAAATAAGGACAGATTTTCAGAGATTGATTTGTCTATTTCAGCTTCTGTTAAGTGAAATTTCTCTATAACATAGTTGATTGTCTTTTTTATAAAAGGGGTTTCGATAGATTTTTTGATCTCCTCTAAGGCTTCTTCGTTAAGAAATTTTGGGAGTTCTCTTAATTCCAAAGCTATTAAAAAAGAGATATAAGAAAATGGACCTATTATTATAAGAAGAATAATTAAAGTTGTTATTGTAGATGCTATCGAAGCTCTCTTCACATACTTATTAATAATCCCTAAAAGAGGATAAAAAACAATGGCAAGAACTATCGCCCAAGCAAGAGGTGTTAGGAAAGGTTTAAATATCAGATAACATAGATATCCAAATAGAATTACTATAGCAAAAAGAGATATAAAGTAAAATTTATTGTGCATAAGCTAATCGTTATTTTTTGATCTTTCTATAAATAGGCTTAAAATTTTGCAAGACAGTTCGTCAAATGGTATTCTTTCTAAATGCCATTGAACTCCAACTAAAAAAGGATAGTCCTTTTTGTAGAAGCCTTCTATAATATTATCATCAGAGTGTGCAAAGATGCACAGTCCTTTTCCTAATTTTTTTATTGCTTGATGATGTGTTGAGTTGACAAGATACCTATTATTACTTAGATTAAGTCTACTGCCATCAATAATATATACGAAATGATCTTCTTTTTCGTGGTTGATTTTGCTTCTGCACTGGAATTTAATATCTTGATAAAGACTTCCACCTAAGGCTATATTTAATATTTGCATGCCCAAGCATATACCTAATAAAGGTTTTTTTAATATTATTAGCTCTTTTATAAGTTTTAGTTCAAAATCTACTCTTATATTTGAAAGTGGTTTAAACTTTTTTTTGGGTATTGTTAATTTTTCTTTATAATATTTCGGGGGGATATCACCTCCGCCAGTTAAGAGAAGCCCTTGAATATTGTTGGCAACTAAGGAAACATTTATATCCATATAAAAGGACTTGTCGATTGGTGTTATTAGTTGTGGTATACCACCATAACTTGCTATAGCTTTAACATAATCTGATTTAACTGTGAATTTGTTTTTTTCTATATCAGTTGTAATACCAATTATTGGATGCATATTTTTATATTATTTTCCCATTTAGTTTATTTGTAAATTCTTTTTTCTCTATTGCAAGTTCACCATTTACAAAGACATACTCTATACCCTTAGATTTGCTAAAGGGTTCTTCAAAAGAAGCTGTGTCTATAATTTGATTATAGTCAAAAATTACTATATCTGCAAAAAAACTTTCTTTAATTGCCCCTCTTTTTTTTAGTCCAAAGGTGTTGGCCGGCAATAAAGTTATCTTTTTAATAGCCTCTGGAAGCTGAATTAAATGTTTATCTCTCACATATCTACCAATATATCTCGGGAAGGTTCCGAACCCTCGAGGATGAGGTTTGCTCTTATAAGTGGGTCCTGAAAAACTTCGAGCTGAACTATCTGAACCGATCATTAGATAGGGCAATTTTAGGAATCTCTCTAAATTTTGCTCATTCATTGTAAAAAAGATCGCTCCAGCAGATGTTTCTTCACTAATTATAATCTCAATTACTGTAATTGCTGGTGTTTTTTTTATCCTCTTAGAAATATCAAATATACTTTTACCCTCCATCCATTTATTTTTTTGAGTTTTTACTGATGATATTAATACATTTTTCCAATAAGTATCGTCTTTTTTTAACAGTTCCTCTGTTATTTGTTTAACTATAGTTGGCTTTTTTAACCTTTCCAACTCAGCTTCTATTCCACCTTCATAAACCCATGATGGTAGTAAAGTATCTAAATCTGTATTTGATGCTATGTAAGGATAGGTATCACAGGTAATTTTAATGCCTCTACTTTGGGCATTTTCTATTAGATCAATTACTTTATCAATCTTCCACCAATTGTTTTCACCTGATGTTTTGATGTGAGATATGTGAATCTTTTTGTTTGTCTCTTTGCCTATATAGATTATTTCTTCTACTGCTTCTAAGAGTTTATCTCCTTCATCTCTAATATGAGAAGTATATATAATAGATTGTCTATTATCTGGTACTGATTTTAGAAGCTCAATAATTTCTGAAGGTTTTGAGAAAATGCCAGGAGGGTATATTAGCCCACTTGAAAGTCCTAGAGCTCCTTCTTTCAGAGCTTGTAAGAAAAGTTTTTTCATAAGAACAAGATTATCTTTGCTTAGAGGTTTGTCTTCGTATCCTAATATTGAAGCCCTTATATTGCCATGACCACAAAGGGTTGCATAATTAATTGATATGCCTTGATTAGTAAGTATATGTTGATATTCTTTAAAACTACTCCATCTTTCTTTAATCCCAAGCTCTTGAAGCTCTTTGAGTCTTCTTTTTAAAGCTACTCCTTTTAAAGGTGCTGCGGAAAATCCACAATTACCATTGATCTCTGTAGTAATTCCTTGACTAAGCTTGCCTTCCGCCCTTGGGTCTATTAATAAATTAAACTCTGAATGGCCATGAACATCTATAAAGCCTGGAGATACATATAGTCCTTCAGCGTTTATTGTCTTTTTTGCTATAAGAGTTTTATCTCCTAAGTACCTTATCTTACCTTGAGAGATGCCTACATTTTGCTTTTTAATCTGTCCTGAGAAGACATCAATTACTAAGCCATTTATAATTATAAAATCAAACATATTTAGTTATCATTGTAAAACTTTTTCAAGAAAAATTTTATTTAGGAGAAAGCGAGTTAAGGAATGAAATAAAATATTTATCTCTTTAATTTAGAATATTTGATGGGTATCATGTTGTCCTTTTTAATTTCTATTCTTTTATCTTGAGTTAAGAGTCTCTTATTAGGGGTATCTGAAAAATAGTTTACTATACCATTTGCAATTGACCTTGCGATATTTGATCTGTAAGTCTCGTTAGATAGTAACTTCTCCTCTATAGAGTTACTAATGAAGCCAACTTCCAGAAGTGCTGCGGGCATTTTTGCACCGACTAATACATAGAAAAGTGCCTGTTTTATTCCTCGATCAAAGTCAACAAGATTTTCAAAAGGTTTAACATTAATTAAGTAGTTATGAATAAAACCTGCAGCTTTGATAGACTCATCTCTTTTACTTTCACTTTCTAAAGAAGCAAGGATGATGCTTAATTCATCTTTAAGTTTTTTCATCTCTTTAAGAGAAATTGCGTTTTCCCTTGCTGCAACTTTCATAGCTTCTTCATCATCGGTCCAATTAAGAATATAAGTCTCAATACCTTGAGCAAGTCTGTTATATGATGCATTAGCATGAATAGAAATGAATAAGTCTGCGTTTGCTTTGTTTGCTATCTCAGTTCGTTTTTGAAGAGGTATAAATATGTCTGTTTCTCTTGTTAGAATTACTTGGAAGTTAGGGTAATTTTTATTCATTATCTCTTTAACTTTAAGAGCGATATCTAAAACTACATCCTTTTCAAATAGACCATTATAGCCTACTGCACCAGGGTCATGACCCCCATGACCTGGGTCAAGAACGATCTTTTTTTTCAGAAAACTTTCTTTCTCATTTTGTATAAATGTATCTTCAATTGTTTTACTTTGTTCTGTAGTTAATTCTATTAAAATACTTATTGGCTCATACCGAGTTTCTATAAAAGTATTAGGATTAACATTTTCTTTAAGGTCAAAAACTACTCTAACAGTTTCAGGGTTGAACTGGCCAACTCTAATTCCCTTTAAAAAGGGATCATTTTGTTGAATTAGTTCGTTTTTAAAACTTTTTGAAAGCTTAGAGTGTTTTATGTCAATAAAGATCCTTTCTGGATTTGAGAGTCTTCCTTTTGTGAAAGAACTTTGAGAGGTTAGGTCTATTAAAAAAATAGATGATGCTGGAGATGATAAGATTTTTTTTATGCCTATGACTTCTGTATAAGCCTCGGCCGATTTCAGATTTAAAGCTAAGTTTAAAAGGTAAAATGTAAAAAAGGCAGCAAATATAAGCATAAGTGATTGGCTTCTTTTACTACCTTTTTTAGCTAAAATGTTATATAGACAAGAAACCCTCATACAGCTTGGACTGATTTAATCTCAGGTATATCTCTTTTGAGAGTAGCTTCAACCCAGCTTTTCATTGTAATAGTTGACATAGGGCATGAACCACAAGCACCTTTGAGCTTTACATATACTACATCATCTTTTATGTCAATTAAGTCAATATCTCCACCTTCAGCTTTTAGCCCTAATCTAACTTTGTTTAAAACCTCTAAAACTCTCTCTTTACTTATCATATAAGCCTCCGTATCAGTTCATATTTTTAATCATATCTAATATAAAAAAATTTATCAAGCACATAAATATTCATATTGTCTTTTTATTTAGATGTTTGAGTTTTTAAGGTTAAAAATATTTAATTGTGTGGTTCTATATGTGTAAGAACGTCAACTACTTCTGGGAATTTTCTTTTAATCAGGCTTTCTACTTCATGAGAGATCTCATGAGCTTCTTGGATAGACAGAGTTGAATCAACTGATATATGTAAGTCTACAAATACATGGTTTATAGTTCCACGAGTTCTAACATCATGACAATCTCTTACGCCTTCTATTTGGTTAACAACAGCTTTGATGCTTTGTTTATCTATTTTTGTTTTATCTGTAAGGGAATCGGCTGCCTCTTTAATAATCATTATACCTGCTCTTGCAACAAAAATTCCTACAACTATACCTGTTATCACATCCGCATAGGAAATGCCTAACTCGATAAGAACTAAACTGGCTATAACTCCTATGGATATATAAACATCACTCTTTGTGTGTTGGGAATCAGCGATAAGATACTCGCTTCCTAATTCTTTACCTTTGGAGCTTTCATACTTTGCAACAAAATAGTTCACAATGATTGAACATATCATAATGGCAAAACTGGCCTCGTTAACATCTACTATGTGGGAACTTTTAACTGATTCGTAGGCTTTTTTAAAGATTTCTACACATGATAAAAACATAAGGAAGCCTACAAAAGTAGTGAAGAAGGTTTCATATTTTCTATGTCCATAAGGATGTCGTTCATCAGGTGGATGAGATGAAAGGTATATTCCTAAAAGCCCTAAAAAGTTTGAAACACCATCAAATAGTGAGTGAAAACCATCAGATATGATTGCCACTGAGTTAATAAAATATCCATAAAATATCTTTACCCCAGAAACTAAAAGGTTCAGAAATAACGTAAGAAGCAAGACCTTTCTTATTTTACTTACTCTATCCAAGGATATTTTCCCAATGATTTTTGAACTCTTTGAATCTATTTAACTCTATAGATTCTCTCATATCTTTAAAAAAGTTTATGTAAAAAGATAGGTTGTGAATAGTGTTCAGTCTCATAGAAAGTATCTCTCTTGATAGAAAAAGATGTCTCAAATATGCCTTTGAAAAGTTCTTGCAAGTGTAACATGTGCATTTTTCATCAAGGGGAGTTGGATCATCTTTGAACTCTGCCCTTTTTATGCTTAATCTCCCTGTGCTTGTAAAAAGTGTGCCATTTCTTGCATTTCTTGTAGGCATTACACAATCAAACATATCAAAACCATTCTCAACTGCTACTAATACATCTCTTAAATCACCAACACCCATAAGATATCTTGGTGAATCATGAGGCATTTCTTTGCCTATATACTCTATTATCTCATACATCTCTTTTTTTGATTCGCCAACACTTAACCCCCCTACAGCATAACCATCAAAGCCTATCTCAGATAGTTCAGTTAAACATCTTAATCTTAGTTCTTTATACATACCACCTTGGATGATGCAGAAAAGTGCTTGATCTTGACTGTTATGATTCTGGTGATAATTTTTACACCTTTTAGCCCAGCTTATTGTCAGTAATGATGATTTTAGAGCATACTCATAATCAGCAGGGTATGGTGTGCACTCATCAAATGCCATCGCTATATCAGAGCCTAAGATCAGCTGCATTTCCATGGCTTTTTCAGGACTTAAGAAAATAAGAGAACCATCTAAGTGAGATCTGAAACTGACACCATCTTCTGTTATTTTCCTTAGGTTTGATAAACTAAACACCTGAAAGCCACCGCTGTCTGTTAGAATTGGCAAGTCCCAATTTATAAATTTGTGTAACCCCCCAAGCCGTTTTATTATTTCGGGTCCTGGCCTTAAGAATAAGTGATAAGTATTGCATAAAATTATTTGTGCGCCAATGTCTTTAAGCTCTTTTGGAGACATAGCTTTAACTGTACCTTGGGTGCCTACAATCATAAAAGCTGGTGTATCAATTAATCCTCTTTTAGTTGATATAGAGCCTATTCTTAAGTTATTAAGAATTTTTTTTAGTTGAAATTCCATAGTGATTTATTATAACAGTTTAAAGTTTGTATAATTTAATATTTAAATGTTATTACCTTACAATTGTAATAGTCAATTTAAGATAATCTCAGACCTCAGCTTGCTTAGTTTTTTAAACTCTTAGTTTTTTTTAACTCATTATATTTTTGGATTAATTAATATTTTCTTTTGGATTAGATTTAAAAGTAAAAAAAAACACTTGACAAACTCAATATATTGTGGTACTTTTTTATAAATCTACTATATAAAGAATATTTTCTATTATTTTTAATTAATTGTTTGGAAATAAAATTTTTTACTTTAAATAAATTTATATAAAGATGAAAACCAAATAAACTTAAAAGCGCTTCGCAGAAGAGTTCTTAGTGAATTTTACTTCAGTAAAATCCTAAATAGCTTATGTCATATGATAAGAGCTTCTGAGCCTTTATAGTTAATTTATATTTTAAAAAGCTAATAATCTTAAAACAATTTAGCATTTAATAATTTAAGTAAGGAGGCTTTTTATGGAATCTGCTTTAAGTGAATTAACACCTAATGCTCTTAAAGTACTTCAGAAAAGATATTTAAAAAAAGATGAAAATGGCAATATTATTGAAACGCCTGAGCAGCTTTTCCGTAGAGTAGCAAAATCAATTGCTTCTATAGATAAATTATTTGGGAGAGATACTATTGAACTTTACGAAACAGAAGAAAAATTTTATGAATTAATGACATCTCTTAAGTTTCTACCTAATAGTCCTACATTGATGAATGCTGGAAGAAGGTTAGGGCAGCTTTCTGCATGCTTTGTAATTCCTGTAGATGATTCTATGGAATCTATATTTGATGCTGTAAAGTATGCAGCAATGATCCATAAGTCAGGTGGTGGTACAGGATTTAGTTTTTCTCGGTTGAGGCCAAAGGGTGATGTGGTTGGCTCAACCAAGGGAGTATCTTCTGGTCCTGTGTCTTTTATGACTGTTTTTGATACCGCAACGGAGGCTGTTAAGCAGGGTGGAACAAGAAGAGGAGCAAATATGGGGATATTAAGAATAGATCACCCAGACATATTGGAGTTTATAACTTGCAAAGACAATAATACAAAGCTCAATAATTTTAATATTTCGGTTGGGATAACAGAAAACTTTATGAAGGCTGTAATTGAGAATAAACAATATGATTTAATAAACCCAAGAACTAAAAAAGTCACTCAATCTCTTAATGCTCGTGAGGTTTTTCAATTAATTGTGAGTCAAGCATGGAAAAATGGTGAGCCTGGGATTGTTTTTCTTGACAGGATAAATGCAGCCAATCCTCTTCCTAATATTGGTGAAATTGAAGCTACTAACCCTTGCGGTGAACAACCATTGCTTCCTTTTGAGTCGTGTAATCTTGGTTCTATAAATTTAGCAAAAATGGTCAAGTTTAGCATAAATGAACCGCCTATAGTAGATTGGCAATTGCTTAAAAGCACAGTTCATAGTGCAGTTCATTTTCTTGACAATGTTATAGATGCTAACAAGTATCCTTTAAAAATAATAGAAGATATGACCAAAGCTAATAGAAAGATAGGACTTGGGGTAATGGGTTGGGCTGACATGCTGATACAATTAGGAATACCATATAACTCACAAAAAGCATTAGATCTTGCCGAAGAGATAATGAAATTTATCCAAGATGAGGCTTTTTCTGCATCAGAACTTTTAGCTATGAATCGAGGTGTTTTCCCTAACTATGAATATAGTATTTATAAAGGAAAAGTTAGATTGAGAAATGCTACTTTGACAACAATTGCACCAACCGGAACTCTTTCTATTATAGCTGGTTGTTCCTCTGGTATTGAACCTTTATTTGCAGTAGCTTTTGTAAGAAATGTAATGGAAGGAACTAAATTGATTGATGTTAACCCTTATTTTGAAAAAGAACTTAGAAGAATAGGGTTGTGGAACAAAGAACTTCTGGAAAAAGTTTCTGAAAAAGGCTCAATTCAGAACTTTCAAGAGATTCCTTTACAGTTGCGTAAAGTATTTGTTACTGCTCATGATATATCTCCTTCTGATCACATAAAGATGCAATCTGCCTTTCAAAAATTTACTGATAATGCTGTATCCAAAACAGTTAACTTTAGAAATGAAGCAACCAAAAAGGATGTGGAAGAGGTCTATCTTTTAGCCTATAAGTTGTCCTGTAAAGGTGTTACGGTTTATCGTGACGGTTCAAGGGAGGAACAGGTTATCTCAAGTATTAAGAAGCAGGATGAAAAAGTATCTTCTTCAGAATCAAAATTTCAAAAGATTATTCCAAAGAAAAGACCTACCGTAATTAAAGGAACTACACGGCTGATGAAGACAGGTTGTGGCAATCTTTATGTAACCATCAATGAAGACAACGATGGTAAACCCTTTGAAGTTTTTACTAATATAGGGAAGGCAGGAGGGTGTGCTTCAAGTCAAGCAGAAGCGATAGGAAGATTAATTTCTTTAGCTTTGAGGTCAAATGTTGAACCTGAAGAGGTAGTAAAACAACTAAAAGGTATATCCTGCCATCAACCTACTTGGCATGAAAATGGGCGAATCCTGTCTTGTTCTGATGCAATAGCTAAAGCTTTAGAACAGTATCAGTCATTATCAATTGATAAATCACATGACAATGGCAAGGATAAACTTACACATGACAAAGCATTGCCAATTGGAGCTTGTCCTGAGTGTGGTAGTTTTATCCAGTATGAAGAAGGCTGTGCCAAGTGTTACACCTGTGGTTTTACTAAGTGTTAGGTGAGTTTTTGTTGTTTCAAATAAAGTTCTATTAATTGAAAAAGTTATTCATAAATATATCTTATTAGAAAGGAATAAGTAGAGTATTTGTTTTCTTAGGAACAAATAAATACATAGATTTCTATATTTATTTTCAGTTAAGGTTACTTTACAAAAATTAGCTTTTTAACAGTATAAAAGAAGGCTTAATTGAATTGTTTGAGATCTTAATCTATTGTATAAGGATTACATAAAAAGAGATTGGCATAAAGAAAATCAAATTTTACTTGCATAATAATGCGAAAAAAAACACATTAAAGCATTTCTTTTTAAAATTCATCAAAAATATTCCGCATTTGGTTTTTTTGACGGTTGATACTTAACCCCTTTTATAGTTATATTAGCACTCATCAGCAGTGAGTGCTAATATCAAATATAAGGAGGTTACAGTATGATCAAACCACTTAAAGAGAGGGTTGTTGTCAAATACTCAAGCGAAGAACTTGAAAAAACAGCTGGTGGCATATATGTGCCTGATGTTGCAAAGGAGAAACCACAAAAGGGGACAGTTTTGGCAGTTGGTTCTGAAGTTAAAGAGTTAAAGGTTGGCGATACTGTATTATTTGACAAGTATTCTGGAACTAAGATTAAACTTGATGATGTCGAGTATCTAATAATTAAAGAGGAAGATATTTTAGGCATAATTCAGTAAGGAGGGCGAAAGAAAATGGCAGCAAAACAGCTTTTATTTGATGAGGATGCAAGGCATGCCATATTAAAAGGCATAACTATATTGACTGACGCAGTTAAGGCTACATTAGGACCAAGAGGCAGGAATGTAATAATTGATAGAAAATTTGGTGCTCCAAATATAACAAAGGATGGTGTAACTGTCGCAAAAGAGATTGAACTTAAAGACCCTTATCAAAATATGGGAGCTCAACTTTTAAGAGAGGTAGCATCAAAAACCTCTGATGTAGCTGGAGATGGAACTACTACCGCTACTGTTTTAGCATACTCCATTTATAAAGAAGGCATGAAATATGTTACAGCTGGGGCCAATGCTATTGATATTAAAAGGGGTATAGATAAGGCAGTTGAGGTAGTAGTAGATGAACTTAAAAAGATGAGTAAACCTGTTGCAGAAAAGAAAGAAATAGCCCAAGTAGGTACTATATCGGCAAACAATGATCCCTCAATAGGCGAGCTTATTGCTGAGGCGATGGATAAGGTGGGCAAAGATGGAGTCATTACTGTTGAGGAAGCAAAAAGCATGGCTACCACTCTTGAGATAGTTGAAGGAATGCAGTTTGATAGAGGTTATATATCACCTTATTTCATAACTGATCCTGAGAGAATGCAGTGCGTTCTTGATGACGCTTTTCTTCTTATACATGATAAAAAAATCTCAAGTATGAAAGACCTTCTACCTATTCTTGAACAGATTGCAAAGATGGGCAGACCATTACTGATTATTGCAGAAGATGTTGAAGGTGAAGCTTTGGCTACTTTGGTAGTAAACAAGTTGCGTGGTACACTTCAAGTTTGTGCAGTGAAAGCACCTGGCTTTGGAGATAGAAGAAAGGCTATGCTTGAGGATATAGCAATTCTAACAGGTGGAACTGTTATCTCTGAAGATTTAGGGCTAAAACTTGAGAATGTTAAACTGACAGACTTAGGTAGAGCCAAGAAAATCAATATTGAAAAAGAAAATACAACGATTGTTGAAGGTGCTGGTGATCACTCTGCAATTCAGGGTAGAGTCAGACAAATTAAAACCCAGATAGAGGAGACTACATCAGATTATGATAGAGAGAAACTACAGGAAAGACTTGCAAAACTTGTTGGTGGTGTTGCTGTAATTAATGTTGGCGCTGCAACTGAGTCAGAGATGAAAGAGAAAAAAGCAAGAGTAGAAGATGCTTTGAATGCTACAAGAGCAGCAGTTGAGGAAGGTATCGTGCCTGGTGGCGGTGTAGCTCTTCTTAGATGCATTAAAGCACTTGACAACCTAAGTTTAGAACATGACATGCAGATAGGTGTCAAAATAGTCAGAAGGGCGTTAGAAGAACCAATAAGACAGATTATTTATAATGCAGGGCTGGAGAGCTCCATAATTGTAGAAAAGGTAAAGGAATCCACTGACCCCAATTATGGCTTTGATGCATATAAAGAAGAATTCACAGATATGATAAAAGCGGGTATTATTGATCCTACTAAAGTTACCCGCTGGGCTTTGCTGAATGCTGCATCAGTGGCTGGTTTAATGCTAACTACTGAAGCAATGATAACTGAAATCCCAGAAGATGAAAAGAAGATGCCTGCTATGCCTGGTGGCGGAATGGGTGATATGTATTAAAAATAAAAAAGGGGTCTCGGTTATAGCCGAGACCCCTTTTTTATTGTCTTTATAGATTAAAGTCTATTGGCAACAAGATTGTCTACAACTGATGGATCAGCAAGTGTGGTTGTATCTCCAAGTTGGTCAATATCTCCAGATGCAATCTTTCTTAGGATTCTTCTCATTATTTTACCACTTCTTGTTTTAGGCAGGCCTGGAGCAAACTGCAATTTATCTGGAGTTGCAATCGGTCCGATAACGGTTCTTATATGAGCTACAAGTTTTTTTCTAAGCTCATCAGAAGGTTCAATGCCTTCTTTAAGAGTGACATAGCAGTATATACCTTCACCTTTAATATCATGCGGGAAGCCTACAACTGCAGCTTCTGCAACTGCCTCATGGGCAACAAGCTGTCTCTTATACACATCT
>JAOAHE010000024.1 GCA_026415415.1 Thermodesulfovibrionales bacterium | reverse complement strand
CATAAAAAGTGTCTGGCTTTACTGTGCCACTTTTAAGTTTCTCTCTGTATCTTTGCCAAAACCATCTGATAAATTTAGGATTATCATTTAGCCATCTTTTTTTGGATATGAAGTAGAGAAACATTAGCCTATTTAAGAATTGCTGAGCAAGCTCATGGCTTTGTTTTATGGGAATTTGCTGGGATTCAAAGGTTTTACGAAGTTCAAAAAAGGCATTTTTGTAGTCTTCAAAGAATTTGTTTGTAACTTTTTCAACGCTAAATGCTTCTTTCCACCTAATCCATATATCACGCCAGCTTTCTTCTTCGCCTGTGAGGGAGAGATTTGATATAGTCTGAAGGTCTGTATAGTAGGGATTGGTTCTGTCAAAGTTAAGTCTGGTAATTTTAAGCTTGAGTTTGCCTTCTTCAACTCTCTCAAACTCTGGAAAAACAAAGTTGTATTCTCTATAATCTGAGGTAAAAATCAGAAGAAATTTAAGGTAAAGGTCTGAAAATTTTTTAGTTATATAACGAATAAGAGGATTAGCAAGGGCTTTTGTTTCAACAAGAAATATCTGAAGCTTAGCATCAAAATTGAAAACTGTATATATGTTGGTGATTTTATCTTTTTCTTCTTTGCTAAAATCAAATTCGTCTAACTTTCTCTTGTATGATGGGCTCAGAAGCTTGTTCTTAGGATAGCCTAAGAGTTGAAAAAGGGAGTAGACTTTTTCAGGTGAGTCAGTATGGTAGATTATGGTCTCAGTTTTATTATTTAAGGTCATTTTATCAACCAATTTAATTTTTAATTTTATCATATTATTTCTTAGATATGTTTATGGCAAATCACATTAGTATCTTAAGACAAAAATATCGCAATCATTGGTAGGTAAAACAAACTTAGGATTAGTTATTGGGAATGCTAATGTCTTTTTGTAGTTAATCGTGTTAAACTTAAATTAATATTGATAAAAAAACTTTTTCAGTATTAAAGAAAAAGATTGTAAGTGATCCTTTATACCCTCTAATTGAGACATTAATAGAAGAGAAAAAAAAGCTAACTATTAAAGCTTCTTATAATTTATGGATAGATAGTAGAGGGGGTGTATCTTTTTGATAAAATGGACGGTAGGGGGATCGAACCCCCGACCTCCAGAGTGCGATTCTGGCGCTCTCCCAGCTGAGCTAACCGCCCTGATTTAGACTTCTTTTCCTTCTTCTTATAAGGCTGATAAAGAACAAGTTGTTAGTATAAACTCTAAGTTCTTAAAAAGGATAATTTTTGACTTTAGTTACTACTTTCTTAGGCTTATAAATAGAAAAAAATGCCTTTAATTATTTTTGAGATATTTTGAGCAGTGCTAACTTTAACTATATTACATTATAACAATATATCAGATCTCATATCCAATAATACTCCTTGATATATCATACCAGTTTATACAAAAACCATTGAATGTTTTTGTAGTTTTTTTAGTTTTTCTGCTATTTTTATAGATCTCAGCTAAACTTAAATAAGCTAAAATTTAAGTCAGCTGAGTAGCTTTCAATTTTAGTCTTTCATTGAATTTTTCTGCGTTGATTATGAACCTTTCATGTGTCCCTTCGGAGATCTTCTCTAATCCATCATCTGCTAAAAGAGAAAATGTAAGTTTCCGACCTTCTATTTTATCCAATTTAACCTTTACAGTAACTGTAAGTCCTGGTGGTGTGGGAGCAAGGTGACTTATATTAATATGGATGCCAACACTTTGTTCCTTTGGCCAATCTATATATGGATTAATAGCCTGTATACATGCCCACTCAAAAAGCCCTACCATAAAACCGGTTGCCAAAACTTTTGGCATTTCTTGAAATTCTTTAGCTTCTGGATAAAGATAAGGTACAGTCTTATTTTCTGGAACTTTAAATTTAAACTCATACACCAACCCTTCAGGAATTTTACTCATAATACCTCCTCTGTACTATTTAGAATAAAATTAAATAATAAAGCTTTCTGTATACAAATTGGTGGTTTTTCTATATCTTAACAAAAAATTTACATATATTTACTTTTAATTTACTTCAGCAAGTAATAAAATTTATATATTAAGATCTAAAGATTTATTAGTTTATATTGTTATAAAAAGAAGCATGATTTAATTAGTGCTAAACTTAAAAATGGAGGTGTTAAATGAAGAAAAGGTTTTTAGGATTTATGGTAATTGCGATGCTTGCCATATTTACTGTTGTTTATTTTACCTCTGCAGATGCTCAAAAATCAGCACCACCTCAGAAAACGGTTAAAGTAGAGACTTGTTATGGCTGTCATACTGACATTAAAAAATTTCATAGTGATGGTAAGCACTCAAAAATTAACTGTAGTAACTGTCATGAAGGGTTAGATAATCACCTAAAGGATGTGTCATCTAAACCCATAACAAAATTGGATTTAGCAAATTGTGGCAGATGCCACAAAGAGCAGTATGAATCTTATACCCAAGCAAATCTTGAATCAAAGCCCAAATTAGAAAAGTCTACAGCTACAAGCAGATCTCCTCTTTTTGACACGATTATGCGGCCTCATGGTTTTACAAGAGAACATTCTGAACCAAGAAGCCATGTCTTTATGTTAGTAGATCAGTTGCTTGTTGACAGAGCATATGGTGGTAGATTCCAGCTTAAATCATGGGATAAGATCGCCGATGCTAAAGCAGCTGAGAAATCAGCTTGGGAAATTCTAAAAGACTTAGATCCTTCTACCAGTGATCAAAGAATCTTCCCCCCATACACACCAAGAACAGCCTTTACAGCAGCAAACCCCGTTTGCCTTACTTGTAAGACCTCTGATCATGTTTTAAAATGGGGGTACATGGGTGACAAGTACCCGCAGGCAAAATGGGACAGGACATCAAAAGTTGTTGAGATGGCAAGAGACTCAAAACACCCATTTAGTTGTTACGGCTGTCACGACCCACACTCTGCAAGACCAAGGGTAATTAGAGATGCCCTTATAAATGCTGTAGTAGATAGAGGTGAAGGGACATACCCTTACGATAAGGAAAAGAGTAAAAAAACAACAATTCAAAAAGTGATGTTTAGAGATTACAGAGCGATTGGAATACTTAATAGACCCGACTCTAACTTGTTATGTGCCCAATGCCATGTTGAATACAATTGCAATCCTGTTATTGATATCAAAACAGGCGAGATGATTGGCATGACTGATAGAAGGACAAACGAGTTTCAATGGAAAAATGTCTTTGATTATGATGCATGGGTAGAAAAACAAGGATATAGAGATTTCCGCAACGAGGTAACTGGCGCTCTTGTATCAAAGATTCAGCATCCAGAGGTTGAGGTTTATTGGGGAAGCAAACATGAAAGAGCAGGTGTTGAGTGTAAAGATTGTCATATGCCTAAGGTTAAAAAAGCCAACAAAACCTATACATGGCATGGACAGAAAAGTTCAAAATATATGAAAAAAGACACTTGTCTAAAGTGCCATCCATATTGGACTGAGAAAGAAGCAGAGTATCAGATAGAGTCTATTCAGAACTACATAAGAGGTAAGATGAGAAAAGCTGAGTTTTGGCTTTCAGAATTTGTAAAGACTTATCAGACAGCTCAAGCTATTGGAGTATCTGAGGAAGTCCTAAAAGAATCAAGGAAATATCACACCATGGCTCACACCAAATGGGAGTGGTGGACAGCTGAAAATTCTGACGGCTTCCACAATCCTGAACAAGCGAAGGCAGCTTTACTTCAATCAATACAAACATCAATTGATGGTGTAAAGTTTCTTGAGAAAGCTATAGCTGATAAAGCCAAAGCAGCTAAGTAATATCCTATATGATAATTGAGGGCTATGAATTTAGCCCTCAATTATTTTATACACAACCCGATGGGGGAGAGGATGAAATTAGTTTTTTTTACAATAACTGTTTTGTTTGCTGTAATACTTATAGTAACTGGGAGCCAAAGTTTTACAAACAGTGCCCCTGATAATGAATGTTTTGCTTGTCATACTAATATTGCTGATACAGCAGAGATTAAACTAACTGGTATCCCAAAAGCATATTCACCAGGTAAAACTTATACTCTAACTCTTACAGTTCAAAGCAAGCTAAAGAGCATGAGCGAAATAAAAGGAGGTTTTTCAGCCTCTACAACAGAGGGAGAACTCATCATCATTGATGAGGCAAACACTCAAACCTCTAATTCTTTTTTAACCCATACAAAAGAGGGTGCTAAAAAAAGAACTTGGAAAATTGGGTGGAAGTCTCCTTCAGAAAAAAAACCTGTTGAGATAAGAGTTATGGCAATAGCCTCAAATGGTGACTTTTCTCCCTCTGGTGATGCAATAGCAGCAGAGATTATAAAAATTAACCCAGCCAAATAATTGCCTGGAGGACTATACCAATGAAATTAAGTAGAAGAGAGTTTTTAAGAGCCAGTGCCATTACTGCTGCAGCTTCAGCAGCAGGCTTAAGTGTGCCTGAAATGTTGCTAGCTACAGCCGGTGTTAAATCATTCCCTGTAGGTCAGTGTCGTTACTGTGCTGTTGGATGCACTTGCATAGCTGACTGTGAAGTTGACTCAAAAGGGAAAGTGACAAAGGTTTTAGCTATAAAGGGTGATCTAAATAGCACTGTTAACAGAGGAGTTTTATGTACAAAGGCTTTTTATCTTCACAAAGCATTAGCTTACAAAGATAGACCTAAAGGTGCTTATGTAAGAAAAGAATGGATAAACCCAAAGACTGGCAAACCAGACTTAGTATCTTCACCAAGAGTAGTTGAAGGAAAGACCACTAAAGATCCACTTGGCTTAAAACCTTCTGAAATAGACTTCAAAGAAAACTTTGTAATGGTATCGTGGGAAGATGCAATTAATTTTGTCGCAGATGCTGTTGAAAAAACCATTAAGGAAAATGGTAAACATAGTGTTGCTTACTATGGTAGTGGACAGCTTGGCTCAGAAGAAACCCATATTATGAATAAAGCCTTAAAAGGTGGTGGGATGCTGGCTAATAATGCTATTGAAGGACAGCCAAGAACTTGCATGGCATCAGCAGTAGTTGGTTATTTATATACTTTTGGTAAAGATGAGCCTTATGGAAGCTATGATGACTTTGATGTACCTGATCCTGACTATAAAAAGCATGCTGATACATTCTTTATTATCGGAAATAACACTGCAGAAGCCCATCCTATCCCATTTGGTAGAATCGCCGCAGTTAAATCAAAAAATCCAGATAAAGTGAAAGTTATTTTAGCAGACCCAAGAAAGACTCGCTCAGGAACTATTGCAGATTTATGGTTGCCTTTTGCTACTGGAAGAGATCTTGCTCTTATAAATTCAATAGCTTATGTAATAACCCACGAGCTTGATGGAGCAAAGTATGATTTAGAGAAAGGTTTTGTAGAGGCAAAATGGAGATATTTAGATAAGAAATTTATAGAAAGACATGTTACCTTTGGAATTCATGAAGATGTGAAGAAAACCTGGGTTCTCACTGAATATGGAGGAATAAGAGGTTCAGCTTATGATACAAGTCATTCATTAGGGCTGGTAAGAAAGGTCTATCCAGACCCAAAGAAAAAATATTCCACTGAGGCAGAAATTCTTAAAGATCTTTATAAAGGTTTTGCTATCTTCCTGAAATTCCTATCTGATTATAATCCTGATAAGATAGCAGACCTAATTTTTGAAGGAGAATCCCCTCTCATTTACGATAAAGCATCTCGGACATGGAAAAAGATCAGTGCACAAGAAGCAATTAGAATAGCTGCAAAATGGTATGCAGAAGGTTATACAACTTCAATTTGGTGTATGGGTGTTAACCAAAAAGTACAAGGAACATGGACTAATGCCTCATTACATATGCTTAATCTTATCACTGGAAAGACAACAAAACCAGGAAGACATTCCTTTAGCCTTACAGGACAACCCAATGCTTGTGGTGGTATTAGAGCACCTGGTGCTTTATGCCATGCATTACCTTATGGAAGATTGGTGGCTAATCCTCTTCATAGAGCTGCTGTTGAAAAAATATGGAGGGATAGAGCTTCTGAGTACCTTAAGAAAAAGGGTTTATCTGAGTCAGAGATCTCCTCTGAAATAGCGAAGATTAAGATTCACGACAAACCAGGACCACATACCCAAGAAATGTTTAGGAGACTTGCTGCTGGACAGATAAAAGTTCAATTCATAGCTTGTGTTAATCCGGGTCAATCTCTTGCTTATTCATGGCCATACAGGCAAGCTATGGGAGGTGCTACGAAGGGTCAGCCTTGGCCATTTACAGTAACCCTTGAAGCATTCCCTACCTCTACCACAATGATATCGGATGTATTCTTAGGGGCTTCAAGTTGGTTTGAAAAGGAGTTTATATTCGGTAATCTTGAAAGGAGATATCAGGTTATCAAGCAGGTTATTGAGCCTTATGGTAACACAATTGCAGACCATACAATCTTTGCTATGATCATGAGAAGGTTAGAAGAAAAGGGCATTATACCTAAGGGACATATATCTCAGTTTTGGCCTGAGAAATATGATGGTAAAGATTGGTTAAAGAAAACTATAGAAGCAGCAAAAACAAAAGAATGGAATAGAGAATTCAGTGCAAATATTTGGGAAGAGATGATGACTTTATCAGATGGGACTGGCTATAACTTTACCGGAATGAATAGGAAAGTTTTACTTGATAGAAATCATGGCTATAGAATTCCTTTTCCAGCAGATGTTCACAGCGACCCTTCAATTAAAGCAAGATACGATAAATATGAATCAAGGATACAATATGCCTATCCTTATGACCCTCTTGTAGACAGAGCAACAAAAGCCTATATAGCTAACATGAAAGCTTTTAATGCTGTTTATGGCTCTTGGATAGAAAAAAACATTGAAGACATGAAAAATGATGAAGCTTACCATAAAAAAGAAAACCTGCCAAAAGGATGGTATGCGAGTTTTTATAACTCAAATGCCTTTATTCATGGCATGATAGATTTGCCTGATGGCAGAAAAGTCCCTGCCTTTGACGGTAGAGCTATTGCTTGGGCAAACCCTTGGTGGGCATGCAAATTTGATGGAAAGGAGTTTGTTAAATATAAGACTGTTGATTATTTAGAAAGAAAATTCAACCCTGCAAAAGTTGCCGAAGACAGTGCAATGCCTTATGATACTATTAAAAAAGAGACATTTAATGTAATTGGTGACCCTAATAAAGATAAAAAAGCTCTAAAAACCATAGTGTTGAGCCCTGCAGACATTCAAAATCATAAAGAAGAATTTATGAGATCTGATGGCACTAAGACAGTAATATACGATACAACTGGATATATTTATGGTGCCTGCACTGGCAGAGTTATAGAACATTGGCATACGGGTAGTATGACTACAAGGGTTGCTGAACTAAATAGAGCAGTCCCAGGTGCTTATGTTGAGATTAGTTCAGAATTGGCAAAGAAACTTGGGATAAAAGAAGGGGATTCTGTGGTAATAGAATCCAGAAGAGGCAAGATCGAGCTTCCTGCAAAAGTGCTTGATGTGACGAAAGCAACTGGAGGTCCCAGGTTTGATTATGTTTTTATCCCTTGGTTTGATGAATATAAACTTGTAAATATGATTATGAACGAATATTTTGATCCTTTCAGTTTCCAGATGGATTATAAGATGTTTTCCGTTAAAATTTACAAAGGTAAAACAAAAACTAAGCAAGCTGAACCTTTCAAGATTATAGCATAAGAGAACAAGGAAAAGGCTTATTCACGCTACTTTCTCATTTTAGATCATGAAGCAAGACTAAGGATAGCTGGCTTAAATTAAAGGATAATTTTTTATGACTACTTTCTTAGTAAGCTTGCTGTTATCGGTTTTGATTGTAAGCCCCCCTCTTTTGATAAGAGGGGGTAGGGTTAAAATAGGTATAAGGGTTAATGAGTAATAATCTTAATGCAAAAAAATTATAACTAACTTTAGATGAATAAATAAGAAGTTTAGGTCTTAGATTAATTGCTTCATTTTTAATCTCAGATACTATAAATCTCCTTTAAAGAGATGTAAACAATAACCTAATCTTTTGTTAATTTTTATGAATATAACGAGAAGGGATTTTATAAAATCATTTTTTGTTTTTTCATTTTTCTCCTCCCTATCAATCAGTAAAACTGTTGCTTCAAGCAGTTTTGAGAGACAGCTACAGCCTTTACCTCATATTGATATAGGTGGTGTAATACGACCTCCTGGTGCAGTTGAAGAAAATATATTCAGGTCAAAATGTATAAGTTGTGGTGTTTGTGTAAACATATGTCATGTGATGAAATATAACTCTATTGCTATTTCAGGTATAAAAAATATTAAAAACTTTGGCACTCCATTTATCAAAGATATGAGGGATTTCCCTTGCGCCCTTTGCATGGAATGTCCAAAATATTGTCCTACGGGAGCATTACAAAAAATTGACAAAGAAAAAGTAACTATGGGCATGGCACTAATAGATTTTAATCTCTGTTTTGGCTGGAATGGAGATGTGTGCCTTTCATGTAGTAAAGCATGTCCAATGGGTGCAAAAATCTTTGATTTTTATCATGGTCAATGGGGTAATCAGCCTTACATCAACGAAAATTGTGTAGGGTGTGGTTTATGTGTAAAACATTGTCCCTTGGGTGGCTCAGCAGTTAAGGTGATAACTCGGCAGAGGTATCAAACAGTGAAAACTGAGTACTTAACCCTTTTTAAAGGACTTTTAGAGATGCCTTTAGAACAAAGGTATAACTTGGTCTATACCCAAAATCTTCCAGAAATATTAGCAAGAGGAAGGATTATAGAAAGGGAATATAGGTAAAAAAACATTCCCAATGAAAATAAATACTTTAAGACGAGTATTTCTCAGTTTAATAATCTTATTATTCTTACTACAGTTTTTAAGAATAAAAATATTAGTAGGTAGCCTTTCAGGTTCAGTTTTGATCTGGTCACTAAACCTTATTGATGTTTTTGCTTTCTTAGAAAGTTTAGTTGCTACCAAAGATTTTTCAGAAAAGGCTATTTTATCAGTTTTTCCTTTAATTTTACTTTACACAATTTTTGGTAGGTCTTTTTGTGGCTGGGTATGCCCAATGGATTATATATTTGAGCAAATTAATAAGATAAATAAAAAACAAAAAAATATACTTAAGCCCTCTAAACAAATCGGATATATATTAGTTTTTTGTTTTCTAATAGTTTCTTTTTTCTTGGAGGTTCCCTTTTTTACTAATTATCTATCTCACCTTACAAATTTCTTTAGGATATTATCAGTTAGCATTCTTGGAGTCTTGAAATTTCCTGTTGATATAAGCGTTCTGTATTTCTCTTTAACGGCCCTATTTTTACTTATAGGGGTTGAGTTTTTTTTCCCAAGGCTGTGGTGCAAATCTCTATGTCCCTTAGGTAAAATATATGGTGTTTTTAACAAAGTAAGCATAATAAAATTAAAGATTGCCGAGTCAAAATGTAGTCGTTGTGGTATTTGTGATAAATCATGTTATATGAGTGTAAAAATTTCAGATTCTAATAAACCTGTAATCCGTGACACAAACTGTATTTACTGTGGCAGGTGTGTAGATAAATGCACAGAGAAGATTATAAAAATTAGATTTGGGGTATAAGATGATAATAGCGAGCGGGTATGTAGAGGTTAATGATATTAGCGATATAGAAAAAGTTGTTAGTTCCCTTAAATCCATAGGTATAGAGATAAATGGCATAAAAGATGAAAAAATAGTTTATCTTATTGAAAATCAAGATATTTCTTCAATCAGAAAAGAAATAGATGCCCTCAAAAATATTGAAGGAGTCAGAAATGTCTATCTTACCTATTTTAGTCTTGAAGGAAGTGATGAAGAATAGCTATTAGCTTTTTCTCTCAATAATCTTTGCACCCAAATCGTAATCATAAGCTTCTATTATCTCCACTTCACAAAAGTCACCAATATCTATATGCTGATTTCTAAGATCTTTAATCAGTACGACTCCGTCAATTTCTGGCGCCTGTCTGTAAAGCCTTGCAATAGCAAAGTTGTTGCTAAAATCTATCTCGTCAATTAGAGCTGTAAATCTTTTGTTTACCATTTCTTTATTTATCTGCAGAGATATTAATGCTTGTCTTTTCATTAGTTCATCATACCTTCTATGTTTGACCTTTTCTGGGATATGCCCCTTTATCTTCTCAGCAGAAGTCCCTTCTTCTTTGGAGTATTTGAAAGCACCTAAACTCTCAAATCTTATATCTTCTATGAAGTCAATGAGACTGAGAAATTCTTCTTCAGTCTCAGTGGGAAAACCTACGATAAAAGTTGTTCTAATAGCTACCTCAGGTATTGATCTCTTAATCTTTCTTAGTAGTTTATAATAATCTTTTTTAATTCCTCTTCTACCCATTAATCTCAAGACTCTGTCTTCAGAATGCTGAAAAGGAATATCAAGATATTTACAGATCTTTTCATTCTGAGCTATATAGTCAATTAACTCATCAGTAATAGAGGTTGGATATAGGTATAATAGCCTGATCCAAAAATTGCCTTCTATTTTTGATAGCTCATCTAATAATGATTTAAGATTATAACCTTTTAAGTCTTTCCCATAACTTGTAATATCCTGTGCTACAAGAATTAATTCCTTAATACCTTTTTTGATATAATTTTCTGCTTCTTCAATTAAAAAATCAGGTGGTATACTTCTAAACCTACCTCTTATTGAGGGTATTACGCAAAAGGTACATTTTTTATCACAACCTTCTGCTATTTTAAGATAGGCATAGGAATTCTTTTCTGTCTGATGATGCTCAGTTAGTTTATTAGCTGTATCTTCTCTCTCAAATTTAATGTTTTTACAATACTGGATTATCTCTTTTTCTTGACCTACACCCCAAAGATGATCTATCTCGGGAATCTCTTTTCTTAATGCATCTTTGTATCGCTGGGCAAGACATCCAAAAACTAAAAGACTTTTCTTTTCAATTTTTGTGCTATCAAGAGTAGAAGGTATCTTATTTTTTACCAAACTAAATATCTCATCTATTGATTCTTGTTTTGCCTCTTTTATGAAAGCACAGGTGTTTACAATTAAGATATTAGCATCGTCAGGATTTTTTGAGAAACTAAAACCTTCCCCTCTTAGTAATCTTTTTAAGTGCTCTGAGTCAACCTGATTTTTTGGGCATCCCAATGTAGTAAGGTATATCTTTGACATTTTTATTGATTACCTGGTAATTGTTCGTTATTATCTTTACAGCTAGGGATCTGCAATGGCCCACCAAAAAATTTATAGTGCTCTCGCAAAATTATACAAGCCTCAATTGGTTTATTAACAATATTAAAATAGAAAAAGTCTTCTGGGCTAAGGGTACCTTCCTTAATAGCTTTTTTCTTCATCCAATCTACTAAACCTTCCCAGTACTGCCGATCGAAGAGAATTATTGGGAAGCTATCAATCTTTTTCGTCTGAACAAGAGTCATAGCTTCAAACAACTCATCCATCGTACCATAGCCTCCAGGAAAAATGATAAACGCGATAGAGTATTTAATAAACATTAGTTTTCTAATGAAGAAATATCTGAAAGAAAGGTTTATATCAAGATATTTATTTGGATACTGTTCAGATGGCAACTCTATATTCAAACCGATTGATTTACCTTTTCCCATCTTTGCACCTTTATTTGCTGCCTCCATAATGCCAGGTCCGCCACCTGTGATTATAGAAAAACCTATCTCTGAAAGCATCTTAGCTACTGTAAACGCTTGTTGATAGTAGTAGGAGTCTTCCTTGAGCTTTGAACTGCCAAAAATGCTAACCGCTGGTCCAACTTCATAAAGAGTTTCAAACCCTTCAACTAATTCAGACTGGATCCTAAAAACTCTCCATGTCTCTGATTTTTTTAAGTCCTCTATCATATTTCATATCCTCATAATTTCTTTAAACTGTCAGAAATTGACAAAGGTTTTCAGAAGTTCTTAGTTTTATATTAACAAAGACTTAGACTTTTTTTTGATTTTTGGTTAAAGATAGGTAATTATCTTTTTACTCCATAATTACCAAGGGCAAATAACTTTATCAATTTATTATTTTCTTATGTTAATTGCAACTTTTCATGCTAATTTATGAGATTTATGATCTTACTCTTTTTTAAACATCTCCTTTTTGATTTGAGATGATATTAAATAGGTTATTTCTTTAATAGGTATATTGGTTTTTTCTGCTATTTCTAATAAGTCAACATATTCAGGCTGAATATTTATAATCTCATTACCTTTGTAAGATATTTTTACTCTAATATCTCCCATTGTAGTTTTCACTGTTTTAATCTCTCTCTTCAGTATCACCCTCCTTGCGTTATAAAACCTTACCCCTATTGATGTAGTATGCAGAAATAATATGTTTATCAATGATTCAACATCTCTTTCATTTGATATCACTGTAACTTTTATAGCAGGCCTACCTCTCTTCATAGTTATATTCTCTAAGGTTACATCTAAAGCACCTGCTTTTAACAGTGCGTTGATGGTAGGTTCATAAAGCTGAGGATTCATGTCATCGATGTTTGTCTCAATAATCGTTACAGTGTCTTTTTGTATCTCCCTTAGGTTAGAATTAAGTTCCTTCCCAATAAAAATCCGTAGTATATTTGGAAACTCTTGAAAATCTTTACTGCCAGCTCCGTAGCCTATTTTCTCAATGTGCATTGAAGGAATTGGAGAGTACACAGACTCTAAGGCAGATATAATCAAAGCGCCTGTAGGTGTAGTCAGTTCATAATCAACACCTGATGAGTAAACTGGGTAACCTTTTAATAACTCTACTGTAGCCGGTGAGGGAACTGGTAATATGCCATGGGAGATATTAATGATGCCACCTCCAAGATTGATCTTAGAGGTAAAGACTTTGTCTATTTCAAGCATATCAAGGGCTATTAAAGTGCCAAAGATATCAACAAGACTGTCAATAGCACCTAACTCATGTAGATGAACATCATCTAAGGCTTTACCATGAACTTTTGCTTCTACTTCAAAAAGCCTTTTAAAAAGTTTTAACCCTTTTTCTTTAAGTATTCTGGAAAGCTTAGATGAATCTATTATTTCCTCTATTACTGATAGTTTAATAGGTTTTCTTTTGATTGCTCTATTTTCAGTTACAATAAATTTAGTTGCATTTATACCGCATCTTTGGACTTTCTCTAAGGTAAGAGAGTATCCCTTTATCGGAAGCTTTTTTAATTCATCTTTAAGTTTATTAATCTTAATACCAAGATCAAGTAGGGCTCCAACACACATATCGCCGCTTATACCTGAAAAACAATCAAAATACAATATTCTCATGATTGTCCTACTTTAGTTATTTAATTCTGAAGTGCAATGAGGGCATCTTACAGCTTTTATTGGGATGCTTAAGAAACAAAAAGGGCATTCTTTATTAGTAGGTATGGGAGGTGGTGCTTCTTTTTCTCGCTTAAGCCTATTAATATTTTTTACAAGTAGAAATACTGAAAAAGCTATTATCAAAAAACTTATTATAGTATTAATAAATAAACCATAATTCAATGTTACCGCTCCAGCTTTCTTAGCATCAGCTACTGTTGTGTACGGAGGAGAGGTAGAGCCTTCTTTCAAAACTAAAAATAGATTGGAGAAATCAACCTTCCCAAGTATTAGCCCTATAGGAGGCATTATTATATCAGCAACCAGTGAATTTACTATTCCACCAAAGGCAGCACCTATTATTATTCCTACCGCCATATCAACTACATTACCTTTAATAGCAAACTCTTTAAACTCCTTGAACATTGTCCACCTTCTATTATAAATTTAATCAAATTTTATCATACATTTAAGGGAATTGGTTGCTTGAGAGGTTATTCTATAGGCTTTCTCGGTCTCTTCTATAGAAAACCTATGAGTTATTAATGCTGTGCTATCAACAGCTCCTATCTCTATAAATCTTAAAGCATCTTTTGTATCTTCAGGTCCACAGGAGTAGCTTGTAGTAATAGTGATGTCTTTAAAATATATATGGTTTGGATCTAAAGATAATAGCTCACCAGGTTGCGCTGGAGCAAATAGTATAACTGTACCGCCTCTACCTACGCATTGAAGACCATCTTGCATAGCTACTACAGTGTTTGGACAGACGATTACAATATCTGCCATGTATCCCTTAGTAATAGTTGATAATTTTTCTCTGATGTCGCTTTGAGAAATGTCTATTACCTCATCAGCTCCTAGTTCTATTGCTTTTGCTAACCTATAGGGAACTTTATCTGCACCGATTATAAAAGTAGCGCCAAAATACCTACCAAGTATAATGTGAACCAGTCCCATAAATCCCAACCCCAATACTAAAAGAGTATCCCCCTTTTTTATATATGATCGTTTAAAAGATTTTATAACGCAAGCAACGGGTTCAATGAGAGCAGCAGATTCAAAAGATAAACTCTCTGGTAGCTTCAAAGTGTCTCTTTTAAGGATTATTTCAGGGACAACAAAATATTCGGATATGCCACCTGGTATGATCTTACTATTTTTCCAGGTATCACATTGAACAAAATCTTTACGACGACAATATTTACAAGCCATACAGGGGGCATGGTGATGAACAAAAACCCTATCACCTACCTTGAAGTTTAGAGAATTTTCAATCTTCTTGCCTAATTTTACTATCTCTCCAGCTGGTTCATGTCCTAATACGAGGGGAGCTTTGTTCTCTATATACCACTGCATCACATCACCCGAACAAATTCCACAAGCCTTGGTTTTTACTAAGACTTCATCATCTTGGATGTTGGGAACGGGTATTTCTTCAATCTTTATAGTGTGGAAGTCGTATAATTGGGCTACCTTCATTTCAAATAAGACAAAATTCTCTTAAACCTTATTTATGATGATTTTTTGATAAGCTTATATAGAGTTAAAAAAACACCCTCAGAGTAGCTGATACTCTCTGAGGGTGTTTTTTTAACTATCTAAGGATCCAAATATATCTTGTTCTTGATTTTTTTCTTGAATTTTTGAATAAAATACACCTTTAATAAAGGTATCTTTATATAAAGACATACCAGTGCCAGCTGGTATAATCTTACCCATTATAACATTCTCTTTAAGTCCCTCTAATGGATCAATCTTACCGCTTAAAGCTGCCTCTGTAAGAACCCTTGTTGTCTCTTGGAAAGAGGCAGCAGACACCCAGCTGTCAGTTGCTAAAGATGCCTTTGTAATTCCTAAAAGAAGGGGTTTCCCCTGAGCAGGTTTGCCACCTTCAGCTTTTACTCTATCATTTTCTTCAATATAAGTAGATCTGTCTACCTCATCGCCTATTAGGAATGAAGTGTCTCCTGGATGTTCAATTCTGATTTTTCTCATCATCTGACGAACTATCACTTCAATGTGCTTGTCATTAATGTTAACACCTTGTAGTCTATAAACCTTTTGCACCTCATCAACTAAATATCTTTGTAGCTCATAGGGGCCTAAAATATCCAAAATATCATGAGGATTTACAGCACCATCCATTAAAGGTTCCCCTGCTTTAACCCAGTCTCCTTCGTGAACGATTACATGTTTACCTTTGGGTATGTAATATACCTTGCTGTCATCGCCGCTTTTAACGGCTACTACCCTCATTCCCTTTTGAGTTCCTTTAAACTCAACAACTCCATCTATCTCTGATACTATAGCTTGTTCTTTAGGTTTGCGAGCTTCAAGTAGTTCAGCTACTCTTGGTAAGCCGCCTGTAATGTCCTTAGTCTTTGTAGTTTCACGTGGTATTTTTGCAAGTATATCTCCAGGTGACACTATATCGTTTCTTTCCACTAATAGATGTGCGCCAGCAGGAAGAGGATAGGTAGCGGGGTTGTTAGAGTCTGGTAGCTTAGCTGTCTTGCCTGTTTCATCCTTTATTGATATACGAGGTCTATAAGTAGCGGGGTTTTCAATTATAACCTTCGAAGCTAATCCTGTTGTTTCGTTGACTTCTTCCTTAAAGGTTATTCCCTCTATAATATCACCAAGAGCTATTCTACCACCAATCTCGGTTAATATTGGGGTGGAGTAAGGATCCCACTCCACAAAAGCAGTTCCAGCTTCTATATACATACCATCATTAACAGGTAGTATATTTCCTACTGAGTCACGGATGAAAATTTTAGCACCATAGACGAGATTGTATTTTTCTTTTTCTCTACCTTGTGAGTCAACTATAGCTATCATAGCGTTTCTATTGATTACAACGAGTTGTCCTTCCTTGTTGCGTACTGAGTTGATATCAATAAACTTTATATAACCAGAGTTTTTCGCTACAAGTACAGCTTGCTCTATGACCTTTGTTGCAGCACCACCGATATGGAAGGTTCTCATTGTAAGCTGGGTACCTGGCTCTCCGATTGACTGAGCAGCTATGATGCCGATAGCTTCTCCTATTTCGGAGTTTTCACCCCTTGCTAAGTCCATTCCATAGCACTTAGTGCAAACACCTTTTTTTGTCTCACAAGTAAGGACTGACCTAATTTTAATCCTGTCAATACCAGCATCGATTATTTTTTTGGCAAGATTGCTATCAATAATTTCATTCTTTTTAGCAATTAATTCACCTGTTATAGGATCTTTAATATTTTCTGCTAAGGTTCGACCAAATATTCTCTCCTCAAGAGGTTGAATTATTTCTCCACCTTCTATCAAAGCTGTTAAGATTATGCCGTTGTCTGTGCCGCAGTCTTTTTCTGTTAGAATTACATCTTGTGCAACATCTACCAATCTTCTTGTTAGATAACCAGCATTTGCTGTCTTCAATGCTGTATCTGCTAAACCTTTTCTTGCACCGTGAGTTGATATGAAGTACTGTATAGGACTTAACCCTTCTCTAAAGTTTGCAGTAATTGGTGTTTCTATGATCTCTCCAGAGGGTTTAGCCATTAAGCCTCTCATACCAGCAAGCTGTCTTATCTGAGCTGTGCTACCTCTTGCGCCTGAGTCTGCCATCATAAAAATACTGTTGAAGGATCGCCTTTCTTTTAGATATTCTTCTGAAAGATCTGTCATACCTTCTTCGGCACCCAGTTCTTTCATCATCTCATCAGCAACTTTCTCGGTAACATTTGCCCAAATATCTATTACCTTGTTGTATCTCTCACCTTGAGTGATTAAGCCTTCTGAGTATTGCCGTTGAACTTCCATTACCTCCTGCTCAGCTTGCTTTATCAGTTCAGGCTTTTTGGTCGGAACGTGCATATCATCAATGCAAATAGATATACCAGCAACAGTTGCATAGTGAAATCCTATCTTTTCTAATTTGTTTAAAAAAACCACTGTTTCCCTTTTACCTGTAACATTATGAATGTATTCAATAAGTTTACCTAACTCTTTTTTAGTCAGTTCTTTATTAACAAAAGAAAAGGGTATATTTGGAGGCAGTATCTCACTGAAAATGATCCTTCCAGCAGTTGTCTCAACTATCTCCCCATTCATCCTTACCTTAATCTTTGCATGTTCATCTACAATACCTGAATAATAAGCCTGTAGGACATCTTCCCTATCGGCAAAAAGCTTGTTTTCACCGAGAGCTCCTGATTTTTGTTTAGTAAGATAATAAACACCCAAGACCATATCTTGCGATGGAACTACAATTGGTTTGCCATTGGCAGGGGATAAAAGGTTATTTACTGACATCATCAATACTCTTGCCTCTACCTGTGCTTCAATAGAAAGTGGTACGTGCACTGCCATTTGGTCACCATCGAAATCAGCGTTGAAGGCAGTGCATACTAAAGGATGTAATTGTATAGCCTTTCCTTCTACTAAAACAGGATCAAAAGCTTGGATTCCAAGTCTATGCAAAGTTGGAGCACGGTTCAAAAGCACAGGATGCTCTTGTATTACCTCTTCTAATGCATCCCATACCTCTGGACTTTCCTTTTCAACCATTCTTTTTGCCTGTTTAATTGTATTGGCTAAACCTTTTTCTTCTAACTTATTGAAGACAAAAGGTTTAAATAACTCAAGAGCCATAGTTTTGGGTATTCCACACTGGTTTAGTTTGAGGTCAGGTCCTACTACTATAACTGAACGTCCTGAGTAGTCAACTCTTTTTCCAAGTAGGTTTTGGCGGAATCTACCTTGCTTACCTTTAATCATATCGCTAAGAGATTTAAGAGATCGCTTTGCTCCGGTCTTGAGAGATTTAACCTTTTTGCTATTGTCAAAAAGGGAGTCAACTGCTTCTTGCAGCATCCTTTTTTCATTTTTAATAATTACGCTTGGAGCTTTAAGTTCTATTAACCTCTTGAGCCTGTTGTTTCT
Source organism: Thermodesulfovibrionales bacterium (assembly GCA_026415415.1). GTDB lineage: Bacteria > Nitrospirota > Thermodesulfovibrionia > Thermodesulfovibrionales > Dissulfurispiraceae > DYHD01. Next base: position 8,400 of record JAOAHE010000024.1, on the reverse strand, counting down.
ATTTATAACTCTCCTGTAAAGGTCATTTAGATCGGAGGTGGCAAATCTTCCACCATCTAAAGGTACAAGAGGTCTTAAGTCAGGTGGTAAAACAGGTATAATGTCAAGTATCATCCATTCTGGTTTATTGCCTGACTTAATGAAGGCATCAACTATCTTGAGCCTCTTTGTTAATTTTCTTTTCATCCCTATAGAGGAAACAGACTCAATCTTAGCCTTAAGTTCATTTGAAAGACCTTGTAGATCTACTCTTTTCAATAACTCCCGAATTGCTTCAGCACCCATTCCAGCTGTAAATCTATTACCATATTCAGAGGTGTACTGTCTATATTGGTCCTCAGTAAGGAGTTCTTTCATTTTTAAGGGTGTGTCTCCAGGGTCTATAACTATGTATTCTTCAAAGTATAAAACCTTCTCCAGTTGTCTAATGGTCATATCAAGTAAAGTGCCAATTCTACTTGGTACACCCCTTAAAAACCAAACATGAGCCACAGGAGTTGATAGCTCTATATGCCCCATTCTTTCACGGCGAACTTTTGATTGTATAACCTCTACTCCACATCTATCACAGATTACCCCTCTATGCTTCATCCGTCTGTATTTACCACAAAGACACTCCCAATCCTTTACAGGTCCAAATATTTTTGCACAAAATAAACCATCTTGTTCGGGTTTAAAAGTTCTGTAATTAATCGTCTCAGGTTTTTTAATCTCACCATAAGATGATTCTCTAATTTTTTCAGGAGAAGCAAGTTTTATTCTTATAGCTTGAAAGTTACTGATCTTTTTGGGTTTTTGAAATATATCGTCTAACAAATTAATCCTCCCTCCCTGGCTTCTTCTCAAGAAGCTCCACATCAAGGCATAGACTTTGGAGTTCTTTAATTAATACGTGAAAAGACTCAGGTACTCCTGATTCTAAAACAGGATCTCCCTTAACTATAGCCTCATACATATGGGACCTACCAGCTATATCATCGCTTTTTACTGTTAGAAATTCTTGCAGTGTATAAGCGGCTCCATATGCTTCTAAAGCCCACACCTCCATCTCACCCAATCTTTGTCCACCAAATTGGGCTTTACCACCAAGTGGTTGTTGGGTTACTAATGAGTAAGGGCCTATTGAACGGGCATGGATTTTATCAGCAACAAGATGGTGGAGTTTAAGCATATACATACAACCAACTGGTGCGGTACGTTTAAAGGGTTCCCCTGTTTTGCCATCATATAGAATCGTCTGACCTGATGGGGGTAGTCCAGCTTTTTTAAGTAAATGTTTGATTTCTGCCTCTTTTAAGCCTTCAAAAGCCGGGTTTGCAAAGTATAGACCTAAGGCTTTTGCTGCCCATCCTAAATGAGTCTCTAAAATCTGACCAACATTCATTCTGGAAGGCACACCTAAGGGATTAAGCACGATGTCCACAGGGGTCCCATCTGGTAGATAGGGCATGTCTTCTTCAGGCAATATTATAGAAACAACACCTTTATTACCGTGACGGCCTGCCATTTTATCTCCAATTTGTATTTTTCTCTTCATTGCAATAAATACTTTGACTATCTTGTTAACACCAGGTGGCAGTTCGTCACCTTTTTTAATTCTCTCTATCCTTTCATTATAATTTTTCTCAAGCTTTCTAATGTAATTATTTACCTCACTATTTATCTCTTCAGCTTTGCTCTTAATCAGGGAGTTATCAATTTTTACTTTAAGAAGTAGGTTGACATCTCTAATGTGCATTAAAGTATTTTGGTCAATTTCGGAGCCTTTTTTACATATTACTTCCTTAGTTTGAGGGTCTTTTATATCATCTAAGATTTTTTGTCCTAAGAAGAGCTCTCTAATCCTGTTTTCCTTTTCTCTCTTAAGTAATTTAATTTCTTCTTCTAAATCTCTTTGAAGTTTTTTTATCTCATCAGCTTCTATGTTTTTAGAACGTTGATCTTTCTCTATCCCTTTTCTTATTAATACCCTTACGTCTACTATAGTTCCCTCTATTCCTGGAGGAACATATAGACTACTTTCTTTAACCTCTTCAGCTTTATCCCCAAATATAGCCCTCAGAAGCTTCTCTTCAGAGGTCAGATGAGTTTCACCCTTAGGAGTGACTTTTCCAACAAGTATATCTCCTGCTTTAACCTTTGCTCCAATCCTGATAATACCACTTTCATCTAAATCCTTAAGTGCATCTTCCCCAACATTTGGGATATCTCTTGTGATCTCTTCAGCACCAAGCTTTGTCTCGCGAGCCTCAACATAAAACTCTTCTATATGTATAGAGGTGAAAACATCGTCCTTCACCAGTCTTTCACTGATAAGGATGGCGTCTTCAAAGTTATAACCACCCCAAGGCATGAAAGCTACAAGCACATTTTGTCCTAATGCTAATTCTCCTTGATCAGTTGAAGGACCATCTGCAAGAATAGTTCCTCTTTCTACTCTATCACCGACAGAGACAAGAGGCTTTTGATTCATGCAGGTCCCCTGGTTTGAACGCTTAAATTTTATTAATTCATATCTGTCAACTATGTCTTTACTTGTTCCTGGTTCGGTGACTTTGACCACTATTCTTGTAGCATCAACGCTTTCTACTATACCTGCTCTTTTTGCTATAACAAGCCACCCTGAATCTCTTGCAGCAACATACTCAATACCAGTTCCCACAAAAGGGGCAGAAGGTCTGAGAAGCGGTACAGCTTGTCTTTGCATATTAGAACCCATCAGAGCTCTATTTGCGTCATCATTTTCCAAAAAAGGGATTAAAGAAGCTGAAATACCTATGATTTGCTTAGGGGAAACATCCATAAACTGGACATTTTCTACTTTGTCCATCTTAAAATCACCCCCAATTCTGGCTGAAACTACTTCACCAAGAAGATTTCCATCTTTGTCTACTGGAGAAGTTGCCTCTGCGATTAGGTATTTCTCACTTTCTAATGCGGACAGATAATGTATTTCATTAGTAACTCTTCCATTGATTACTTTTCTATAGGGAGCTTCAATAAAGCCATAATCATTTATCCGAGCATAAACGGCTAAAGAGGTAATCAAACCTATATTAGGACCTTCTGGTGTTTCTATGGGACAAATCCTACCATAGTGAGTGGTGTGAACATCTCTTACCTCAAAGCCAGCTCTTTCCCTCGTTAACCCACCAGGTCCTAAAGCTGATAGCCTCCTTTTATGAGTGATTTCTGATAGTGGATTAGTCTGATCCATAAACTGGCTTAACTGGCTTGAACCAAAAAATTCTTTAATAGAAGCCATTACAGGTTTTGCATTAATAAGGTCGTGAGGTACAGCTGTTTCTAAATCAGTTAGGCTCATCTTTTCTTTAATAGTTCTTTCCATCCTGACCAGTCCGATTCTAAACTGGTTTTCTAATAACTCACCTATACCTCTTACCCTTCTATTGCCAAGATGGTCTATATCGTCAACCTCTCCTTTTCCTGTTCGTAAATTCAGTAAATAACGCACAATCTCTATGATATCAGTATTTGTTAAAGTTCTATGATCAAGAGGTATGTTTAATCCTAATTTCTCATTGATTTTTAAGCGTCCTACCGCTGAGAGGTCATATCGTTTTGGATCAAAAAATAGCCCATTAAAAAGTTCTGCAGCAGCAGCTTCAGTAACTGGTTCACCAGGTCTTAGCTTTCTGTAAACCTCTTTTAGTGCATCCTTTTTGGTGACTACTTTATCCATAAGGAGGGTCTCTCTGAGAGATGGAAGGTAATTTACATTATCAATAAAAAGTAGCTGTAAGGTTTTAATATTTAAAGATAAAATCTTTGCAAGTATTTCTTCGGTAATTTCTTTGTTGCTATCTAAGATTACTTCCCCTGTTTCAGGATCGACAATATCTTTAAGAGTAATTCTGCCTATTATCTCGCTACGGGTTATTGGTATCTCCTTGATACCAGCACTTTCAAGTTTTTTCAAGGCATACTTAGTTATCTTTCCACCTTCTTTAACTATTACTTCTCCAGTTTCTGGAGAAACTATACTGTTTTTTGTTCTTATCCCAACTAAAACATCACTTAATTGGCGAATGAAAGTGTTTTCATCTACTATTTTTATCTCTTCCACTGGGTAGAAAATCTTTAAAAGATCTTCATTTGTATAACCAAGACATTTAAGAACTACCGTTGCTGGCAATTTCCTCCGTCTATCTATCCTTACATATAAAATGTCTTTTGAGTCAAACTCAAAGTCTAACCATGAACCGCGAACAGGAATAACTCTTGCCATATATAGAAGGCGGCCACTTAAATGGGTCTTGCCTTTATCAGGCGCAAAATATACACCCGGAGACCTATGAAGCTGGCTTACTATTACTCTCTCAACACCATTTATTATAAAGCTTCCAGTGTCAGTCATTATTGGAAGATCACCAATATAAACCTCTTGTTCTCTTGACTCTCTTAAGATCTTATTGTTGTCTTCACCTTTTTCCCACAGATTCAATCTAACTTTGATCTTAAGTGGTGCAGAATAGGTAAACCCTTTTTGTAAACACTCAATAGGTGTTAATTTAACTTCTCCGATACTGTAGTTTATAAACTCCAAAGAAGCTGTATCGTTATAATCAACTATAGGGAAAACGCTATTAAATGCAGCTTGAAGCCCTTCATTAAGACGATCGTCTTCGTAGACATCCTTCTGTAAAAAACGATTAAAGGATTTCTTCTGAAACTCTATAAGATAAGGGACCTCAAGTATTGGCATCACCTTACCGAAATTTTGTCTCTGTCTTGGTACTGTTGCCATGTAACTCCTTTTAAGTTTTAATAAACAAGTGGTAAAGAACCCCTTAAATATAACTTTCTTAATCTTAAAGGCACTGTCTGCCCATAAGGGTTCTTAACCACTTGTAGATTTATTATTTTATCTCTACTTTTGCTCCTTCAGCCTCTAATTTAGCCTTTATAGCCTCGGCTTCCTCTTTTGAAACACCTGTCTTAACAGGTTTTGGAGCCCCGTCAACTAAATCTTTTGCCTCTTTAAGTCCAAGAGATGTTAACTCTCTTACTACTTTGATAACCTGAATTTTCTTTTCACCAGCAGCTTGTAAAATGACATCAAAGCTGGTTTTTTCCTCTTCCTTAGGAGCTGCAGAGCCAGCAGCAGCTGCAGGTGCAGCAGCGACTGCAACAGGAGCGGCAGCTGTCACCCCATATCTTTCTTCAAACTCCTTAATAAATTGTGACATCTCAAGGATTGTCATGTTATCAATAAACTGAAAAACTTCTTCTTTGGTAATTGGCATTTAATTCCCTCCAGTTTGTTCTTTTTTATTCTTTAATGCTTCTAATGCATAAGCAAATTGATTGATCGTTGAACTTAACAGTATAGCTAACTTTGATATAGGTGCTTGGAAGGCACCACAAAGTATGGCAAGTAGAGTTTGTCTTGATGGTAAGGTTGAAATAGCTTTTATATCTTCAATAGTGCATAATTGACCATCGATAATACCACTTTTGATCTTAAACTTCTCGTATTTATTTGAAAAATCTAAGACCTTTTTTGTTAAATCTACAACATCGTTGTAACCAAAAGCTATGCCTGTTGGTCCAGTAAAAAAACTGTTTGCCTTTTCATAAGGGGTATCTTTTGCAGCAATACTTATAAGAGTGTTTTTTACTACTTTGTATTCGCCGCCGATTTCTTTCATCTGTCTTCTCAACTCTGCAAGTTCTGCAACCGTAAGTCCTTTGTATTCAGTAAGCAAGACCCCTTTTGATTTTGAAAACTTTTCAACTAACTGATCAATCTGTTTTGATTTTTTCTGTTTGGTAATCAGCTTAATCCCTCCTTCTCAGAGACTTACGGACAGACAATAGCTTTAAAGGTTAGTTACGATAAAGATACTGTATAAGATTTACTTATATAGAACTATGAAATTGAGCATACAATAATTTAGCTTAAATGAAGCAATTATTATCTTCTTGTTCTAAATCCCTTAATAGTCTATGTAGGCCAGTCATTAAGATGACCAATTAAAGCACACCTTTTAAAGTTATGCTGCCTACAGTCTCTGACTTAATTTGCTGTTTATCAAGCAAAGCTTGAATTAAAAAATTAAACCCTGAGATCTCCTTTAATTAATTTATGAGACTTTAAGCTTTTGTAAATCAATTTTTATGCCTAATCCCATTGTAGAAGAAACAGTAATCCTTCTTATATATTTGCCCTTTGAAGTTGGAGGTTTTGCTTTTATTATTGACTTCAACACTGCTATTGCATTTTCTAAAAGCTTTTCTTTTTCAAAGGAGACTTTTCCTATTGGCAGATGAACTATCCCACCTTTTTCTACTTTATACTCAACTTTTCCTGCCTTTATCTCCTTGACGGCCTTAGCAATCTCAAAAGTAACAGTACCTAATTTAGGGTTAGGCATTAAACCACGAGGTCCTAAAATCTTACCTAACTTACCAACAACTCCCATCATGTCAGGTGTTGCCACGGCTTTATCAAAATCAAGCCACCCTTGCTGGATCTTCTCTACTAAATCTTCAGCTCCTACATAATCAGCCCCAGCCTCGCGTGCTTCTTTTTCTTTCTCTCCTTTAGCAAAAACTAAGACCTTTACTGTTTTACCTGTCCCGTTAGGAAGCACAACTGTCCCTCTAACCATTTGGTCAGATTTCTTGGGATTTACCCCCAAATTTACTGCCATATCAACTGTTTCATCAAATTTTGCAAAGGAGTTTTCCTTTATGATTGAGATAGCCTCTTCTAAAGGTACAAACTTTGTTAGATCTATTTTTTTCTTGATGTCTTCTAATTTTTTTCCCATTTTATTACCTCTTCTTAATTAATCCTTTATGTCAATTCCCATGCTTTTAGCTGTACCTTTTACTATCTTAATAGCTGCCTCCAAGGATGTTGTATTTAAATCTTGAAGTTTCTTTTTTGCAATTTCTTCTATCTGGGCACTGCTTAAAACACCAACCTTATCTTTATTTGGATTACTGGACCCCTTTATTATTCCAACTGCTTTCTTTATTAGCTCTGAAGTAGGAGGTGTTTTTAGGATAAAAGTAAAAGAACGATCATTATAAATACTTAAAACAACTGGTATTAAAGTGTCCCCAAGATTTTGGGTTTGAGCATTGAATTGTTTGCAAAACTCCATTATATTAATCCCGTGAGGACCAAGCGCAGGACCAACAGGTGGTGCAGGATTAGCTTTTCCTGCGGGTATTACAAGTTTGACCTGAGCTACTACTTCTTTTTTAGCCATCTAAATCCTCCGTCTAATTTAGCTATCTTTGAAACTTTGCTTGCTGTGAAAAAGAGTCATAAATGTATGTCTTCTCTATGTTTTTTCTACTTGATAGAAGGAAAGTTCAACTGGAGTTTGTCTACCAAAAATTGTAACCATTACTTTTAATCTGGAGTGGTCAGCATCGACCTCATCAACATAACCAACCCAGTTTGTAAAGGGACCTTCTATAATTTTGACACTATCGCCTTTTTCAAAGCGGCTTTTTGTTGGCGCAGGACCCTCTTGCATCTGGTTTATTATTAACTCTACTTCGTCATCTGTAAGAGCAACAGGCTTAGTTTTTCCAATAAAGCCTGTAACTCTTGGAGTGTTTTTTATTAGATGCCAAGTTTCATCGTCAAGGTCCATCTCAACAAGTATATAACCTGGATAGAATTTCCTGCCAACTTCGTACTTTTTTTTATTCCTTAATTCTATAACTTTTTCAGTTGGTATAATTATTCTTGCTATTTTGTCTGTGAGATGATAAGCTTTTACTTTCTCTTCAATAGAAGCCTTTACTTTGTCTTCGTAACCAGAGTAAGTATGAACTACATACCATTTTTTAGCCATTATTCTACCTGAAAATTAGCTTTAATAAGCTTGATAAACTAAAATCTACAATCCCTAAAAAAAAAGCAATTATAAAAACAGTGATAAGCACAACCCATACAGATCCAATTAGCTCTTCTTTTGTAGGGTAGTTAACTTTTTTAGTTTCAATCTTTACTTCGTTAAAGAAATTTTTAACTCTTTCTATCATATTTAGTAATAATTTCCTTAAATTAAATTTATAAAAAACAGGCCAGGAGGGATTTGAACCCCCATCCCTCGGATTTGGAGTCCGATGCTCTAGCCGTTAGAGCTACTGGCCTATAATCATAAATGGTATAAAATTTTATGATTAAGATTTAACCTCTTTATGTAAAGTATGTCTCTTACAGCTTCTACAGTATTTTTTAAAGTTTAATTTATCAGGATTGTTTTTCTTGTTTTTGGTCGTTGAGTAGTTCTTATTCTTACACTCAGAGCATTGAAAAAGTATTATATCACGCATTTTCTACTCCACCACCTCTGTAACTACACCAGCGCCTACAGTCCTACCTCCTTCTCTAATCGCAAACCTTAACTC
>JAOAHE010000023.1 GCA_026415415.1 Thermodesulfovibrionales bacterium | reverse complement strand
CCCCCTCCAGCCTCGTATTCTACTTAATATTGGGTATGCTTTTGCAAAATGATCCATTAATCCCTAATGTCGCATATATGTCTTATCTTTTTTCAGAATTAGAGGCTTAAGATTATTTTATTAATTAGCTAAGATAAAACCTATTTTTGAGGCTTTTTTGACTAATTTATGCTTTCATATCTTACTTATATTGGATACATAGTTATCTTTAAAGATAGGTTAGCTTTTTCAACTAATACTTTTTCATTTTGGTATCTTAAGACGTTATCATCTTATTTTTTTCTCATAAGTCTTGATTTTTTTTTGATTTAACTGTATCTTTTATATATATTTAAATACTTTTGTAAGGAGGTGAAAGATAGTGAAAAAATATTTATTTCTGCTATTAGCTTTTGTATTATTATTTTCATACGGTTGCGCAACTAAAGACTATGTAAAACAACAAATTGATCCACTTGTAGACAGAATAAGCAAACTTGAAGCCCGCGTTAGCGCCATTGAGGCAAAAGTCAGCGCTCTTGAAGCAAAATCTGCTGAGATTAATGATGCAAAAAAAGCCGCTGCTGAAGCTAAAGCACTCGCTTTAGAGGCAAAAAAATGCTGTGATATGGATAAATTTGAAGCTCTTGTCAAGAGAGCTGAAGAAGCTGCAAAAAGAGCTGAAGAAGCTGCCGCAAAAGCAAAGAAAGCTTTTGAATTACAGCAGAAAAAATAACCAGCCACTTTATGTCAAAAAAGCCCTTCTTCTGAAGATAATAGAAGAAGGGCTTTGCTATTACTTAAGTTACTCTATAATCTTTGGAACAATAAAAAACTTGCCATCAGTTTGGGGAGCGTTCTGAAGAATTTCATTTGTAGTTAAAACTTTATTATCAAGAAGGTCTTCTCTAAATATATTTTTTAAGGGAATTACATGGGAGGTAGGTTCAATCCCTTCGGTCCCAACCTCATTAAGCTTCCCTATGTAATCTACGACAGAATTAAGTTGAACTCTAATTTTATCTATCTCTTCATCTGTGAAATCAATCCTTGCAAGCCTTGCTATATGTTTAACCTCGTGAAGTTCTAACATTATTGAACCATCACCTGTAACTTGGCAAACTTTAATAGTACTCTTTTAATCCCAATACCTGGGAAGTTTATCATGACTTTTGTATCATCACCCTCTCCACAGCAATCTCTAATAACACCGACACCCCATACAGGATGTCTTACTTTTGAACCTATTCCATAGATATTTGAATATTTAGGTGCTGGTTGAGTGATTGTCTCATATGTTTGATCCTTCTTCTGATGTATTTTTTCTATCCAATCGCAACACTCACGAGGGATATCTGATAAAAATCTGGAAGGCTCAAAATCCTGTACCTTTGAAAACAGCTTTCTTCTTTTAGCTCCAGTTAGGCATAAATAATCCCTTGCCCGTGTCATCCCAACATACAACAGTCTTCTTTCTTCTTGTAACTCCTCTAAATCATTGACAGCTTTAAAGTGAGGGAGGATACCATCTTCAAGTCCTATAATAAATACTACAGGAAATTCAAGACCCTTTGCATTATGCAAAGTCATCAAAGATACATAATTTCCCTTTACAGTCTCGTCATTAGATGTTAAAATAGAAACCCTGTCAACAAATTCTCGTAGTGGAGCTTTCTTTGCGTTAGAGATTAGTTCAAGTATATTTTGCAATCTCTTCTCATCTAAGGTGTTTATATAGCCGGTCTTTTCACTAATTTCTTGGATCAATTCAGCAGCGTCTTTGTAAGATTTACCTGCAATAGATTCTAAGCTTAAAATTAGCTCACTCAACTTATTTTTGAAGCTTGAGGAAATCCCATTTGCTTTTACCATATTCTGAATAGTCTTAAAGTAGCTTAAATTACCTTTTTTAGCTTCTGCATCAATCTTTGCTAATGATGAAGGACCTATGCCTCGGTAAAAATTAATTATTACTCTTGTAAAACTTAAATTATCATCAGGATTAATAATCAACTTAAGAAAAGAGATTATATCTTTAATCTCCTTTCTTTGGTAGAAGCTAAGACCACTTACAATATGATAAGGAATCCTTTCATCCCTCAGGGCATCCTCTAAAGCCTTTGACTGAAAGTTAACTCTATACAATATTGCAAAATCACTATAATTATAATTAGCTTTTAGATATAACTCCTTTATATTACGAGCAACATACTTTGCCTCTTCAATATCATCATAAAGCCTACAGTAAAAAACCCGCTCACCTGCACAGTTTGTAGTCCAAAGTTTTTTCTCGGTTCTGAGTTTATTCTTTGATATTAAATGCCCAGATACATCAAGGATATTCTGAGTCGACCTATAATTTTGTTCCAATTTAATTATCTTTGCCTCTGGGAAGTCTTTTTTAAAGGCTCGGATATTTTTAACATCAGCACCCCTAAACTTATAAATACTTTGATCATCATCACCAACAGCACAGATATTTCTATTTAACATTGTTAGCAACTTCAACAAAATGTATTGAGATTGGTTAGTGTCTTGAAATTCATCAACTAAAACATAAAGAAAAGACTCTTGATATCTCCGTAAGATTTCAGGATAATTTTTAAAAATTTGGACTGTCAACAATATCAAATCATCAAAATCAACAGCATTGTATTTCTTTAGCTCATCTTGGTATCTTAAGTAAATCCTACCAAGTTTCTCATCAAAACTATAACCGTTATTGTTCGTGATAAACTCTTCAGGCATTACTAAATTTGATTTTAGAAGACTTATCTTTACATTCACACCTTTGTATAGAGCTTCATGCATATTAAACTCTCTGAGGATATTCCTTATAAGGAGGGATTTCTCATCTTCATCGTAAATTGTAAAGTCATTGTTATAACCAAGAACCCCGATTTCTTTTCTTAAAATCCTGTTACAGAGAGAATGAAAAGTGCCAATCCAACTGCTTGAAAGACAAAGCTTAAAATTATCGCTTATCCTTGTCTTCATCTCATCAGCAGCTTTGTTAGTAAAAGTTACAGTAAAGATTGAGGCTGGAGAGACTTTCTTTTTTTTTACAAGATATGCAAATTTGTGGGTAATAACACGGGTTTTCCCGCTGCCAGCACCAGCAACTACGAGTAAAGGACCATCATTATGAAGAACTGCTTCTCTTTGTTGGGGATTGAGATTTTCAATTAATACTTCATTAGTCATCTCTTAACCTCCTAAATTATAACATAAATTAGCTCTTTTTCAAAAATTAATCTCTTACTTAAACTTCCTCTATTACTTTATAATTCTACATATACCCTCCTCACATATATTGTTATTCACTCAACAGTTACACTCTTTGCTAAATTTCTTGGTTGATCTACATCACATCCTCTTAAGACAGCTATATGATAGGCTATTAATTGTAAAAGTATGGTTATCAAGATCGTATTAAGATAATCATTAATATTGTCTACATAAATACAAAAAGAAGATAAATCTCTGACTACAGGACTTTCAAGAGAACTTAATGATATTACTATTCCTCCCCTGCTCCTGACCTCTTCTATATTAGTTATAACCTTATCAAAATGTCTTCTTGAGTTTAGTATTACGAGCACAGGCATATCCTCATCTATCAAAGCGATCGGCCCATGTTTCATCTCCCCAGCAGGGTATCCCTCTGCATGGACATAGGAAATCTCTTTTAATTTAAGAGCTCCTTCAAGGGCAATTGGAAAATCCACTCCTCTGCCCAGGTATAGAAAATCAGCTGATTTGAAAAATCTTTTAGCTATCTTCTTGATCTCATTTTCCTTCTCAAAAACCTTTTCTATCTCGGAAGGAACTCTGAAAATATCATTAATTAAAGCTATACAATCATTTTCTGAAAGGGTACCTCTATACTTTCCTAAAGCAATAGTCAGAAGATATAAAGCGACTATTTGAGCTGTAAAAGCCTTTGTAGAGGCAACCCCTATCTCTGGTCCTGAATGAGTATAAAATACAAAGTCTGACTCTCTTGATGCAGTACTCCCTAATACATTACAAATACTCAAACACTTAGCACCTCTTTTTCTTGCCTCCCTGATAGCTGCTAAGGTATCAGCAGTCTCACCAGATTGGGTTATAGCAATGAAAAGATCTCTTTCATCAATAATAGGGTTTCTATAACGAAACTCAGAAGCTATATCAACCTCAACAGGGATTCTTGCCATTTCTTCAATCATGTACTTCCCAAGCAAAGCAGCATGATAAGAAGTCCCACAAGCAACAATGAAAATCTTCTTTATTCTCTGAATTATATCTTCTGTAAGACCAAACTCTTCAATAACCACCAATCCTTTCTCAGGAATTATTCTTCCTCTAACAGTATCTGCAATTGAACGAGGTTGTTCGTATATTTCTTTTAACATAAAATGGCGATAACCCCCTTTTTCAGCCATGGAAGGTGTCCAGGAGATTACCTGTACCTCTTTAGTGAGTGGATTCCCCTCAAAATCTGTGATTATCACACCATCATTGTAAAGTATAGCCATTTCTCCATCATTTAAGAAAATGACCTCTTTTGAATAATTCAGAAAAGCTGGAACATCAGAAGCTATAAAGTACTCTCCATTACCAAGTCCGATAACAAGAGGGCTTTCTTTTCTTACCGCAACTATTTTATTGGGTTCCTTATCATAAATAACTGCAAATGCATAAGAACCCTTAATTTTTTTTATTGTCTCTCTTACAGCATCTTCTAAAGGACGAGTTTTTACATACTTATGTATTAAATGACAAAGAACCTCTGTGTCAGTCTCAGAACTAAATAAGTACCCCTCCTTTTTCAAAGAATTTTTGATCTCCAAAAAGTTTTCTAATATGCCATTGTGAACGACAACAATACCATCAGAACGATGAGGATGAGCATTTTCATCAGAAGGTTTACCATGGGTAGCCCATCTTGTATGGCCTATAGCCAAGTTACTAACTACAGAGATATTGTCTACTTCTTTTTTAAGCTCATCTATTTTACCTTTTTTTCTTTTTATCACTATTTGACTGTCAACTAAGTATGCAATCCCCGATGAATCATATCCTCTGTATTCTAATTTTTTTATCCCGTCAATCACGATAGGGATCGCATTATTATTTCCAATGTAGCCAATAATTCCACACATTTAATTGTTAACTCCTTCAGTCGCAACCATAGATTAATACTTAGTCTCCTTTATTGGAACAGTAATTACTAAAAGAAATGGGAGTAAGCTAAAAGAAAGCTTTTTAATAATGTGGTTAAAATTAAATTTTATAGTTGAAGATTTAAGTATAAATTTTACTATCATAAGGCATTATCGCCTTTTACATTTTTCTTTATTGATTTCCTAAATGTTAATTTTTTAAGATTTTTTTGCGGCGTTCTGCTAATAGCTAATGCCGAAGATGGCACCTCCTTTGTAATTGTTGAACCAGCCCCTATATATGAGTTCTTACCTATCCTGACAGGCGCCACTAGCTGGGTATCACTGCCGATAAATACATCATCTTCAATTATAGTCTTATGCTTATTAATACCGTCGTAATTACAGGTAATTGTGCCCGCTCCTATGTTAACATTATTGCCTATCTCTGCATCGCCTAAATAGCTTAAATGAGATGCTTTTACACCTTTTCCTAAAACAGATTTTTTAACCTCAACAAAATTCCCAATCTTACAAGAAGGACCAATCTTTGACTGAGGTCTTATATGGGCAAAAGGACCAATTAACGAATTCTCCCTTATTTCTGATAATTCTATTAATGAAGAGTCTTTAATCACAACATTATCATAGATTATTGAGTCAATTATACGAGTATTAGGATAAATAACACAGTTAGACCCTATTTTAGTAGTTCCTTCAATATATACATTAGGATAAATTATTGTATCTATACCAATTTCAGCATCGGGATCAATATAAACAGAGTCTGTATCTAAAAAAGTTACTCCTTCTTTCAGCCATTTTTTTACTACTGAATTTTTGACAAAACTGACTGCTTTAGAGAGATCCTCTCTACTGTTAATACCCACAAACTGTTCTTCGTTACCAATATTATGAGCATTAACTTTATAGCCTTTTGTGTAGGCTATATTAATTATATCTGTTAAGTAATACTCGTCCTTCAGAGGACTAATCCTTATTTCATCTAAAAGCTTAAGAAGCTCAGGCTTCATAAGATAGATACCACTGTTTACTTCTTTTATGTTTTTTTGTTCCTCACCAAGGTCTAAATTTTCAACTATCTTAATGACCTTCCCATCTGATCTTATAATCCTTCCATAGCTATGTTCACCATTAGCATTAAAAGATAAGACCGAAAGGTCTTCTGAATTAGTCAAATGGAGATTTATGAAGTCTCTTAAAATCTTAGGCTCTATTAAAGGAGTATCACCATTTACAATAAGTATTAATCCATCGAAATTATCTAAAGAGGATATAGCAGATTTCAAGGCATCAGCAGTGCCCTTTTGATCTTGTTGAGTAACATATAAGATATCATCAAATCCTTTTAAAGCATCTTTTATGATCTGACCATGTCTATTGATTACTACTATTATTTTTTTAGGGGCTAATTCGTTTAAAGCTCTTACTACATATTGTATGATAGGCTTACTAAAAATTTTGTGTAGTACTTTAGGAAGGCTGGATCTCATTCGAGTGCCTTGACCTGCTGCTAATACTACAGTTGCTAATTTCATTTATTCTCCTGTTGAGTAGCCATAATAATCTGTGGTGCGGCTATGCCTCCAGAAAGTATAATCTTTATTCCATCTTCAATAGGTATGTCGGTATAAATTATACTACGCTCATCAAGCAAAACTATCTCTCCTAAATACAAATTATTAGTAGGAATATACACAGTTTTCATCGCCAAAGAACTGTCATTAGTAGAAATACTGCATTCAGTTGTGAGAAAACCAAAAGCGTAAATCCCCTTTCTTGGATATTCAGCTATAACAAATTTTTTAAAAGAGCTTTTATTCTCAGGAGAAAAGGCATTTACCAGCTGTTTCACAGCAGAATAAATACTTTTGAAAACTGGTATGGCTAAAAAGAAACGTTCAATATAACCAAGGATTGTTTTGCCAAAAACATTAGTGGATATAACTCCTATAAAAAAAACAATTATTAAGGCACTTAAAAATCCTATCCCTGGTATATATACCCCCCAAAAAAGGTAAAAAAGTGGCCTCAATATACCATCAACAAAATTAAAGAGTATTAATAAAACAGAGATAGAAATAACAGCTGGTATAGTTATAAATAGACCTGCAAGAAACTTCCTCTTAAAAATATTTGATGCCTTTACAAGCATTTAATTAAGATTAAAAATTATTTTAAAGATTCAGCAGGAATGTCACAATTTGAGTATACATTTTGAACATCTTCATGATCCTCAAGAGCATCTAATAATTTTATGACTTGCTCAGCTTCTTCACCTTGAAGCGAAATATAACTCTTAGGTAACATGGTTACTTCGGATAAACTAATAGGAATTCCTTGCCTTTGAAGTCTTTCTTTTACCAAGCTCAACATTTCAGGGGATGTTATTATCTCAAAACTCTCCTCTTCAGGGTTATTTATTAAGTCTTCAGCTCCTGCCTCTAAAACAGCAGTCAATAATTCATCTTCTGCGATTTTAGATTTATCGACTAATATATAACCTTTTTGCTGAAACATCCATGAGACACATCCTGCCTCTCCAAGACTACCATTATTCTTTGATAGTAAATGCCTTATCTCTGATACTGTTCTGTTTTTATTATCTGTAAGTACCTTAATTAATAAGGCAACCCCCCCTGGACCATAGCCTTCATAAGTTGCATCTTCATAGGTTGCACCAGGCAGCTCTCCAGTACCTTTCATAATAGCTCTTTTGATATTTTCGGCAGGCATATTTACTTCCTTAGCTTTCTCAATAGCAGTTCTAAGTCTTGGATTAGAATCTACATCCTTACCACCTAAGCGCACTGCAACGGAAATTTCTTTGACTATTTTAGAGAAAACTTTACCTTTTTTAGCATCAGTATGCGCCTTTTTATGCTTTATTTGAGCCCACTTGGAATGTCCAGCCATTTAAATCCTTCAAAAAAAAAGTTTTAAGTATCTGATGAGTGGTCCTAAAATCAATTGGATTAAGATATTTTATATGATATAAAGATTAATCCCTTACTGTCAAGAAACCACCTCTCCAACTTAGCATATAATCACCTTTTATCTTACTCTCATTGCTCTGAGTCTTGCAATTCTATCTTCTATAGGTGGATGAGTGCTAAATAGCTTCAAAAGTGAACCACCAGATAAAGGATTTACAATAAACATATGTGATGTTGCAGGGTTAGCATTCATAGGTATTTGCCTTGAAGCATAGTCTAATTTTTCAAGCGCATTAGCTAAATAAAGAGGGTTTCCCACAATTTTAGCCCCTCCTTCATCTGCGCCATACTCTCTTGAACGTGATATTGCCATCTGAACTAACATAGCAGCAATTGGTGCTACTATCATCATAACTATAGAAGCAATAGGGTTACTCCCCTCATCATCACTTCTACCACCAAAAATCATTGCCCACTGTGCCATCTGAGCAAGGTAGCTGATTGCCCCAGCTAGTGCTGCAGCGATTGTACTAACTAAAATATCCCTGTTTTTAATATGTGCTAACTCATGTGCCATAACACCTTCTAACTCTTCTTTTGAAAGTATTCGCATTATACCTGTCGTAGCTGCTACTGCACCATTTTCAGGGTTTCTACCGGTTGCAAAAGCGTTAGGTTGATCCTCATCTATTATATAAACCTTTGGCATAGGCAAACCAGCTTTTGTGGCAAGCCTCCTTACCATCGAATAAAACTCAGGCGCCTCTGCTTCTGTAACCTGCCGAGCACCATACATCTTCAAAACTATCTTATCACTAAACCAATAAGTAATAAAGTTAATCCCAAAGGCAAAGATTAAAGCTATTGTCATCCCTACTCTACCACCCAAAATAGCCCCTGCACCAACTAACATAACTGTGAGGGTAACCATTAAAATCATTGTTTTAAAAGTATTCATCCTTTAAACCTCCTCTCTTAGCTTTTCTACTTTCTATTTGCATGAAAAAGACCTTTACCACTTCTTGCTATCCATTGTGATAAAGGTCTCGCTTGTTAGTTTTTTTCCCCAACTAACCTGCAATACCGGGCTTTTTAGCCGTGTTGACGATATCACAGATTTAGCTACTCCCCTTTTATGAATATATTTTATTATAAAAAAACACCTTTTTGTCAAACTTATCAAAGTTCAAACATAACTTTCCGAAAGAAACAATTTACATAATAGGCGCATTGAAGTTAAAAGGTGTTCTAATATAAAAAATACATAATAATTGTATCTAAAAAATACATTGAAGATAAAGAATTTTCTTGGCATTTTCATTACTTTCAAATATCTTAATTAGCCCTTTATAATGTTATACTGCAGAAGTTATTCTCACAATATGTTTAGTTATTTTAGCGATTATTCTAAGGGCAAAACTAATTTTTAAGCTACTTATTGAAGAATTAGAAATGCTATAATTAATTAAAAAACTTAATTCTAATTGCTAAAAGGAGATTCAATGCCACATGCGGGTTTAATGATTGAAAGGGCTATGGGAGATGAAGAGGGACCATTTTTGCGAGCAAAACTTCACATCAGATCAGGTAAAAGAAGACTTAGAGAAGGAAAAATCTCTGCAGGCTTATTAACCCTCTATGATGCACTGTCGGCAGCTCTTGAGTGGTATGTAGCATCAGAAAATAGAAGAAAGTCTTTAAACATACAAAAGAATGAAAATCTTAATAATGAAAGAGATATCTTATCTATTTTAGTTCGGTCAAAGATAATTGACGGTAAGTTTGACTATGATTCCTTTGACAAATTAATTGATCGAGCTATAAATGAGGATATTTTAGATTTCGATTACTCAGAGTTACTTTTACAATACGAATCTTTAATGAAACAACTTGGTATAATGCCATTTGATGAGTCCGAGTTACCAAAGGAAAGGCCTGATACTTTTTAATTTATAATATCTTTAACTGTTTTTAGAAGGGTAGCTGCTGAGAAAGTTTTCCTTAATAATCTCCTCTCTTTATCATCTCCAATCCGTGAAAGCAAGAAATCATGCCCATAACCATTTAGAAAAATAAATTTCATACTTGGGTTAATGACCTTTTCAAGTTTATCTTTTATTGTAAACTTTGAATTTATTATTGTTATATCAATATCATCTACATACTTCAACACCTCTAAAGCTTCATCCTCATTAAATGCCTGAAAAACCTTATATCCAGATCCTTCTAAAATATCCTTAATTAGTGTATTAATTACTTCATTTTCTTCAATCACTAAAATCTTTGTTTTTTTTGCATATTTTGTCTTTGTGTTAGAATTTATCAGCTCTTTATAGCTAACCAAATAAGGCAAGTAAATTCTAAAGGTAGTAGTTCCTCTATCACTAAAGACAGTGATGAAACCATTATGTTGTTTAATAATACCATAAACTATTGAAAGTCCAAGCCCTGTTCCTTTGCCTACCTCTTTTGTTGTAAAAAATGGTTCAAATATTTTATCAATAATGCTCTCATCAATCCCTCCACCGGAATCAGTAAAGGAAATCAACACATATCTCCCAGAAACACCAAAACCATGTATCTCCTGAAACCTCTCATCTATATCTACAAGTTCTGTCGAAATCTTTATAAATCCTTGGCCGTTCATAGCATAATCAGCATTAGAGAAAAGGTTCAAAAGTACTGTCTTCATCTGATTTGGATCTGCCATCACTGTCAAATTCTCATTTGACAATTCAAGTTCAAGTATTATATTTGAATTAACATGTTCTTTTATGTACCTTTCAAACTCCCTTATAAGGCTATTTATATCTAATAAAACAGCAACTGAACGATTTCGCTGACTAAAAGTATTTAAATCCTTGATTAACTGAGCTCCCCTGTTAGCTGTTGTAAGCAGTTTTTCGATATAAGATCTTAACCTTTCATCATGTGCAAGATTCATTTTCAACAACTCTGCAAAACCTATCACACCACTTAAGATATTGTTAAACTCATGAGCAATACCCTTTACAATCTGCTCTATTGCCATCATTTTATGTTTAAAGAGCTCATGTTTAAGATTAACTTTTTGTTCTTTTACATGGGATAGAAGAATATAAAAAGGGTAACATTCTTCTTGACTAAAAAAAGGATAAAGTTTGAAAAGCAAATTTAATTTCTTACCGTTATTAGTAAACAAAGTTATTTCTTTTTCATTGCTTAAATTATCATTCTCTGGAAAAAAATTTTTAATATCACTTTTTACTAAGTCATTGAAAAGGTTTTTCCCAACCATGTCATCTTTTCGGCTATATCCTAATAGTTCTACACATCTTTTACTTACATCTATTATATTTCCTTTGATATCAATCAAAAAAACAATATCATTTGTCTCTTCTAAAATAAAATTAAGAGAGCTTTTCTGAAAAGATAGATTCCTTAAATCTTGTAAAGAACTTGTAATATCGTAAAAAGTTAAACAAAGAAGTCGTTTTTTGCCAAAGGTGCATTTTGTTGGGTATACTTCATAGGTCCTAATTTCACCTGATGGGGTTTTATCTTCATAAATGAAAAAATCTTTAACACCAGCTAAGACTTTTATAAAATCTAATAAAAAAACCTTTTCATTTAGATTTACAACACTAAAAATATTTTTATCTACTAAATTCTCCAAACTAAGACCAAAAAGACGGGAGGCATGAATATTTGCATCAAAAATTTTACCTCCTTCAGGGTCTATAATAATACGAGGCTCCCGAGTACTATTGAATAAATTTATATAGAAAAGTTCAGAGTTATTTGAGTTTTCTAAATCCATTAATTATTTAACGGCTCCTAAATATAATCTAATGTTACTAATAAGGTAATGTTTTAATATATCTAACAATTCGTGTAAAATAGAAAAATTGAAATATCAGGGATCTTATTTTATAAAGTAGTATAATCTATTTTCATTAAAATTTAAAATAAAAACGTAAAAAATGTTTAAAAAGACATCTAAAATTACTGTTCTAATGATAATAATATTTTTGTGTTGCTGTGGTAAAAAAGGAGATCTAACCCTAAGGTCACAGGAAAAACCAGTTATAATTAAAGGATTTAATGCAATACATAGAGATAAAGAATTATATCTTTTTTGGAGCTTACAGGAGGTTGAAAAAGCTAAAATAAAACACTGTGTATTGTTTAGATCTAAAAACAATGAAAATAATTTTGTCCCATTATACATACTGCAAACTTCAGAAAACACTTATAAGGATAACTCTATAGAATTCAACAATACTTTTTTTTATAAAATTAAATGCTATACACTCAACGACTCATTAGCAGGTCTTTCTCAAACCCTGAAAGTATCACCCATAAAACCTCCACCTAAACCTCAGGAGGTTTACTTATCTATAACCTTTGATGAAATTAAACTAAAATGGCAAAACATTGAAGGAGCAAAATATAATGTTTATAAAAGTTTTGAAAAAGGCTTATATTCTTTTACTCCTATTAATAAAACACCAATTAATAATAATTACTTTTTAGACCAAATAAATAAAGAAAGAACAGTATACTATCAAATAAGAGCTCTATATGATTCATCCATAAGAGATGAAAGTTCTCCATCTGAAGATATAGAAATAAGCCCTGATAAATTTATACCAACACCCCCAAAAGGGCTTGAAGTTATTGTTTTAAAAGACAAAATATACTTAATATGGGACAGTAATCCTGAGTCTTGGATTAAGGGGTATAAGATTTATCGTAAAATTGATTCTCAAAATGAGTTCTCTTTACTAGCAGAGACATCTCTACCTATCCATATAGATGAAAAAACTCCTAACAAAACAATTTATTACATAACAGCCGCTGGGCCACAAAAAGAAAGTCCACCTTCTGACCTCTTAATTGTGCAAAATGAAAAAGAGGAGAAAGAAAGATGAAAACTATCCAATTAGGTCACGGAGGTGGGGGAAAACTTATGCAAGAGCTAATTCAAGATTTATTTCAACCTATCTTTGAGTTAGAAGATTTAAATGACTCAGCTGTTATCGTAAGCGAAGATCTTTATAATTCTCATAAAGACTTCAAGATCGCTTTCACTACTGACTCATATGTGGTTTCACCAATCTTCTTTCCTGGTGGTAATATCGGTGATTTAGCCATAAATGGTACAATTAATGATCTTTCTGTAGTTGGTGCTACTGCAAAATATATATCTGTTGGGCTTATCATAGAAGAGGGCTTTCCAATCGAAAAATTACAACAGATAATCATCTCAATGGCAAAGGCTGCAAAAAGAGTGGGAGTAAAAATCATTACAGGTGACACAAAAGTTACAGAAAAAGGGAAGTCTGACCTTATATTTATAAATACAACTGGCTTAGGTTTAATACCAAAGGAGGTTGAGTTTTCTCTTAATAAAATTACCTCAGGAGATAAAATCATTATAAGTGGTCCTATAGGTAATCACGGGATAGCAGTATTAGCTGAAAGATATGGTCTCTTTTTTGAGCCAAAAGTGATCAGTGATACAGCACCTCTAAATGAGCTTGTTGAAAAAATACTTAAATATCATTGTCACATTCGTATTATGAGAGACCCAACCAGAGGGGGTATATCTTCTGCCTTAAACGAGTTATCAATAGCGTCTGGTTATGAGTTTATAATCTATGAAGAACTTATTCCATACTCAAAAAGCGTAAAAGGAGCATGTGAACTTTTAGGTTTAGATATTCTCGAGGTAGCTAATGAAGGTATTCTGTTAGCTATTGTATCCCCAAGCATGGCAGAGATGATTGTAAAATTGATGCAAAGTATAAGTATAGGAGAGAAAGCTGCTATCATTGGTGAAGTGGGTAGTCTAAAAGGAAAAGGTAAAGGATTAGTTATTCTAAAAACGCCTCTCGGGGGGTCAAGAGTTATCTCTATGCCACTTGGTGAACAATTACCAAGAATATGTTGATTTGTTTGCCATATAAAAAGTAAGGGGGGAGTATGACTTTCAAAAAAAGATTTACTACTTTATTAGTTACATTTTTTTTACTTCATAATTTCTTTCATGCTCAAGCAGCAATCTTAGATAAAATAGTGGCAATTGTGAACAAAGAAGCAATTACTTGGAGTGACATATACAGAGCGATGGAATTTGAGCTTACCGAGTCTCATAAAAATATGAGTGAGGAAGAGAAAAAACAACTTTTTAAGAAAAATGAGATGCTCTTTTTAGAGTCTTTTATTGATATGAAACTTCAACTTCAAGAGGCCCAAAAAGTTGGCATCTTTGTCTCTAATGAAGAGATTGAAAAAACAATAAAAAACCTCAAAGAAAAATATTCCTTGACAGATGAGATTTTTATTGAGACTCTCAAAAAAGAGGGGTTTACCATTGAAGAATATAAACAAAAGTTGCAAGAAAAAATTGCTATTAGTAGAGTTATAGAACAAGAGGTTAAAAGTAAAATAGTAATTGATGAAGATACTATTAATTCCAATATTAGACAAAATATAGACTTATTAAATAAAGAGCAGGCTTATAATTTAAGCCATATTTTTATTAAAAAAGGCAATAATCAGCAAATAGATGAAGAAAAAGCAAAAAAAATATTTGATAAGCTTAAAGCTGGTGAGGACTTTACAAAATTAGCTATTCAATACTCAGAAGACCAAACAGCATCAGTAGGGGGGGCACTTGGCTTGGTTAAAAAAACAGATCTTTCAGAAGAATTCAAAAAACAATTAAACCAGATGAAAGAAGGAGATATTAGTGAACCCTTTTGGTCAGCAAAAGGTATCCATATTTTAAAGCTAAACTCGATATCCACTCCTGAAAACAATAAACAACTAAAAGAACAAATCAAGCAAAAACTGATAGAAGAACGATTTCCTAAGGCATATAAAAACTGGCTTAAAGCATTAAGAGAACGAGCATATATAAAGATTTTAATCCAAGAATATAAATGATAAATGAGATAATTTTAAATTCTTTGCCTTAGATGCTATAGAAATTATCTTGTAGTAGTCAAACGTTTTACATTAATTTATATACCTAAATAGAAAAAGTCTTTAACTGGGATAGAAGTCATTCAAGTTTATTCTCATGACATAATGCGCTCCTCTATAATTTTTCCTTACAATATTAAGATATTTGACAATAATTTAAAAGATAAGTTATTGTAAAAATAGCGGGGTGGAGCAGTCTGGTAGCTCGTCGGGCTCATAACCCGAAGGTCAGTGGTTCAAATCCACTCCCCGCCATTGAAAAAAATATACTTGCTTAATAGATAAGGCTATCTTAAAATAATTGAGATAGCCTTAGTTATTTTAAAAATATTTAAAAAAATGAACGATTTTGATGTAATAATCATAGGAGCAGGACATGCGGGCTGTGAGGCAGCTAATGCCTCATCAAAAATGGGGATGAAAACCCTTTTACTTACTCTAAATTTAGATAATATTGCTCATATGCCTTGTGCACCTGCCATCGGTGGCGTTGGTAAAGGACATCTTGTAAGGGAAATTGACGCTTTAGGTGGTATTATGGGCTATATTACCGATCTTTCCTCTTTACAATACAAAACCCTAAATACCTCTAAAGGATTGGCTGTTCATTCTACGAGAGCCCAAGTCGATAAAAATTTATATAAACGGTTAATGAGGCAACACTTAGAAAGACTTCCCAATTTACATATTAGACAGTCTCTCATTACAGATCTGCTAATTAACAACGGTAAAGTAAATGGTGTAAAAGATAATTTCGGTTTTATCTTCAGATCCAAAACAGTAATTATCGCAACAGGTACTTTTTTATCAGGACTTATACATATAGGAGATAAGACTATGCCTGCAGGTAGAGCAGGCGAGTTCTCCTCTATAGAACTGCCAAAGTTTTTAAAAAGCCTCGGGTTTGAAATTGGTAGGTTCAAAACAGGAACAGGTCCAAGATTAAAAGGGTCTTCTATTGATTTTTCTAAGCTTGAGGTTAGACCTGGTGATGGTGTTCCGAGGTTTTTCTCTTATCTAACAAAGGACATAGATTATCAAGAATATCCTTGTTATGTTACCTATACTAATGAAAAAACCCACAGGCTAATACTGGACAATCTTGATAAGTCTGCGCTTTATAGCGGTAAAATTGAAGGTACGCCTGTAAGATACTGTCCTTCCTTAGAAGATAAAGTAGTGAAATTTAAAGATAAACTAAGACATCAAGTCATCTTAGAACCAGAGGGTAAAGATACTGACGAGATATATGTATCAGGCTTAGGAAATAGTATGCCTCCACAGATACAAGAAGAAATAATTCGCTCTCCAAAAGGATTAGAAAATGTCATTATCCTTAGACCTGCGTATGCAATTGAGTATGATTATATATACCCTCACCAACTGGACCTTAACTTAGAATCAAAAATGATTGAAGGACTCTTCTTTGCAGGACAAATCAACGGCACAACTGGCTATGAAGAGGCAGCAGCTCAAGGACTAATAGCTGGAGTAAATGCAGCAAATAAAATTTTAAATAATCCTCCTTTAATCATTGATAGAAGTGAAGGATATATTGGGGTAATGATTGATGACCTTGTTACAAAAGGGACTGACGAACCATACAGAATCTTTACTTCAAGAGCTGAATATAGACTTCTTCTGAGAGAAGATAATGTTTATTATCGGCTTACAGAAAAAGCCTACCGAGTAAGGCTCATTGATGATAAGCGCCGGTCTGAAATAGAAAAAGAATTAGAAACTGCCCAAAAATTAAAAGATTACCTTACTAATACAAAAGTAAAAGACAGTGAAAAAGGGGAAATTATTAATTTAGAGATGAAAATCAAAAGAGGACAACTTACTGTATCTGAGATTAACGAGATAAAGAACCTTTTCCCACCTCACATAATTAATCATGTTCAAGCAGAAGTTCGTTATGAGGGCTACCTTGAAAGACAAAAAAAAGAAATAGAAAGACTTAAAGATTTAGAAAAAATAAAGATACAGAAAGACTTTGATTATAATCTACCAGGGCTCTCGTTAGAAGTCAGAGAGAAACTAAGTAAAATAAGGCCTATTAATTTAGGGCAAGCTTCTCGTATTCCAGGAATTACCCCTTCTGCTATCACTTTACTCTTATTTTATATAAAGAAACCCAAAAACCAATAACAGTTTTTTACCTTATAATAAATATTATTCTTGCAGGAGGTAAGTATAAAATGGATACCGTCTTAAATATAATAAAAGAAAGAAGAAGCATAAGAGACTTTAAAGACAAAGAGATACCAGAAGAAATCTTATCAAAACTTATAGAGGCAATAATATGGGCACCAAGTGCAGGAAATCTCCAAGCAAGAAAGTTTTTCTTTGTAAAAAACAAAGAGATAAAAAAAAGGCTTGCCACAGCGGCTTTAAACCAAACCTTTATCGCTCAAGCACCCTTAGTAATTGTAGGCTGCCTAGACAACAGAATCGGCAGACGCTATGGAGAAAGAGGCATATATTTATATGCAATCCAAGATGTTTCATGCAGTATAATGAATTTAATGCTCGTTGCTTGTGAAAATGGATTAGGCACTGTATGGTGTGGAGCGTTCTCTGAAACAGAAGTCTCAAGCATTCTTAAACTACCCCATAACTTAAGACCTATTGCTATAGTCCCTATAGGATATCCAGCTTTGATACCAAAAGCACCTGCAAGGCTTACAGAAGAAGAGGTTATTGAATATGTGCTATAAAAAGTAAGGCTATCTTCTGACTTTAAATGTTTTGACAGCTCAAAGGCTTTTATGATATTTTATTTAAGCTGTCTTATTGGGGAGTCGTCCAATGGCAAGACGGCAGACTCTGGATCTGCTTATAGGGGTTCGAATCCTCTCTCCCCAGCCATTTTATAATGCCAAAGATTATCTTCTTTATTTTTTAAACAGTTAAGGTCCCATCGTCTAGAGGCCTAGGACATAGCCCTCTCAAGGCTAAGACACGGGTTCGAATCCCGTTGGGACTATTAATAACCTCAAATAGAAATTTAAATTAAAAACAAGATTTTTCAATATCTTATAAAGATTAACAAACCTCTTAAGTAAAGAGGTCATTATGACAGGCTAAAATCCTACCAGAAACCTCTCTCAAGGGAGGTTCAACTTGCTGGCAAATGTCTACTTTATATAAACACCTTGTTCTAAAAACACAACCCAAAGACAGATCTATTTGATTCAAAAAGTCAGGAGCAATATTTTTTCTTTCAATATAATCATGCTTTCTTTCTTTTTCCCTTACAATCCTAAGCTCAGGGGCTGAGGATATAAGAAGTTTAGTATAAGGATGTAAAGGGCTACAAAATATGTCTTCTGATTTAGCCATCTCAACAATCTTGCCTCTACACATGACAGCTACTACATCACTAAAATACTTGACTATTTTCAAATCATGACTTATAAAAAGAAAAGATATTTGAACTTCCTGTCTTATTTTCTGGAAAAGGTTAAGTATCTGAGCCTGAATTGATACATCTAATGCGGAAAGAGGTTCGTCGGCAACAAGCAATTCTGGTGATAAAGTTAATGCTCTTGCTATACAAATTCTCTGTCTCTGCCCACCACTAAACTCATGAGGATATTTATTAAGTATATCTGTTGACATCCCAACCATATTAAGCATTTGAGATATCTTACTTTCTATCCTCTCTTTCTCAACAATCTTATGAATTTTAAAAGGCTCAGACAGTATATCAATAATCCTCATACGGGGGTTTAAAGAGGCAAAGGGATCCTGAAAAATTATCTGAACAGCTTTTCTATATTCCATTAGTTGATTCTTTTTAAAGGTAAAGATGTTTTTACCTTTAAAATAAATCTCCCCAGAGGTAGGCTCAATCAGTCTAAGGATAAGATTTGCTATTGTTGACTTCCCTGAGCCACTTTCCCCTACTAATGCAAAGACTTGATCTTTATTTATAACAAAAGATACATCATCTACTGCCTTTAAATATCCCCTAAGTTTACCAAAAGGGCTTCTGTCTGCATAATATTTTTTTAGAGACTTAATCTTTAATAACTCTTCTGGAAGCATCTCATACATCTAACATAATGATTATTGTAAATTTCTAACAAATCTGGCTCAATCTCTTCACAGTTTTTTGATTTATCACTACACCTATCAAAAAATTTGCACCCCTTTGGCACAGCTGCTATGGGTGGAACTATGCCTTGTATAGGGGTCAACTTAATACCTTTTTTAGAAGGTAGCGATGCTAATAATCCTTTTGTGTAAGGATGTTGAGGATTATTAAATAAATCTTCTGTTTCTGCCAGCTCTATTATTCTACCTGCATACATAACAGCTACTCTATCGGCCTGTTCAGATATTAAGCTTAAGTCATGAGTAATAAATAAAACTGACATATTATTTGTAAGCCGTAAATGTTGAAGTAGATTTAATATCTCTGCCTGAATGGTCACATCTAAAGCTGTTGTAGGTTCATCAGCAATCAAAAGTGATGGATTACAAGCAATTGCCATAGCTATCATCACCCTTTGTCTCATACCACCTGATAGTTGATGAGGGTAATTCTTAAGCCTTTCTTTTGAAGATGGAATCTGAACTGCCTCAAGTAATTCTTGTGCTCTACTTAGAGCATCCTTTTTTGATAAGCCAAGATGAGTCATTAATGGCTCTGCTATTTGCATCCCAATAGTCATAACAGGGTTGAGAGAAGTCATGGGTTCCTGGAAGATCATGGAAATATGTCTTCCTCTAAAATGTCTAATCTGTTCCTCAGAGAGGGATAAAAGCTCTTTATCTTTAAAAATAATCTTTCCTTCTGGATAAATATTTTGGGGCAAAATCCTTACTACAGATAGAGCTGTTAAAGTTTTACCACAGCCACTTTCACCAACTAACCCAAAAACCTCCCTTTCTTTCAGATTAAATGTTATATTGGAACCAAGATATACTTTTGACTTTTCAAGCTTTAGGTAAAATGAAAGGTTTTGTACATCAAGTAAGATTTGCTTCATTATTGATTAAATAAGTCCTTAGAAGGTAATAGTTATCCACCTATTTGAGAGATAGATTTATTAAGATAACATAGGCTATCTTCCTCATTAATCTCATGTCTTAAAGGTTTTATCTCAACAGATAGCCTTAATAACCGTTTAATCTCTTCGTCAGAAGCTCCATGTCTTAATGGAGATTTTAAATCTATCTCAGTCTTAGAAAATAAGCAAGGACGTATCTTACCATCAGCTGTTAATCTAAGACGGTTACAGGAAAAGCAAAAATGATTAGATATAGGACTGATAAATCCTATAAGCCCTTTTGCATCTTTGAACTTAAAGTAATTTGCTGGGCCTGATTTTTCAGTAGTCACTGGGATCAATGGCGCTATTGATAATAACCTCTCTTTTATCTCATTAGTGGTAATATATCTTTTTTCATTCCAAAATTCCTTATCACCTATTGGCATAAACTCTATAAACCTTATTTGATAAGGAGCCAATATTGAAAGGTAAGCAAAGTTTTCAATCTCTGAATCATTAAATCCTCTCACAGGTACTACATTTATCTTAATAGGTGTCAATCCCCATCTCTCTGCTTCCTTGATCCCTTCTATTACTTCTTTAATATCACCACCTCTTGTAATACTTTTATATTTTTCTGCATCTAATGAATCCAAACTTATATTTACTCTCTTTAGTCCGGCTAATGCAAGACTATGAGCATATTGTTTCAACAAAAGCCCATTTGTTGTAAGACTTAAATCTTCCACATAAGGCAATTTGGAGAGAGAAGATATTAAATAGACAATATTCTTTCTAATTAAAGGTTCTCCACCTGTTATTCTTATTTTTCTGACACCTAAATCTGTCGCTATCTTAGCAATCCTTATAATCTCTTCAAGGGTTAAAATTTCCTTATTATTTACTGTCTTTACTCCATCGGAAGGCATACAATAAACACATCGTAAGTTGCATCTATCGGTAATAGATATGCGCATATAATTTATCTGACGGTTGTAGCTATCAATAAATCTGCTCACAAAAACCTTCTTTTTGCAAGTTTGTAACTATCTTTTCTTTCTCTTTGAGAGTTCCTCAGCTAATTTCTTTTTAGCCATCTCTGTCTCTGCTGAGCGAGGATACTTCTCTATAAGTTTCTCAAGTATTATTTTCCCTGTTTTCTTGTCTCCCAATTCGTAAAAACTATAACCTTGTCTCAGCATTGCCAGTCTTGCCTTTTCATGGTTTGGGTATTTTTTTATGAAATTTTCATAAGCTAAAATGGCATCCTCATATTTTTTCTCCATATAATAACTTTCAGCTACACCAAAATGAGAAAGTATTATGTTATTGTGCTTAGGAAAATCCCTAATTAGCCGCTCATAATTTGCTCTTGCCTCTGCAAATTTCTTTTCTTTAAATTGGCTCTGAGCAGTTTCAAAGATCTTATCAGGGTCATTTTCAGACAACTTTTGAGGCGGCCCTAAAGATCCTTCTTTAGCAACCTTTTGTTCAACTTGAGCATCTTTTTTCTCAGTAGCCTGAGGAGCAATTTTTGCTTTTATATCTTGCAGTTCCTTTTCTAATGCTAAAATTTTTGTGTTTTGCTGCTCTCTTTCTAATATTAATTCTTTAAAACTCTTATCTGTGCTCAGTTTATTTTCCTCAAGACGACCTTTAATTGCTTGTACCTCACCATGTAGTCTTGATACCTCATCTAATATTGATCCTTGGCTTTCTTTTATAGCGCCAAAAGCAGGTTCTTTAACTGTAATTTCCTTTAAAGCAGTTAACTCAGATGCTATTTCTGACACCTTTATTTTTAAATCTGAAATCTCCTTTTGCTGATGAAGAGCAGCTATTTTGGCATTTCTTAGATCATTTCTGATCACCTCAAGGTCTGAGGTGGTTGCACAAGCATTTAAAATAAATATTATGGATAAAAAGAAAAGAAAATTTCTTATTTTTATCATCTTATTTATCTCCTATTAAAACAAAGTGAGCCCTTCTATTTTTAGACCAGCATGCCTCAGTGCTTTCTCTGCAAACTGGCTTTTCCTCTCCATAACTCACCGTCTCTATTCGTTTTGAAGGTATTCCTAAAGACATAAGATAATTTTTAACAGCATTAGCTCTTTTATCGCCAAGCCCAAGATTGTATTCGTTAGTACCTCGTTCATCACAATGACCTTCTATAATAACCTTGATGTCCTTATTTTTCTGCATTAGCTGAGCTAACTCTCTTATTATACCCTTTGCTTCTTCTTTAATATCATATCTATCATAATCAAAGTATACATCTTTTAATGAGCTTTGTAGCTCCCTTATTTTAGCCTCCATGATTCCTGGCTGAGCCTTGATAATCTCCTTTTCCATAATTTCTGTTTGTTGAGGAGGTATTTTTTTTGGTTCATCTTTTATTTGAGGAGCAATTAATCTTTCATCCTTTTTATCAATAGGCAACTGATTTTGCACTCCAGAAGGCTCTTGAGTTGGAGCAACCTTTTTTTGAGAACAACCAAAAATAAGGAAGACTCCAAAGGTAGCAATGAAGACTATTCTAAAGAAGTTTAAAAACCATTTCATAGAGACCTCCACTAAATTTATAATTGATTATACACCCTCTAAATTAGTGTAAGCAAATAAAATCTTATATCTTAAAATAAGATTTAGGCTATGAGTTACCATAATACCTTCTTAAAAAGTTCCCTGTATAAGATCTCTCTATTTCTATTAAAGACTCAGGTGTTCCCTCAAAGAGCAACTCTCCACCTTCTTCTCCTCCTTCAGGTCCAAGGTCAATAACCCAATCAGCCCGACTGATTACATCAAGATTATGCTCAATTATAACTACTGTATTTTTTTTTGAGATAAGCTTATCAATTAAACTCATAAACATCATCACATCTCTATAATGTAGCCCAATAGTTGGTTCATCCATTATATAGAGGAGCCCCTTACCCTTATTGGAATATGATGATTTCTTCATCCCTTGTAATTCTGCACAAATCTTTAATCGCTGTAACTCCCCTCCTGATAAAGTGCTGATAGGTTGTCCTAACTTCAAATATCCTAATCCTACCTCATTTAATATCTCCATCTTTGAAGTTATATCATTATGTCTGCCAAAAAATACTAAAGCCTCACTTACAGTCATCTCTAAAACATCATAAATGTTTCTGCCTTTATAGGTAACCTGCAAGATCTCATTCTTATATCTTCTGCCTTTACAATCCTCACATCTAACATACATATCTTCAAAGAAATACATCTCTACTTTTTTATATCCCTCACCTTTACAACTCTCACATCTTCCACCTGGAATATTAAAAGAGAAAGCTCCTTGGGTAAGCTTAAGTTTTACAGCCTCTGGTTGGGAGGCAAATAATTTCCTGATAGGACTAAATATCTCAAGAAATGTAAGAGCATTAGAACGAGGAGTTCTACTAAGGGGAGACTGATCAAGAAGCCTAACTCCTCTTACTTTTTCGTAACCCTCTATTGAACTATATGGTAATGCTGTTTCAGATTCTATCTTAAAATGCCTTGCCATAGCTCTATATAAAGTTTCAACAATCAAACTGCTCTTACCCGAACCCGATACCCCAGTTACGACAGTAAGGCAGTTAACTGGGATCTTGATACTTATATTTTTAAGGTTATTACCTTTGGCACCCTTTAAATAAATAAAATTATCTCTAAAAATAGGAACTTTTCTATCTATCTTAATAAAACTGTCATCTTTAATGTAGTTTGAAGTTATAGTTTCAGAACATAAAAAATCCTCAATCTTACCATTGAATATTACCTCTCCACCTAAATGTCCACCATCAGGTCCGAGCTCAACTACCCAATCACTGTTTGAAATCATCTCTTTATCATGTTCTACCACAATAATTGTGTTACCTATAGCTGAAAGCTGTTTTATTATCTCTATAATTTTCATTGTATCCTTAGGATGTAACCCTATAGTAGGTTCATCAAGTACATAAAGGGTACTTGTCAGTGCAGAGGCAAGTTGATTTGATAGATTAACTCGCTGATACTCACCTCCTGATAAAGTTTTAGCTTGACGGCTCAAAGTGAGATAACCAAGCCCAACTTTTTCAAGAAAATTAAGTTTCTGTTGAATTTGCTTAATGACCTCACCTGCTATCTGCCATTTACTGGATGAGAGTTGAAGAGTCTGAAACCACCTAATTATTTTTGATACTGACATTTCCGAAACTTCCGATATGTTCAAGCCGTCAATCTTGAAAGCAAGTGCATCCTCACACAGCCTCGTTCCTTTACAGACAGGACAAACTACAGCTTTGCGATACCTACTAAGAAAAACTCGCACATGTAGTTTATATCTTTTTGATTCAAGTTCTTTGAAAAAATCATCTATACCATAAAAATGTTCATTTCCCTTGAAAAGTAAATCTTTTTCTTCCTTGGACAATTTTTCAAAAGGTTTGAAGATGTCAATATTGCTTTTTTGAAGACCTTTCAGTAATTGTTTTTTCCACCACCGATGAGTTGGTATCTCCCAAATTTCTAAAGCTCCATCATTAAGGGATAGCTGTTTATCAGGGAATATAAGGTCTTCATCATAAAGAAGTATATTGCCAAAACCATTACAATTTGGACAGGCACACAAAGGATGATTAAAAGAAAATAAAATAGGCGTTGGTTCCGGAAGGGAATAACCGCACATATCACAGCTATTTTGGGAATTAAAACTAAGATTTATAAAAAAACCAGAATCTTTTCTTTGACAATACTTATGGCTTAAAAAAGATTCATCATTATCTTTATAGATCAAAACTGTTAAACTTTCACGCCCTAATTTCCAAGCAGTCTCTATTGAATCAGAAAGCCTCATATCTTCTTTAATAATTAATCTATCTAAAACAACTTGTTTGTCACCTTCCAAATCATCACTAAGTTCCGATATTTCTCGCACCTCTTCATCCAGAAAAATTCTGCTAAACCCTTCATATGTCAAAGTTTTTAAACTCTCTTTAGAAGTAAACAATATAACTGCCTTTTTACCTTGAAAATTTGCTCTAAGAAAATCAATGATCATCTCTGGGCTCCATCTCTTTATCTCAGCGTGACATCGGGGACAAAAAGGGGTTGAGATACGAGAATACAGTAGCCTTAATAAATCATAAATCTCAGTAAGAGTTCCAACTGTTGATCTAGAACCTTTGATAGGATTTTTCTGTTCTAAGGATATCGCAGGACGTATATTATAAATTGCATCAACATCAGGTCTATCCATCTTTTCCAAAAAAAGTCGTGCATAAGTGGATAGGGATTCAATATATCTCCATTGACCTTCCGCAAAAATAGTATCAAAAGCCAAGGAAGACTTGCCTGAGCCAGATACTCCAGTTATAGCGATGATCTTATTATGAGGTATTGATAGACTTATGTTTTTAAGGTTATTCTGCCTGGCACCCTCTATTAGCAATTGGTTTAAAGCCATTTTAATATTTTAACATTTTCCACCAAATGGTGAAAAAAAACTATTATTTACTCTATAAATAATGATACAATGAAAAAGATAGATATATAACTAATTAAAAAGGAGCAATCTTAAAAACTTTCCCATTTACTATAGTATCTTGATAACTTTATGAAATCACGCAACGAACTGATAGATGAGTTAGCATCATTATGCGGTATAGTTTTTGAGTATTGGGACTTCTTAGGCATAAAACATGTTACCTCTCAAGAGACAAAAGAGGCCATTCTAAAAGCAATGAAGTTTAAGATTGATACAGCTGAAGATATACTCACAGAAATTATAAAAATTTACGACAAACCATGGTTATCAATGATAGAGCCTGTAAAAGTCATCTCACAACATGATCAACCATTCAGGATACCCATCCATATCCCCGTTGAAGAATCTAAAGAAAACTCCATATCTATATCTTGTCTTATTGAAAATGAACAGCATGAAACAGAGGTGTTAAACTTTTACAGTGAATCCATAAATATATTAGAGCAAAAATGGATTAATGGTGTAAGATATATTAAACTTGAAATATTTGATAGAATCAGCAGGGAGATTGGATATTACAACATAACAATTAAATGTTTCATAGATTCTAAGGAAATCTTAGGTAGATTCAAACTAATAATAGCGCCTGATTCATGTTATCTACCTGAATATTTTGAAAAAGAAAATAAAAAGCTATGGGGTATAACTTGTAATCTATATTCTATAAAATCTAAGAGAAATTGGGGCTGCGGAGATTTCACAGACTTAAAAGTCTTGACAAAATGGCTTTCTGATTTAGGAGGAGACTTTATAGCTTTAAATCCTTTGCATGCTACCCTTAATTTAGCTCCTTATGACATAAGCCCCTACTCACCTACAAGTAGGCTATTTAAAAACTTTATTTATCTTGATATCCTCAGTGTTCCAGATATTTTAGAATCGGAAGAGGCGCAAGCTTTAATTCAAGAAGACACCTTTAAAGAAGAATTAAAGAAAATTACAACAAATGATTTAATCGATTACACCTCATTAGCACAACTAAAAGAAAACTTACTAAGAACTACCTTTAAAAATTTTTACAAGAATCATTTTATAAATTCTTCTGTCCGAGGGCAAGCTTTTCAATCTTATATTGAAAAGGAAGGTACCCCTCTTTTATACTTTGCCCTATATCAGTCAATTTATAATGATATAAAAATCAATGACTGGAGACAATGGGATCTGGAAAAACAAAAACCTACAGATGATAACTTTAAGAATTTAGTTGAACAATACAATGACGAGATACTATATCATAGCTATGTACAATGGTTAATAGATGAAGAGATAAAAAAAATTTCTAATACCTTAAAAAAGACAATGCTTATAGGGTTAATATTTGATCTTGCCATAGGTTCAACAATAACAGGTAGCGATGTATGGCATTACCAGGACATTTTTGCCTTAAACATGAATGTTGGAGCACCACCTGATGATTTTAATCCAACAGGGCAGGACTGGGGATTCCCACCTTTAATCCCCCATTTATTAAAAGAAAATCAATATGAGTTATTCATTCAAACAATTAGAAAAACAATGAAAAATGCTGGTGCTATTAGGATAGATCACGCTCTCGGTTTATTTAGGCTTTTTTGGATACCCCAAGGAAAATTACCAGCTGAAGGTGCCTATGTAAGTTACCCATCCTCAGACCTTTTGAGAATAATAGCCCTTGAAAGTATCAGAAATAAAACCTTTGTAATTGCTGAAGATCTGGGTACAGTCGGTGAAAATGTTTATGACAGACTTCAAGATTTTAATATGTTATCATACAAAATCTTATATTTTGAGAGAAACTATCCTGACCCATCTTTTAAGCCACCCTGGGCATATCCTCAAAAAGCCCTATGTGCCGTAACTACCCATGACTTGGCTACTTGTAGAGGATTTTGGCTTGCAAAGGATATTGAAGTTAAAAAGGAGTTAGGATTATATCTGAATGAAGAAAGGTACATAAAACATCTAAATGATAGATACAGAGATAAAGAGTTACTTCTTAAAGCCCTTTATGAACAAAATATCCTTTCTGATAATTATGTTGAATTATTACAACAAATTGATATGCCAAAAGAACTTTGCCTTGCTATTTATGAATATCTTGCAAAAGCACCTTGCTTCTTAGTATCTGTTAGCCTTGATGATATATTAGGAACTATCAATCAACAAAACTTACCTGGTATAGTAGAAGGGTACCCTTGTTGGAGACAAAAAACCCCCATTTCCTTAGAAGAGATAACATCATCTGAGTATTTTATATCTTATGGACAAATGTTTAAAAGAAATGGTAGATAGTATTAAGCAAGATTTTTAAAATCAATAAAAAGAAACTGGTTTTTTGTCTGAAATTATTTGATTCTGCTTCTTAATTGCTGTTCTGATATACTTGGGAAGGCTAAACATGTGATAATGTGTTTCGGAGTCATAGAATTGTAATTGAGAATCTATATCTTTAATTTTCCTATCAATATCTTTTGGAGAAAGTTGAAGAGGATCATATCTCTTAGATGCTAATACAAAACCCCAAGGAGTAAAAAAAGACGGTATATTTGCTGTATAAGGTCTTACAATAGGAAAAACACTCATAAGAGTCTTGGCTATTAAAGTAAAAACCTTTAAGTTGTGCACAGCACTTGAAGCTGCTTGAGTTACTGCTATACCATCTTCAGTTAAATGATCAAAGACAAGACTATAAAATTCTTTGGTATACAACAAATAAGCAGGTCCACCTTCAGTAGGTTCAGGTAAATCAAGCACTATAACATCAAAAAAACCTTCTCTCTTAATAAATTCTCTTGCATCTTCATAATAGAGTTTTACCTTCTCATTCTCAAAAGCTCCTTGGCTCCACTCATACAGATACCTTTTACTAATCTCTATCACCTCTCTATCAAGATCTACTATTACTATCTCATCTACACTCTTATGTTTAAGTATCTCTCTTGCGGTGGCGCCTTCTCCGCCTCCTGCAATAAAAACCCTCTTTGGCTGCCTATGAGAAAACAAAGAAGGGTGTATAAGCGCTTCATGGTAAATAAACTCATCAGATTCAGCTGATTGCATCTTTCCATCCAAGATTAGGCATTTACCAAAAGCGCCTGATTTTATAACTTTAATGTCCTGAAAACCTGAAAAATTACTGTAAATTACCTCTTGTAATGAATAAAACGAGCCTTCTTCATTGCTTGTCTGTTCAAAAAACCATTTGGAGTTCAGCATTGCTTACCTTGTGAGGAAGTTTTTCATTAAAAGGAGAAAGAATTCCTCTTTTCATCTCAAAAACAGATGGATTTTTACTTTCAAATTTCTCAATAAGGTATTGAGCAGCTACTTCTGGTTTAATAATATCACCACAAGTAAATATATCAACTGCAGCATACCCATACTCAGGCCAGGTATGTATAGATAAATGAGATTCAGCAATAACAACCATACCACTTATACCAAAAGGATTGAACTCATGAAATGATACATCAACAATGGTTGCTTTTGCTTGTTTTGCAGCGCTAATTAGAGAATCTTTGACTTTGTTAAGATCTTTTAAAAGCTCAGGATTACAATCCTTCAATTCCACCAAAAGATGGGTACCTAAAGCATACAATTCCCTACCCTCCTTTTAAGATTAGAATCGAAAAAACTACGCTTCAAGCTTTAAAGCATACAGTAAAAGGAATGTTTTTGTCAATTAAAAATTGTTACCCCAAATTTGCCGATAGGCAACTCTCAAAAAAAGTAAAAGCCTCCTCTTTTATTAGGTTTAAGGATGATATAAAAT
>JAOAHE010000022.1 GCA_026415415.1 Thermodesulfovibrionales bacterium | reverse complement strand
GGCTTAATATTATCAGGTTTTATGAAAAACATGGGGAGGAGGCTACAAAGGAGGCATTTGGAGTTGACAGAAAGCTAATAAGCAAATGGCGTAAGAGGCTTAAAGGAAACGGAGGAAGACTTGAGGCATTAATGCCTTATAGCACAAGACCTAAGAGGACAAGGAAGTCAAAGATATCACATGAGATAGTAGATTTTATAAGGGGATTGAGAGAAAGGTATCCGAGACTTGGCAAAGAAAAGATAAAGCCACTGTTAGATGAATACTGTAAGGACAAAGGATTAAAGACAGTATCTGAGCCTACTATTGGCAATATCATCAAAAGGCATAACTTTTTCTTTCAGAAGACAGGCAGGATATATCACAATCCTGATAGTAAGTGGGCGGACAATAGTAAACATAGGCAGAAAAGGACAAAGGTAAAACATCCGCCAAGACATGAAGAATTAGGGCATATAGTTTCTGATACGATAGAGAGGATAACCGATGGTATTAAGGATTACTTCTTTAGCGCTATAGATGCCACGGGGAAATTTGCATTGACACTGAACTATAAGAGACAAAACAGCAAAAATATGAAAGACTTCTATGAGAGGTTTAAAATGGTGTATCCTTGTGAAATAAAGGTCTGGCAGTCAGATAATGGTTCAGAGAATCTTGGAGAATTTGATAAAGCTCTTAAAAAAGACGGCATTCCTCAGTTGTTTAGTTATCCCAGATGTCCAAAAATCAATGCTCACATAGAAAGATATAATAGAACCATACAGGAGGAATTTATAGACAATCATCTTGATATAATCCATGACAAGAGACTCTTTAATCAAGCTCTTGCAGATTATCTAATCTTCTATAATACCAAAAGAATTCATAAATCACTTAACAAAAAGACACCCATAGATTTTATAATTGAAAAGGGAGAAATGTCGCATATGTCTGTAGCTTATACAGGATATTGCAAAGAGGGAAAAAATTAGATATACTTTAGAAAAATTATCTATTCTCAAGGAGTATAGTATGACAACCTTTAAATGGACTGGCAAATCAATGACAGGTGTCATTCAAAGTGGAGAGATGGTTGCAGCAACAAAAGATGATGTTATATTTGACTTAAGGCGACAGGGAATTATACCAACCTCTGTAGTTGAACAAAAGAAAACAGCTCCTAAACTTAGAACAAAACTCGGAAAGGTCTCAGACAAAGACCTTGTTGTATTTACCCGTCAATTTGCTACCCTCTTTTCTTCTGGTATACCGATAGTTCAAGGGTTTGAGATACTTTCAAAGCAAACTCAGAATAAAACTCTCAAAAATGTTTTAACACAGGTTAAAGAGTCCATAGAGACTGGCTCAACCGTAGCTGATGCTTTAAGAAAACATCCTTCCATCTTTGATCAACTCTATATTAACCTTGTTGCTGCTGGTGAAGCAGGTGGTGTTTTAGACATCGTCTTAATGCGCCTTGCTAATTACATGGAAAAGATCATGAAGCTCAAAAAGAAAGTCAAAGGAGCGATGATCTATCCTGCTATAATAATTACAGTAGCTGTTTTAGTTGTAGCCATAATTATGCTTTTTGTAATACCAATTTTTTCCAAAATATTCTCTGAGATGGGGGTGGCTTTACCACTACCTACAAGAATCGTTATCGGGCTTAGTAATTTTATTGGTGGGATAGGTGGGTTAATAATTCTCATGAGCATTATCGCCTTTATAATAGCAATACGACAATATCGTAAAACAGAAAATGGAAGGAAAGTAACTGATAGGTTCTTATTAGACTTACCTATTTTCGGAGATTTGATCAAAAAGGTATCAGTTGCTCGTTTTACTCGCACTTTGGGTACTCTCATAGGAAGCGGTGTTCCTATATTAGAAAGCTTAGAGATTTGTGCTAAATCAGCAGGGAATAAAATAGTAGAAAAAGAGGTTTTACAGACAAAAACTGAAGTTACTACAGGGAAAACAATCTCTGAGACCCTTTCAAAATCCAAGATCTTCTCACCTATGGTCGTACAGATGATAAACGTTGGAGAGTCCACAGGTGCTTTAGAACAGATGCTAACAAAAATTGCTGATTTCTATGATGATGAAGTTGAACAAGCTGTTGCAAACTTAACTACCTTACTGGAGCCTTTAATGATTGTGTTTTTAGGAATTACAATTGGTTTTATTGTTATAGCCTTATACTTACCAATCTTCAAATTAGGTGGCGTTATTACGGGGATGTAAAGTAATAAATTACTTTAAACCTTTAAAGGATAAGGGCATTATAAAGTCCTTATCCTTTTTATTTAGCTCAGATCGATAAGCTTAATCAAAAAATTATCTGATACATAATAGTAAGAAAACACTTAACCTGCATTTTTAGTATAGTGTTAGGCATATTGATATCTTTCTAATTAATCTATATAACACAAAAATATGCGAATAGTTGCAATCTTTTCAAGAGATTTCAGGTTCTTAGATAACGCCCTTTTTGAGGGCTATAAAGATAATGAGATAATCCCACTTTTTTTGTTAGATCAATTTAACCAAACAGAACACGGTGATAATATAAAATCTCTTTTTTTCCAATATGTTACACAGTTTTCAGAGGAGCTCAAAAAGCTCAAATCTAAACTTTATATAATCAAGCTGGAGGATTTTGGCCAATTCCTTGATATTTCAAGACCTGATTCAGTAAGGCACTCTTTTGATGTTGAACCTCACTCTATAGATAAAATCAATTATTTAAAACTTGAGTGTGAAAAAAGGAAAATAAAATTCGATCTTATAAATCAATTCTTACTACCTTATCAAGAGCAAAATTTTAAAAAAATATACTCCCCTTTCTTTAAAAAAATATTTTTGACCTATTTAAATAATAATCCACCAAAGATTTACTCAAAACCAAACCTCCTATTTACTCCAACTTTAAAGATTAAAAATACTTCCTTACCTACTATAGTAAAAGGCAACATCATAAAATTATGGTTCAAAACAGAAAAAGAGGTTTTGGACTCTTTTGAAGAATTTCTTACAAAAAAGTTATCCAAATATGAGATTCTCAGAGATTATCCATCAGCAGGGGCAACCTCCGGTCTTTCCATTTATCTTCGGGTTGGTGCTATATCTCATCGCTATGTCTATAAAAAAGCATTAAGCTATCCTAACAACCAAAAATTCATATCCGAATTAGCATGGTCTGAGTTTTATAGAATTTGGCTTTATCTGAATCCTTATGTAAAAAATATTGAGTACAAAGAAAGTTGGCGTAAGTTTAAATGGAAATATGATATTGAACTTTTCGAGAAATGGAAAAGAGCAGAAACAGGCTATGAAATGGTAGATGCAGGGATTAACCAGCTTAATGAGGAAGGTTGGATGCACAATAGAGTCCGCATGATAACAGCAAGTTTTTTGGTAAAAAACTTAATGATTGACTGGAGATGGGGTGAGCAATTTTTTTACAAAAACTTAGTAGATGCTGATATGGCTCAAAATGTCGGCAACTGGCAATGGGTAACAGGATGTGGTCTTGATGCAAGTCCTTATTTTAGAATATTCAACCCTCAATTACAGCTTAAAAAGTTTGATCCAGAAAAAAAATATATATCAAAATACCTTAAAACCCAACACCCCAAAATTATTGATTTTGAGCGTAGTAAAAGGGAATTTTTAAAACAGGCAACTACACTAAAGACTTGAGACAAATATAAAATAGGAATGAGAACTTTTAAAACTAAAAAATATCTTGGTCAAAACTTTCTTTTTGACCCCTCAATCCTAAGAAAAATTATCAATGTTGCCCAAATTAATAAAGACGATATAGTCGTTGAGATAGGTGCAGGATATGGAAACTTAACTTTACTGCTTGCAAATTCATGCAATAGGGTTATTGCAATTGAATATGATAAAGAACTATTTTATTCTTTAAATCAAAAAACTAAAAACATCCCCACCATAGAAACAGTCCATTGTGATGCCTTAGAGTATAATTACGAGTTACTTGAAAAATTCAAAGTCGTAGCAAATATACCTTATTATATAACAAAACCTATTTTATTAAGACTTATCAAAGCAAAAGAACATATTGAATCTATAACTTTAACTATACAAAAAGAAGTTGCTCAAAGGATAGTTGCAAAACCAAATTCAAAAGACTACGGTTTCTTGACTTTGGTAATACAATACTATACAGAGCCAAAAATAGCTTTTCTAATCCCTGCAGGTGCTTTTAGACCAAAACCAAAAGTTGACTCAGCAGTTATTCATATGAAATTTTTGCCTGAGCCAAGAGTTAAAGTATCAGATGAAAGATTATTCTTTAGGGTAATAAAAGAAAGTTTTAACAAAAGAAGGAAAACTATCTCAAATGCATTAAGCAATCTTTCATCAGAAATAGTTGAGATACTTACAACCTGCAATATTGACCCAAAAAGAAGAGCAGAGACCTTAAGTATAGAAGAGTTCCAAAAAATAACCGAAGCTATTCATCTTTTAAAAAAAGAGCCGTAAAAATTTTCTACTGCCTACTACCTAATAAGTCCTTACAAATAGTAATATACTTTAAAACCTCAGGAGTTTGAGAACATCCCTTAAATATATCTAAAGCTTTACTGTACATTTTCAAGTTCATATATGTTATCCCAAGACATATAGATAAAGATTGATCTTGAGGAAAATATGATAAGCCTTCAGTAAGTATTTTTACTGACTCTTCAAAACGCTTTTGTTTCTGTTTTATAATCCCCATACCAAGAAAAGCCGTTTCGTTAGGGTGATATCTTAAGGCTTTCTTAAAAAGATCTTCTGATAGTTTATCTTTATCTGCAATAACTTTAATATTTGAGTAATCACCATGGCTAAATGTCAATCCAAGCCTTGATAAAAAATCTGAATGCTTCTTAAATAAAGTCCTATCTTCTATCAACTCAATAGAATTAACAAAATCAGGTAACTTTCTATAAAAGGTATTTCTTAGTTTCTCTCCAAATAATAAGACAGATTCCATACTTAAGCTGGGATCAATCTCAAAATATGGGATATCTTCAATTCTCTGCAGCCAGATTTCATCTTCTATCTTGGCATCTATCTTATTTTTTTCATATAAAGCAGTACCAGGGAAAACCATTAATAGGTAAAAAATAATACTTAGCGGCTTTATGTCCAATATAAGATTAATAGTCTCTTCAATAGTATCTATGGTCTCACCTGGCGAACCATAAATAAAATATGCCCTTGGCAGTATGCCATATTTCATTGTTACTGAAAAAGCTCTTTTAATATGCTCAGTTTTTATATCTTTATTCAAATTCTTTCTAATAATCTCTGAACCACTTTCTACTCCATAACTAATCTGAATACATCCTGCCAACCTCATCCAGTAAACTATCTCTTCGTCAACATAGTTAACCTTTGAGATGGCATAGAAAGTTATATTTAAACCCCTCTCTATTATCATCTTACATATCTTTATTACCCTCTGTTTTTTTAGAGTAAATATATCGTCGGAGAAATAAAAAAACTTTATACCTCTTAGGTAAAGTTTCTCTAACTGTCCTACAAAATACTCTGGGCTATGAAATCTCACCTTTGGTCCCCAAAACTGGGGAGAACCACAAAAAGAACAATTTGAAGGACACCCCCGGGAAGAGCTTATGTGTTGAAAATCAAAATACTTAGCTGGCATGGGTAATTCGTCAATATTCTCTATAAGGTCAGGGTATCCATTAAAAACTATCTTATTTCCTTCTCTAAATGCTAAACCTTTAATCTTTTTTAGTGAATAATAATCATGATTTTTAAGGTTTTCTACTAATGCAAAAAAAGTTCTTTCTCCCTCTCCTATAACTATATAATCAACAAAGGGAAAATTTCTTAGTAGATGTTCCCATAAAAAAGTACCCCCAACACCTCCAAAAACAATCTTCACATCCGGTTTTATCTTTTTAGCAATATATGCTATATCTATTGCACCCCATCTGTTAGCATTGACAATAGAGAACCCTATTATATTAGGCTTTTTTTCTTTTAAAGTCCGTTCAATCTTTTCAATTGTTATGTTTATATCAAACCAGTTTAGTATCTCTATATCATAATTATTCTCCTTGAGGTATGCCCCTATGTAATAAAGTCCAATAGGAATAGCCTCTATATCTTCTGAAGTAATCCTTTTATCGAGAAAGTATGGGTAAATAAGCAAGATTTTCATATCAAATATATACCACCTAAAAATCAAAAAGTATAAATATAACTTCTAAAACGCTTAAAATTTTAACCTATACACCATTAAAAATTACAAATCAAAAGTATATAAGTCACCTACAACACTAATGATAAATTACTTAGTTTTTTAATACCTTTTACTACACAGGTTAATAAAAAACTCTAAAAATAAAATAGAAACTTTTATAGCCTATCTTACTTTTTCTTATAAAGCAAAAATTAGTATTAAGTCACGGTCGCCACAAAACCTTCTATCCCCTTTACATATCCATCTAAGTCTCTTAAATAAATCTTTATAATTTGGTATTTTTATTTCAAGATTAGTTATGCTATTTAAAATATAAAACTATAATTATGTTGTAAAATAAAATATGAAAAAATTTGAGACTTTTACAATAAAAGTATTAGAAAGACTTCTTTGGGAAAGTAGATTAATTTTAATTGTAGCGGTCATAGCTTCTCTTTTAGCATCTACATTAATGGTTTTTTTAGGAACTTATGATATTATTACTTTGATAAAAAAAGTATTTTCATCATTTTTTGCAGGAACACCTAATATTGAATACTTACAAAAAGAAGCTATTGCCAAAATTATTGGAGCAGTTGATAATTATTTAATCGCTACAGTTCTTTTAATTTTTGGTTTAGGGCTATACACATTATTTATCAGCAAAATAGAACATATTGAGAAAGACACAAAATCTTCAAAGATTTTAATGATACACTCCCTTGACCAACTAAAAGAAAAGATCGCAAAAGTTATACTGATGGTACTAATAGTGCTTTTTTTTAAATACTCAATAGACCAAAATAATTGGGACATGATTAATCTGTTAATGCTATCAGTCGGAATCCTACTTATCGCAATCGCCTTTTATTTTATGAATATTAAAAAATAAATCGTTTAACTTTTATCTTAAAAAACTCAAAAGCCATCAAGATAAACCTTGAGTCTTGAAAAAAATATA
This sequence comes from Thermodesulfovibrionales bacterium, assembly GCA_026415415.1. Lineage (GTDB taxonomy): Bacteria > Nitrospirota > Thermodesulfovibrionia > Thermodesulfovibrionales > Dissulfurispiraceae > DYHD01. The sequence goes on along the minus strand of JAOAHE010000022.1, from coordinate 22,411 downwards.
ATACTTATATTGTAAAAAACATAATTCTTGACAAACACTTAAATATCTTGTATCTTAAATGCATACTTTTTTAAAGTTGATTTTCCTATAAATGATGTGTTAAATATAATAAGCAATTAAATTGGTAAACCAAATACTCACTTCAGTTATCCTCATCAGTATATTTTTATTAGAATGAGTGGTCTTTTCTTATGTATTGAGGAGATTGATTTTTATTTCAATAACAAATTATGAAGAGAAAATTTTTTAAGTCTTGTTAAATTCTCACCACACATTGCCTGCTGACTCAGTTTAAACTGAGTCTTGGTTGATTAAATTTATGAGAAGAGAGAGTTTAAGATTAATCACTCTCAAATAATATAATTAATAGATCTTTAAGGATTTTTTAAATACTATTTTAAGTGCATTTTAAAAGATAAATAAAAGCCACTTATATAATTTTAGAAATTTTTAAATTTAATTATCTCAACAATAGAGATAATTATTAATTATTAAGAAAAAATTATTACAGGAGTTTTTGAAGTATGGACAATCACATATCAATAGCCGAATTGAAGCAAAAATCTATTGACGATTTAATCCAATTAGGCAAAGAACTAAATATTGACAACGCAACAAATATGCGCAAGCAGGATATAATCTTCTCAATCCTCCAAGCACAATCAGCAAAAGCTGGCAGTGTGATAGGTTCAGGTGTATTAGAGACTCTTTCAGATGGCTTTGGGTTCCTTAGGTCCCCTGACTACAGCTACTTGCCATCACCTGATGACATTTACGTGTCACCATCCCAAATCAGAAGGTTTGCCTTACGAACAGGCGATACCGTTACTGGTCAAATTAGACCACCAAAAGAAAATGAAAGATACTTTGCCTTACTAAAAGTAGAAAAAATTAATAACGAGAATCCTGAAGATAATATAAATAGACCCCTTTTTGATAATCTTACTCCCTACTATCCAACAAGAAAAATTAACCTTGAATATAGTCCAACTGACTACTCCATGAGAGTTATGGATTTAATGGTTCCAATAGGAATGGGACAAAGAGGTCTTATCGTAGCTGCGCCAAGGACAGGAAAAACTATGTTACTGCAATCAATCGCAAAAGCTATTAAACAAAATCACCCTGATATCCACCTAATTATCCTTCTCATAGATGAAAGACCTGAAGAAGTTACAGACTGGAAAAGACAGGTTACAAGTGCTGAGATAATTAGTTCTACCTTTGATGAACATCCTCAAAGACATTGTCAAGTCTCAGAGATGGTTATTGAAAGAGCCAAAAGAATGGTTGAGAATAAAAAAGATGTTGTAATCCTTTTAGATAGTATCACAAGATTAGCCCGTGCCTATAATGCCATAACCCCTACCAGTGGTAAAGTTTTATCAGGAGGTCTAGATGCTAATGCTTTACAAAGACCTAAAAGATTTTTTGGGACGGCAAGGAACATTGAAGAAGGTGGAAGCTTGACAATCATAGCAACCGCTCTGATAGATACAGGTAGCAGGATGGATGATGTAATATTTGAAGAGTTCAAAGGTACAGGTAATATGGAAGTTCATTTGGACAGAAAACTTGTAGACAAACGGATATTTCCAAGTATTGATATAAATGCATCAGGCACACGCAAAGAAGAACTGCTATTAGATCCTGAAACCTTAAATAAAACTTGGATCTTAAGAAAGTTTTTAAATCCTTTGACTACAGTAGAAAGTATGGAATTTTTACTTAGTAAACTTCGTGCTACCAAAACAAATAAAGAATTTCTTGAGATGATGAACAAATAAGATGAAAGATGAGCTAGTACTTATATATGATGATACATGTTTCGCTTGTGGTAAAAATAATCATCAGGGGCTAAAGCTTGAGTTCTTAAATAGAAATGGAAAAATACTCTCTCAATTTACTGCCTCGTCAACTTATCAAGGATACAAAGGTATAGTGCATGGCGGGATAATATGCACACTTTTAGATGAGGCAATGGTATACGCTGCCATAGAAGAAGGCTCTTTACCAATAACAGCTGAGCTTACAGTTAGATTCAAAAACCCTCTGAAAGTCGGTGAAACTGCTTTAATTGAAGCCGAAGTTACAAAAAAAACATCGCGTCTAACCTTAGCTCAAGCAAAACTTACAAGAAAAACAGATGGTGAGTTAATAGCATCTGCAATGGCTAAAATAATAAAAAAATAAGAATTATAACTTTTTATCAAACTGACCTATCTTATAACTCCATTGTAAAGCTTTATCTAATACTTCTTCTTCGGAACAAAAGATATGTTGCCCATTTCTGATGACTACTTTTCCATCTACCAAAACATCCACAACATCTGATGCCAAAGCAGAGTAAACGATTTGTGAATATATGTTATAAATTGGCATTAGATGTGGTTTTTTAAGATTCAAAGTGATAATATCTGCTAACTTTCCTTTCTCAATGCTACCTAATTTATCACCTAACCCAAGAACATCAGCTCCCCAACGAGTTGCCATCAGAAGTATTGTTTTTGCATCTAAAACAGTAGGGTTGTTTGCTAATGCTTTATGGACCTTTGCAGTAGTTGCCATCTCACTAAAAATATTAAGATCATTATTACTTGCTGCACCATCAGTACCAAAGGTTACTTTTACACCACTATTCAACATAGTCACAACTGGAGCAAAACCTGATGCTAACTTTAAGTTGCTTTCCATACAGTGAGAAACACCCACTTTTCGTTTGGCTAATATATCAATCTCTTTGTCTTCTAACCAAACGCAATGAGCTGCAGTAACAGTATTATCAAGAAAACCTATGGAATCAAGATACTCCACAGGATATTTATTATATAGAGCTCTAATATAGTTGACTTCCCATTGAGTCTCAGAAAGATGAATGTGAACATTGACTTGCAATTTTTCTGACAGTTCTTTTGCTTTTTTAAGGGTTTCAGTACTACAGGTGTATATAGCATGTGGAGCTATTGAAGGAGTTATTAGGCTATCACCCCGCCATCTATTAACAAACTCGTAGGCATTCTTTAAATACTCATCGGTTGTCTTTGCAGAAGCACTTTGAAAATCCAGTATACCTACACCAAGAACAGCCCTCATCCCCATTTCCTTAGTTTTTTTTGCAGTCTCATCACTGAAAAAGTACATATCATGATAAGTAGTTATTCCCGCTTTCAACATCTCTAAGCAAGCAAGTCCTGTAGCATCATAAACAAACTCTTTGCTGAGCCACCTATTTTCAGCTGGCCAGATATGCTGCTCAAGCCATTCTTTAAGAGGTATATCATCAGAAAGACCTCTGAAGTAAACCATCGCTGCATGTGTGTGTGTGTTAATCAAACCAGGTAAAACAGCTTTTCCTTTACCATCTATTGTAATCTCAGAGTAATATTGCTTTCTTAAATCCTCTGATGAACCAACAAAAAGAATTTTTCTATCTTTAATAGCAATCCCACCATCTCTAAATATTTCAAACTGCTCGTTCATAGTGATTAAATAATCTCCATAAATTATACAATCCACTCTTTCCATTTATATTTTCCCCGCTGCCTTTTACTTTTCAAATCATCTTAAGAGTCTTAATTAAAGCTTCAGCCTTTTTAAGAGTTTCGTAATACTCCTTTTCCGGGTCTGAGTCAGCCACAATACCGGCTCCTGCTTGAACATAAGCGATACCTTCTTTTATTGTAAATGTCCTTATCACTATATTCATATCCATATTACCTGAAAAAGTAATATAACCAAAGGAGCCTGTATAAAGTCCTCTCTTTACAGGCTCCAACTCATCAATAATCTCCATACACCGTACTTTTGGCACTCCAGTTATTGTCCCTCCTGGAAAAGTAGCTCTTAATACATCGAGACAAGTCTTTCCTGTCTGTAATATGCCTCGAATATTTGATACTATATGAATTACATGAGAGTAATCTTCAGTAATCATCAACTCATCAACTTCCACAGTGCCATATCTGGACACCCTTCCTATATCATTCCTTTCAAGGTCTATAAGCATTATATGTTCTGCTCTTTCTTTTTCATTCAACAGTAATTCTTTCCTCATGAGTTCATCTTCACTATAATTATTTCCCCTAGGACGAGTACCTGCAATGGGTCTTGTATCAATCACATTATTCATTACCCTTATTAACCGCTCTGGAGAAGAACTTACTACATGATAATCTCCCAAATTAGCGTAAAAAGCAAAGGGGGAAGGGTTAATCTTTCTCAAAATTTTATAAATTCTCCAAGTATTTGTGTTGCCTATTAATGTAGAGATCCTTTGAGAAAGGTTAGCTTGAAAAATATCGCCAGCAGCAATATATTCTTTTGCTCTCTTAACCATATCCATATATTGCCTTTTTGACATCTCATAATTAATTAATGGTTCTATATTTGAAGCACTCAACACCTCTTCTTTGTTTAAATATTGCATAGATAATTTTTGTTTAATTGCAAAATAAACAAGAGCTATGTTGTTCTCTGTCTCTTCATAGATAGACTCCCAATCAATGTTTTCCATTTTTTCTCTAAGTTTTATAATCCTATAAGCTCCGGGAGAAGAGACTATCCATGCTTTCTGCTTTAAATGATCAAAGGAAATAACCATATCTACAAAAAGAAAATGCATATCGGGCAAAGATAGATCATCATAAGCAGTATTAGGTATTTTTTCTATATACCTAACAAAATCATAGCTAAAGGCGCCAATAGCACCACCTTGAAAGGGGGGTATTTCTTTACTTGGTTTCTGAGGATATGAAAAGATAATTTCTTTAAGAAATTTAACAGGTTTTGATTCATTTAAATCATCTGCCAAAGAATAATTATCAGTAGTTTTTTGTAAAAAACCATTTTTAAGCCTTATAATCATAAAAGGATTTGAAGCAATAAAGGAATATCTGGCTATCTTAAAGTTACCCTTTAAACTCTCAAGTATAATACTATTTTTTGTATCTCCTAAATAATCTTTACAATAAATCTCATAAATATGAGATGGATCATTGAAAGGCATCTCAATATACAAAGTAGGTATCTGCCCTTCTTTAATTCTCCTTAAAAACTCTTTTTTATCTATGTTTAACTTAATCATAATAAGGCTTAAAAAAAATTTTTGAAAAACAAAATTAAAAACTAAAGTATTTAATATACTACTTATTTAACTCTTTGAGCAAATATAACTTTAACCAAGACGAAGGAAAAGATATTAAACATCTACAAAAAGATTAAAGTTATTTTACCATTGATAAACTTTACACATTACAATACAATCACTGTAACTATAAGAAAAAATAAAGTTTTCAATAAAATACAGATTCTTTTAAGAGATCTCTTAGTGTTAAGTAAAAATAAGCTCAAATCATATGCCTTTTATGTTTTTAATACCTTTAACTAAATAAAATGCTTTAATATTCACCAAGTTATCATAAAAACTCTTAGAATTTTCATTTAATCTTTTCATCTACTTCATATTTTTATCAAAAAATTATTTTCATATTAAGATATTAAAAATATTAAAAAACAGTAATGTTTTTGTTTTTAAACGCTAGTACAATCTTATGATAAATGCATAATGAAATAATCTTTTAATAGATTGGTCCTTTAATAATTAAACACACACCTTTGGAAGGACTAAATTTCTTATAACAAAAAGGGGATCGCAAAAAAATAGGTGCTACCAACTTAATAGCTCATGGTAGCACCCATTCATAATGCTTTTAATAATATACTTACATAAATATATCAAAGGTATAACCAATGATAAGGGATGGCATTATACCTATAATAAATATCATAATCAATGATATCAATAGAGCTGCACCATTTGCTGGATTAGGATAGATTATAGCCTCTCTTTCAAGAGGTTTCATATACATATTCATGATAACCCTTAGATAGTAATATGCTGAAATAGCACTAAAACATACAGCAACTACAACGAGCCATGTATACCCAGCATTAATTGCTGACATAAAAATATTAAACTTTCCTATAAATCCTGCAGTTGGAGGTATACCAGTTAAGGAAAACATAAAGACTAGCATCATTGCTGCCACTAAAGGGTGGCTTTTTGAGAGTCCATTGTAATCTGAGATCTTTTCACCTTTATCTAATAAAATAACAATAGTAAAAGCACCAATATTCATAAATGCATAAATTAATAAATAAACCATTACTGAGTTTAAGCCTTCTGATGTGCCAGCAATAATTCCAAGCAAAGCATAACCTGCATGAGCAATTGAGGAATAGGCAAGCATTCGTTTTATATTCGTTTGAACAATAGCCAAAACATTGCCAACAGCCATAGTTAATATAGCCAAGCCTATAAGCAATGCTGTCCAGTCTACTTGGATACTCTCAAAGGCTGTTAAGAATACCCTGCCTATTACAGCAAAACCCGCTGCCTTGGGTCCAACTGACATAAAAGCAGTAACAGATGTCGGAGCACCTTCATATACATCAGGCGCCCACATATGAAAAGGAGCTGCAGCTATCTTAAAAGCAAATGCTGATAAAATCATTATCATAGCCATAAATAATGTTAAGCTTTTTTCGCTGTGCTTTAAGTGTTCAGCTATTTGATTTATATTTGTAGAGGTTGTTAAGCCATAAAGCAATGATATGCCAAAAAGTAGTATTGCTGAAGAAAACCCTCCAAGTAAGAAATACTTTATAGCTGACTCTATAGATCTATTGTCATGTCGTTTTATACCAGCAAGTATATAGGTGCTTAATGCCATCAATTCCAAACCAAGATATAACAGTATTAAATCAGCTGATGATGCCATTATCATCATACCAGCAGTGGCAAACATTAATAGACTGTAATACTCACCAAATTCGGCGTCCTCTCTAGCGAGAAACCTGAATGATATCAATATAGTTAAAATAAGATTGATCAAAAATATTAACTTGAAATATGAACTATAGCCATCACTGACAAACATTCCCCCAAAAGTAATCCCTTGGCTTGCAGGTACAAAATACATAACTACTAATGCTACCCCAATGCATATAACACCAAGAAAATCCTTTGATTTGTCCTTTGCAAACACTTCAATTGTTAATAATGCACAAGCAACAATTGACATGATTAATTCAGGAATTATTGGTTTTAGATCTGGCAATGGTATGTTCACTTTATTACCTCTACAATATTTTGTGTTATTTGTTGGGTTGTTGCTACATTAACTCGGTCAAGGAGCCCTTGAACAGAAACTTCCATAAAACTCAAAAAGGTATTTGGATAAAACCCAATCCATAAGACCAAGGCTATTAAAGGAAGCAATGTTAAAAACTCCCTCTCGTTCAAATCTTCATGGTAGTGAGCATTAGGATTAACCTCTAACCAAAATACCTTTTGATATAACCATAACATATACCCTGCACCTATTATTATACCAGTACATGCTAAAATACCCATCAACTTCCAAGCCATGAACCCACCTAAAAGTATTAAAAACTCACCAATAAAACCATTTGTACCGGGCAAGCCTATTGATGCAAGAGTAAATACCATAAAAAAGGCAGCATATACTGGCATAGCAGTGGCAACACCACCATAATTAGCCAACTCCCTCGTATGGGTCCTCTCATAAATTATTCCAATGCTCAAAAATAAGGCCCCAGTTACAATCCCGTGATTTATCATCTGCAAGATTCCGCCTTGAATACCTTGCATATTTAGCGCAAATATTCCTAATGTTACAAAACCCATATGACTTACAGAACTATAAGCAATTAACCTTTTAAAATCTGTCTGGGCAAGACAGATAACTGCCCCATATATTATTGCTATAACCGAGAGAACTATCATAACTGGTGCCATATCTTTTGCTGCTTGAGGGAAAAGAGGGATACTAAACCTCAAAAAACCATAAGCTCCCATCTTGATCAATATACCAGCAAGTATGACACTACCTGCAGTTGGTGCCTCTGTATGAGCATCAGGTAACCACGTATGAACAGGAAACATTGGCACTTTTACGGCAAAGGCAGCAAAAAATGCCCAGAACAGCAATAACTGTATAGCATAAGGATAAGTAGTATTCATCATTTGTAATACATCAAAGCTTTTATTGGTGTAAAAATACAAAACAATTATACCAACAAGCATAAGTAGACTGCCGACCAAGGTGAAGAGAAAGAACTTTATAGCTGCATAAACCCTATTAGGTCCCCCCCATACGCCAATAAGGATATACATTGGGATAAGCATAGCTTCCCAGAAAATATAGAAAAGGAAAAAGTCTAAACTACAAAACACTCCTATCATGGAGCCTTCAATTAAAAGTAAAGAGCCGTAAAACTCTTTTACTTTCTCAGTAATAGCTGTCCACGAAACAGTCACACAAAGTATAGTAAGCAAAGTAGATAAAAGAACGAATAAGACACTTATACCATCTACACCTAAGGCGTATTTAATATTCCAAGATGGTATCCATTCGTAGTACTCGGTAAACTGCATTGCTGAAGTTGACTTATCAAATTTTGTATACAACGGCAAACTTAAAAAGAACGTAATAAAGCTAATCACTAAGGAAACAGCTCTAGCATAAAATTCATGGCACCGAGGAATAAAAAATATCAAAAAACCACCTATAATGGGAAGGAATATAACCCAGCTCAATATGCGATAATGTAGCTCTGTTGAGAAAATTGCACCGAGATAAACTAATGCTATTATGGCAGGAACATATAAAAGCGTTCTAACTATAGTATTAACAGGAGCGTGAGCTGCTTCATGACTATCGTGTCCCGTTTGCATTATTTTCCTCCTAATATCCTTTATACTAATTTATATCTTTACAAATATAAATACTAAAGACACAATTACAAAAAGGCCAAATGCCATTCCCATTGCATAATGCTGTAAAAATCCAGTCTGTAACTTCCTGAATCGCTCTCCAAACTCTGCTATTAATTTAGGCACTCCATTAACAATACCTTCTATTATTTTAGCGTCTGTAACTGCAACTAAGATCCGACTTGCTAACCATTTTGTTGGTCTAACGATAGTGTAATCATATAGTTCATCAACATAGTACTTATTCCATAAGACGGTATATATTGACTTAAAAGTTCTGCCAAGGAATAAAGGTATGCTTGGAGCCCAAAGATACATTACAGCAGCAGTAAAAATACCACCAACAGCAACTACTATAGATATTGCTATGACCATCCACTCTTCAGCATGGGTTCCATGCACGTGAGGATGTCCTAAAACAGGCTCAAGGAAATGACCTATCCAGTTACCACCGCCCAAAAGAGGTGGTATTCCAACCCATCCTGCCGATATTGCACCTACCATCAAAATTAAAAGAGGTATAGTCATTGATGATGGGGACTCATGTAAGTGATGTTCTTCTTCATGAGTTCCTCTAAATTTGCCAAAGAAAGTCAAAAACACAATCCTAAAGCTATAAAAGGCTGTCAATGCTGCTACCACAGTGCCAATTACCCAAACTATCTTCCCAATTGTACCCCCATTGTATGCTAACCAAAGAATCTCATCCTTGCTGAAAAAGCCTGCTAACCCTGGAATCCCTGCAATACTAAAAGAAGCAATAAGAAAAGTCCAGAAGGTTATTGGCATATACTTTCTTAAACCGCCCATCTTCTGGATATCCAGCTGACCAGCCATAGCATGCATAACACTACCTGCACCAAGGAACAACAACGCTTTAAAATATGCATGGGTAAATAGATGGAAAATACCAGCTGCATAAGCACCTACCCCACAAGCTAAAAACATATAACCGAGCTGACTTACAGTAGAGTAGGCTATAATCCTTTTAATATCATTTTGAACTAATGCTATAGTGGCAGCAAATAAACTTGTAATAGCACCTGTCAAAGCTACCACAGCCATTGCTGTATCAGACATATTATACAAAGGATTAAATCTTGCTACCATGAACACACCGGCGGTAACCATTGTAGCTGCATGAATTAAGGCACTAACTGGTGTTGGTCCTTCCATCGCATCTGCAAGCCAGACATGAAGTGGTATTTGTGCAGACTTACCAACGGCTCCACAGAATAATAGTAATGCTATAAGAGTAACAAGTCTTATATCTACGCCTAAGATATTAATGGTTTGCCCTTCTAATTTACTTAAATTAGCAAAAATATCTGTATAATGAAGGGTTCCTAAGGTAATAAATACCATAAATACGCCTAATCCAAAACCAAAATCTCCAAACCTGTTTACTATAAAAGCTTTTTTACCAGCATCAGCAGCGCTCTTCTTTCTAAAATAATATCCAATTAAGAAGTAGGAACATAAACCAACTGCCTCCCAGCCAAAATATAACTGAAGCAAATTATTACCAGTAACCAGCATAAGCATTGAGAAAGTAAAAAGATTCAAGTAAGAAAAGAATCTATAGTATCCTGTATCCCCATGCATATACCCAACAGAATAAATATGAACTAAAAGGCTAACGCTGGTTACAACTATAAGCATAATAGCTGTTAATTGATCTATTAGAAAACCTATTGAAACCTTAAAGTTACCTGATATGACCCAACTGTAGACATCATAATTTATGACTTTACCTTGTACTACCTCAACAAAGGTCATTACTGAGATTATAAATGAACCTAACACTGCCAAGATAGCTACCCAATGAGCCTTTTCTTTGAAAAACTTCCCTACCCATATGTTTATGCAAAAGCCTATTAGAGGTAATAGTGGTATAAATATGTACTTATCCATCTTATCCCTTCATCTCCGTTAATTTATCGGTATGGACAACTGCTTTATTTCTATAGAGGGCAACAAGGATTGCTAATCCAATTGCAGCCTCTGCAGCAGCTACTGTTATTACAAATATTACGAGTATCTGACCCTTAAGATCCTGTAGATAATGACTAAATGCTATCAAACTTAGATTTACTGCATTAAGCATTAGTTCTATGCAAATTAACATTATAATTATGTTACGTCTAATAAGAAACCCTGTCACACCAATAATAAAGATAACAGTACTAAGCGCAATATACCACTCTAACGGTACCATCTTACCTACCCCCTAGGTCCTCTTTTTAGCGAGCACTATCGCGCCCACGATTGCGATCAATAATATCAATGATGCTACCTCAAAAGGTAAAATATACTCAGTATATAGAACTTTTCCTATAGCTTTTGTATGAGTTTCCTTTAAAATTCTTTCTATAGTAAATTCACCAGAGGGGCCAGCTATAAACTTTGATATACTGAAAAAGACAAAAAGCAGAATTGATAACCCCAACGCAACACCAATTGGCCATTCACCAATAAACCTTTCAGAGGACAACTCTTCCTTTAAATTAAGCATCATAATAACAAAAAGGAAAAGCACTAAAACAGCACCTGCATAAAGAATAACCTGTACTGCAGCTATAAACTCTGCATTTAAGAAGAGATATAATCCTGCAATATGAAAAAACAACACTAACATCCATAAAACGCTATGAACAGGGTTTTTTCTTGTAATGATTATTAAAGATAAGGCAATGGTAACTATAGCAAAATATGCAAAAAACACTTGAGGTAACATAACTAATCGGTCTCCTTCTTTTCTGTTTTTTCGGGAGAACTTTCAGGCTCTGAAATTGGTAAGGGCCTTGTAGGAACAGGACCTTGCTCTCTTTTACCCTTTGGCAGCTTAGAATGGTCTATTCCATCTGGTCGCCAGAACTTATTAAAATAAGTATCTTCTTTTAGTTTGGCTGTAAACTCATCCCAGTTCTCAAGAAGTTTCTCCTTAGTAAAGTAAAGTTCTTCTCTGGTATAAGCTGAGTACTCATATTCTTCTGTTAAGACAAGAGCACAAACAGGGCATACCTCAACACAGTAACCACAGTAAATACATCTCAAAGCTTCAATATCATATTGGGCAAGATAAAGTTTACCATCTTCAGGCCTTTTCTTCTTTGCTATGTATATACATTGAGATGGACAAATATTTGCGCATCTCATACATGCAATACATTTCTCTTTCTGAGTCTTTGGGTCTCTTACAAAGGCATGGCGCCCACGAAACCCAGCATAAATACGCCTTCTCTGTTTAGGATATTGAATTGTAACTGCCCGAGTGCACATCATCTTAAAGGTCAACGCCATACCTTTAAGTATCTCAATGAAAAATACTTTTTTAATGAGTTCCTTGAGAGTCACGATTAGTACCCCTCTAATTTAGAAAATATATTTTATAATTGAGGTTACTACTAAGTTTCCAAGAGCGACAGGAATTAAAATCTTCCATCCTAATGCCATAAGCTTATCATACCTATATCTCGGTAGTGTCGCTCTAACCCAATAGAATAAAAATATATGGAAGTAAACCTTTATGATGAACCAGAAGATACCTGGAATGTTAGAGAGGAATGGGAAAAGCTGAGTCAAGATAGGAGGTATAGTCCATCCACCCCAGAAACATACCACAGCTAATGAGGACATTACTATCATTCCGATATATTCACCTAAGAAGAACAGTGCGAACCTCATTCCACTGTACTCTACAAAGTAACCTGCAACAAGCTCACTTTCTGCTTCGGGTAGATCAAAAGGAGTCCTATTTGTTTCAGCAAAGGCTGCTATCATAAAAACAACATATGCTACAATTTGGGGGAAAAGATACATTCCATACCAGTACTGTTGCTGTGCCTGAACTATCTCAACAAGATTTAATGATCCCGCCATAAGCATAATACTTACTAATGAAAAAGCCATTGCTATCTCATAACTTACAACCTGCGCTGAAGATCTTAACCCACCCAAGAAAGAGTACTTAGAATTGGATGACCAGCCTGACATTATTATGCTATAGGCGCCAAGTGATGACATCGCAAAGAGATAAAGAATACCTACATTTATATTAGCAATATAAAACGTCTCAAAAAAAGGAATAACAGCTAAAGAGCTTAAAGTAGCAAAGACTGCCACCAATGGAGCTATTTGAAATATAGTCTTATCAGCTGCTGTAGGTATAATATCTTCTTTGAAAAATAGCTTTACGCCATCAGCAATTGGCTGTAATAAGCCATGTGGACCTACCCTCATAGGACCTAACCTGACTTGCATATGACCGATTACTTTACGTTCAAAGTAAGTTGCATAAGCTACATGCAGCATGGTAACCGCTATTACAACTGCTATCTTAACTAAAACAATCAGTAATTGAAATATAAAGCTTGTATTTTGCAAACCTAAGGTTCCAAATATCTCGTTCATTATATACCTCTCACCTATCGCATTCACCTAGAACAATATCTATTGTTCCGATATTAGCAATTACATCAGCAACAAGAGATCCCTCACACATCTTTGGTAGTGCTGAGGCATGAACAAAAGATGGTGCTCTTATTCTCATTCTATAAGGCTTCCCTGTGCCATCGCTTACAAAATAAAAGCCTAACTCGCCTTTAGGCACTTCTGTAGCTACATATATCTCTTCAAATGCAGGACCCTGCTCTGCAGGCTGATTTGCTGGTGGTTGGGGCGTATCTGCTGCTCCCTCTGCTTTAGGAGCTGAAGGTTGTGCAGGTTTCTTTCTTGGTCCTGCAGCCATATCATATCCTGGAGCATCCGCAGCCAAGACATAGCCACTTGGCATCTTCTCAAGGCATTGCCTGATAATAGAATTTGATTGCCTAAACTCTTCCATTCTACATCTATATCTATCATAGACATCTCCAACTTTTCCAACAGGAACTTCAAACTCAACCTTGTCATAAGCATCGTAAGGGGCAAACTTTCTCACATCATAGGGGACACCAGAGCCTCTTAAGGTAGGTCCTGTCAATCCTAAGTTAATGGCTTCCTCAGCCGTTAATACCCCTATCCCTTTTGTTCTCTGAAGCCAAATTCTATTTTGGTCTATTAATGTCTCATACTGTTCAACTCGCTTTGGAAATTCCTCGGTAAACTTATAACAATGGTCTAAAAACTCTTGATCTACATCAGCCCTTACACCACCAATCCTTGGATATGTTACAGTTAGTCTTGCACCACAAGCCATTTCATATAACTCAAGTATCCACTCTCTGTCTCTCATTGAATATAAAAAGACTGTCATAGCACCAATATCCAAAGCATGAGTAGCTATCCATACAATATGATTTGCTATCCTCGTTAGCTCAGCCATTATAGTTCTTATATATTTTGCTCTCTCTGGCACTTCAATCCCTAAAAGTCTCTCTACTGCAACGCAAAATCCTATATTATTTGCCATGCTAGAGACATAATCAAGTCTATCTGTTAATGGAAGAGCCATTGGGTAAGTTCTGTTTTCTCCAAGTTTTTCAGTTCCTCTATGAAGATAGCCAACATAAGGTTTACAATTAACAACCGTTTCACCATCAAGTTCAAGCACCAGCCTTAATACTCCATGAGTAGCTGGATGCTGAGGACCCATGTTAATAGTTAATAATTTTGTTTTAAGATCTCTTTTAACTGACATTTACCGAACCTCGTATGCTAAGTTCTTCTTGCCTATTTCAATTACTTCTTTAAATTTTTTCCATTCCTTAGCACCCAAATCACTCTTAAGAGGATAATCTTTCCTAAGAGGAAACCCTTCCCAGTCCTCTGGCATTAGTATTCTGCGAAGATCTGGATGCCCCTTAAAGACGATTCCATACATATCAAAACATTCTCTTTCATGCCAATTTGCTGTAGCCCAGATATCAACCACGCTATCTATTGAGCAGTCATCTTCAGGAACTTCAGCTTTAATTCTGATCATGTGATTGTACTTAATAGACATTAGATGATAAACTACCTCAAACCTAACCTCTTTTTTACCTAAGTAATCTACTCCACATAGATCAACTAAATAATCAAAGTACAACTCAGGTGTTTGGCGAAGAAACCTCATTATCTCCCTTACATTGTCTCTCTTTATAAGAACAGAAACTTGACCTTGAAACTCAACTACATCTTTAACATCTGAGGAAAATTTGCTTTTAATAAGATCAGCTATTTCCAAAGGTCCCATTTTTATCTCCATCTGCTCCATTTAAAAGATTCTTTTCTAATCTTTTCTTGCAGTTTGATAATGCCCTCCAATAAAGCCTCAGGACGGGGTGGACAACCGGGGATATAGACATCAACAGGCATTATTGTATCAACACCTTGAACGGTAGAATAAGTATTATATATACCACCCGAACAAGCACAGCTTCCCATGGCTATTACATATCTTGGTTCTGGCATCTGATCATAGACAGCCCTTACTATAGGGGCCATTTTTTTTGTAAGGGTACCTGCTACAATTATTGCATCTGATTGTCTTGGTGAGCCTCGGAAGACTATGCCAAATCTATCAAGGTCATAGTGAGATGCTCCTGTTGCCATCATCTCTATAGCACAACATGCTAAACCAAATGTCATGGGCCAAATAGAAGACAACCGCCCCCAATTAACTAACTTATCTACTGCAGCTATGATCGTATTTGCCCCTGGTAATAGTTTTACCCCTTTTTCTACTTCCACCAAGCTAGTCGTTCCATCAATTATCATAGAGCCTTCTTGACCTCCTCATTACCACTCAAAGGCTTTTTTAGACCATGCATATACATAGCCTGCAAGTAAAATGTCAATAAAAAGAATCATCGCTATTAGAGCATATAAACCAATGTTTTCGTATACTAAAGCCCAAGGATATAAGAAAACAGCCTCAACATCAAAGATAACAAAAAGCATGGCGATTATATAAAATTTAATACTAAACTGCTCACGTGGAGCTCCAACCATAGGATTTCCGCATTCATAAGGTGTCAGTTTCTCCTTGTAAGGTCTTCTCAGTCTGACTAATCCACCAATTAAAATAATACCTAAACCAAAAGCTATAGAAACCAACATTAGAATTAATACAGGAAAATACTCGGTGGGAATATAGCTGCCTGGTGTCATCTTTTGCACCTCTTAAGCTTTTTGTTCTTAAAACATGGTGATAGTAAGTTATAATTACAGCATTTATCAAATAAAAAAATTTAATTATTAATAAAGGAATATTAATAATTTTCTGTGTTCTGAAAAAAACAATATTTTCAATACTTCTATTTGCTATAATAAGCATAAAAAACAACTTAAAAATAAAAAAATTCTTCTTATGAATATCGCTATATTAGGGGCACCTGGGTGTGTCGGCAGACACTTAATAAAAAAAACTACTTGAATCCTCAGAAAATAAAATAGTAGCCTCATATGTTTCAGCTCAAGAGATAGTAAGAGATATAGATTACGATCCAGCAATGCTTATATGGAAACAGGTAGTTAAATAACACTATAGAGTTTCTTTCTGGGTGTGAAGTTTTAATATACCTAATACATTCATTAGGCATAAAAAATTTTGAACAACTTGACATTCAACTTGCTACTAACGCAGCTAAAGCAGCAAAAGAAAGAGGAATGAGGAATTAAGAAAATAATTTATTTAGGTGGTATACTCCCTGCAAATAAAAAGGCTTCACCACATCTCATAAGTAGAATGATGATAGGAAAAGCACTTGCAGCGGAGGGTATTGCTGTTGCTGAAGTAAGGGCAAGCATATTACTTGAGACTAGCAGTGCCTCTTTTAAATAAAATAGTTTATTATCTTGCAAAAAGACTTCCTATTATGATCACAACTAAGTGGTTAAACTCCTATTGTGCTCCTATCTCATTACAAGATGCTGTTACCTTCATTTCTAAATTAGTAAAGTAATAGTAAAAAATGACATAAAACGGCATGAATATATGAGATAGGTTCTAATATCATCCGTTATAGAGATTTAGTTGCGCTTTGTGGAAAATCAATTCGTAGTTTTAAAAATTTAATTATACCAGTTCCTTTTTTCGCTATAAAAATATCATCCTTATGGATACAATTTATTACTGGTATCCCAAATTCTATAGGCTCAGCTCTTGCAGAAGGACTAAGAATAGATACAGTTCTTAGTAAATAGGTTTGGAAATAGTTGAAAGAAAGCCAATTCCTGTTGAGACTGTTTTAAAAGAGCTATCCACTAAAATGAAAGAATTATAACTTTGCCTCTGAAGCTTTCTTTAACTCATTAAGAAATTTCTTTGTTAAGAAATATAATCTCTTCTTAGGTAAAAGAAATTTAGCCCACTCTACCAAATAACCGTAGAATATCTCACTACTTCTAACGACCACCCCTTCTGAAGTGTCTTTAAACAAAAAGGTATGTTCAGCAAACATCCCTAAACTATTAGTACACCAAACAACCTTATGCTTATATTTAACCTCTTTTATATCAACTTTAAGCCTTATAGGAAAGAAAAAAGGGATAAAGTTACAATAAAAACAACTCCCAGTTACAATATATTTATCCTCAGATATAATATTTTTTATTACATTATTCCAATCCTTCCAACAAGTTAGGTCAGTAAAAGTAGTCCACTCTACATCTAAATTTGCCTTAATCAAAATTGTATCTTCTACTATCATGTTAGAAATCAATTATAATAAATAAACTTAAAAAGTAAAAAAGGTTAAAGGATGGGTAACGAATTAGAACAACTAATAAATATAATGGCAATGCTCCGTTCAGAGAAAGGATGCCCTTGGGATAAGGAACAGACAAAAGAATCTCTTAAACCTTATCTTATTGAAGAGACCTATGAATTAGTAGAAGCAATAGAAGAAAATAATCCAAAAAAAATTAAAGAAGAACTTGGAGATCTCTTATTTCAGATCATTTTTCATTGCCAGATAGCTGCCGAGAACAAACAATTCAATATCTACGATGTTATTGATAAAATCTCAAAAAAAATTGTCAACAGACATCCCCATGTTTTTGCATCAATGGAGGTTACATCAACACAAGAAATCAAAAAGCAGTGGCATGAAATAAAAAGAGAAGAAGGAAAATTTCAAGAGTCCATCCTGCAAGGTATTCCTAAAAAACTTCCTGGACTGCTAAGAGCCCAGCGTCTACAGTCAAGGGCATCAAAAGTGGGTTTTGATTGGCATAGGATAGAAGATGTTATAACAAAAGTTGAAGAAGAATTAAAAGAACTGAAAACCGCCATTGAAAGTAAACAAAAAAAGAATATAGAGGAAGAGTTGGGAGATATAATCTTTGTCTTGGTAAATGTTGCGAGATTTGCAGGAATTAATGCAGAAGATGCACTTAATAAGACAACTACAAAATTCATAAATAGATTTCAATTTATAGAGAAAAAAGCGAAAGAAGCCGGGACGACTTTATCAGAAATGACCTTAGAAGAGATGGACAGTTTGTGGGAGGAGGCGAAGAGACTTCTATGAGATATTTAAAATCGGGGCGAGCCGATTCGAACGGCCGACCTCTCGCACCCCAAGCGAGTGCGCTAACCAAACTGCGCTACGCCCCGAAATATACAAATATAACATAAAATATTAAAGCATTTTAAGAACTTCCTGCAATCTATTTTTAATATATTCAATAATCTCTCTTTTTGAATCTTGCTCATTATCATTGATTATAACTTTAAAGAAGTTAGGTTCTTCCTTTGATAGCTCCTTAGAAGAAACAAATTTACTTTTAAATTTTTTTCTTACCCCTTCTATAGTATACTTTTCATAATATAGAAGTTTTTTTATCTCACTCAGTATATTGACATCTTCCTTTGTATAAAGCCTCTGTCCAGAACTGCTTCTTTTAGGTTTTATGAAAGGAAACTCCGACTCCCAATATCTTATTACATATGTCTCAACTTCAAGCATCTTGCTTACTTCACCAATTTTATAAAACATTTTCTCAGGAAACAAAGTTAATGATTGAGATTTCTTATGAAAATTCTTCATAAATTAAAAGCAAAAATTTTTCCTCTACGTTTACAAAAAATTAATTATCAGACTTTTTTGGCACTTTTTTAAGTTCAGAACAAGCTTTAAAAACAACAACCTTTCTTGGTTTGATATCATATTCTTCTTTTGTCTTAGGATTCCTACCTTTTCTCAAGCCTTTCTTTCTAACATTAAAAGTGCCGTATCCAGCTATCTTGATCTGTTCTCCAGCAACCAATGCGCTCTTCATAGTCTCAAAAAGTACATTAACTACTTCTTTAGCTTCTTTCTTAGGAAGTCCTATTTTCTCATACAACATACTTATAATATCGTTTTTTGTCATAAATAACCCCATTTAGAAAAAATGCATCCGAACGCTAATTCTAACTTATCCATCAGTTATAATTTTACTCTACTAAACTCATCATAGAAATGACTATAAATGAGGCAATATCATAACAATTAAATTACTTCAATTAAAAATAATATTTATTTCAAGTTTAATGTTATAATAGTGAACTTGCTTGTAAATAATTGGTGTATTATACATAAAAATTTTATCAAAAAACAGCATTTTAAGAGATAGTGATTTTCTAAGATTTAATTTAAAGGGGGATTTTAAATGGCAGTTAGTAACATTGATAAAATTAGAAATGTTGCTTTAATCGCCCACAGTGGTGCAGGAAAAACCTCTCTCACGGAGGTCATCTTGTTTAATGCTGGAGCTATTGACAGAATTGGCACTGTAGAAGCAGGTAATACCACCTCTGACTTTGAGCCTGAAGAAATATCAAGGAAGATTAGCGTTACTTCTTCTTTATCTTTCTGTGACTGGAAAGGAACAAGAATTAACCTTATAGACACACCTGGTTTTATCAACTTCGTAGAGGATACAAGAGGGTGTCTAAGAGTTGCCGATGGTGTAATAACTGTTATATGTGCTGTATCAGGAATTAAAGCAGAAACTAAAAAAATATGGAGTTACGCATCTGAATATAATATTCCTTCAATAATCTTCGTGAATAAACTTGATAAAGAATCTGCTAATTTTTACGCCGCATTAGAAGAAGCAAAAAAAGCTTTTGGAATAGATGTTCTGCCTCTTCAACTTCCTATAGGTGAAGGCGAAAAATTTAAAGGGATAATAGACATAATCTCTGCAAAAGCATATATCTTTTCAAACGGTAAAGAATCGGTGTCGGATATACCTACTGAATTAAGTGCTAAATATGACGATTACAGAAAAAAACTTATAGAAAAGATCGCCGAGACCGACGATAATTTAATAGAAAAATACTTAGAAGGTGAAGAACTCACTAATGAAGAGCTCTTAAAAGGACTGGGAGTTGGAACTTTTGGCAGGAAATTCATACCAGCACTTTGCGGTTCAGCTACCTCAAATATAGCTATACCCCAGTTACTTGATGCGATTCTACTTTGTTTACCATCGCCAAAAACTAAAAGCGAGATTACTCCCTTGTATGCAATTAATACTAAAGACGGAAAAGCAGTAGAGATCAAGCCTATCTCCACTGATCCTTTCTCTGCTTATGTATTCAAAACAATCGCAGATCCTTATGCAGGTAAATTCTCAATTTTCAAAGTATTATCTGGCACCTTAAAGGCAGACTCCACTGTATTAAATACAGTATCAGGGGCAAAAGAAAGGATCGGACAAATCTATTACCTCTTAGGCAAAAAGAATATCCCAGCCCAAACTGTTTCTGCAGGAGAGATCGCTGCCGTTGTAAAACTTAAAGATACAAATGTAGGTGACACTTTATGTGATGAACAATTACCTTTAATGGTGCAGAAGATTAAATATGCAGAACCAATAATTTCTTATGCTATTGAACCAAAAACTAAAGGGGATGAAGAAAAAGTTAGTCTTGGCTTACAGAGAATCTTAGAAGAAGACCCCACTTTAAAGTTTACAAGAGACGAGGAATCAAAAGAGATGATCCTCTCTGGAATGGGACAGGTACATCTTGAGGTAGCTTTAGAAAGGCTTAAAAGGAAATTTGGTGTAGAAGTTATTATGAAAACCCCTAAGATCCCTTATAGAGAGACTATCAAAGCCTTTGCAAAAGCTCAAGGTAAGTATAAAAAACAATCTGGCGGTAGAGGACAGTATGGAGATTGCTGGATCGAGATCGAACCATTGCCAAGAGGAGATGGTTACCAATTTATTGATAAAATAGTTGGTGGAGCTATCCCTCAACAGTACAGACCAGCAGTAGAAAAGGGGATTTTAGAGACAATGAAAGAGGGTATCCTTGCAGGTTACCCAATTGTAGATTTAAAAGTTACCCTCTTTGATGGTTCCTATCATACAGTAGATTCCTCTGAGATGGCTTTTAAAATTGCTGGATCTATGGCTTTAAAGAAAGCCTTTTTGGATGCTAAACCCACTCTCTTAGAGCCAATAATGAAAGTTGAAGTTATTACTCCAGAAGATACCCTCGGAGCAGTAATTGGAGATTTAAACTCAAAAAGAGGTAAAGTCCAAGGTGTGGAGTCTCAACCAGATAATAGTCAAAAAATTGTTGCTCTTGTTCCAATGGCAGAGATGCTCACCTATGCCAATCAATTACACAGTATAACCTCTGGTAGAGGAATGTACTCTATGGAATTCTCTCATTATGAAGAAGTGCCATCGCAGATAGCCCAAAAAGTGATCTCTGAAAAACAAAAACAAAAAGTTGAGGAGCATTAAAAATCAATATTTTAAAAAATTTCATATTTATATTTTCTTATCTAAAAGATGTTAGGAAGAAAATTACTGTAAATATACTTTACTAAATTAAAAAGGCTAATTTTTCAATAAAAATTTAAAGTAATAAAAATTTTTTAAGCCTTTATACTGGAAAACACTTTATTTTTAGCAAGCACTTAATAAAAAAGAAGTGAGATTTTAACCCATTGTCATTTTTTAGATAAATATCTATTTTTT
Organism: Thermodesulfovibrionales bacterium; assembly: GCA_026415415.1. Lineage (GTDB taxonomy): Bacteria > Nitrospirota > Thermodesulfovibrionia > Thermodesulfovibrionales > Dissulfurispiraceae > DYHD01. Next base: position 702 of record JAOAHE010000022.1, on the reverse strand, counting down.
TAAAAGTTTAGTAGCCCATGAAAAAACCCTGGTCAGGCAGATTTAGCGAGGATACCTCTAAAATTATTGAACAATTTACTGAATCCATTTCATTTGATAAAAGACTCTGGAAATACGATATAGAAGGAAGTATAGCCCACGCAAAAATGCTCTCAAAACAAGGAATTATCAGTATAGAAGATTCTCAAAAAATAATAGAGGGATTAACTGAAATATTTAAAGAAATTGAATCAGGAACTTTCCAATTTAAAATTGAGTTAGAAGATATTCATATGAATATTGAGTCTGCGTTAATTGAAAAAATAGGTGATATAGGAGGTAAACTTCACACAGCCCGATCCAGAAACGATCAAGTTGCTTTAGACCTTAGACTTTATCTCCGCAACGAGACCAAAGAGATTATAAAACAAATCATCACACTTCAAGAAGTTTTAATAGAAATTTCCGAAAAGAATTTAGACACTGTGATGCCTGGGTATACACACCTTCAACGAGCTCAACCTGTCCTTCTATCCCATCACTTAATGGCCTATGCTCACATGTTAGACAGAGACAGAGAAAGGTTTTCTGAATGTTTCAAGCGTTACTCCCATAAAAGGATCACCGCAGTCGGCAATCCACTTTTTTGCAATCTTTTTATTTTTCTTTAAAGCGAAGGCGACGCCCCAGTGTACAGAATGCGGAGCGGCAACGGATATTAAC
>JAOAHE010000021.1 GCA_026415415.1 Thermodesulfovibrionales bacterium | reverse complement strand
AGAGATTTTGCTATTGAGTTTCTATGTCATTGCTCTATTCTTATGATGCATCTATCCAGATTGTCTGAGGAGCTTATTCTATGGTCTACAGAGGAGTTTTCTTTTATTGAACTATCAGATGCCTATACTACAGGGTCAAGTATTATGCCCCAAAAAAAGAACCCCGATGTAGCAGAGCTGATTAGAGGGAAGACTGGAAGAATTTATGGTTCCCTTATAAGCTTACTTACTACCATGAAAGGACTTCCTCTTTCTTACAATAGAGATATGCAAGAAGACAAAGAACCCATATTCTACACTGCAGATAGCATTAAATTAAGCTTAAAAGTCTTAAAAGATATGCTGCTTAGCTTATCTTTTAAAAAGAAAAATATGAAAGACGCCTTGGAAAAAGGTTTTTTAACAGCCACTGATTTAGCTGAATATCTGGTCAAAAAAGGAATGCCTTTTAGGTCAGCGCATGAGGTAATAGGTAAGTTAGTAATATACTGTATTAATAAAAATAAACAGCTCCATGAATTAGGTATGGATGAATTTAAGAGCTTTTCTGCTCTTTTTTGTAAAGATGTTTACGAAGTCCTTAATGCTGTAGAATCCATAAAACATAAAAAATCCCAAGGAGGTACATCAACCGAATCTGTTAAAGCTCAAGTTGAAAACCTAAAAAATAAATTAGAAAAGATAAAAAAGGATATAAAGTAAAAAAATTAAAAATATCTACTTTTTTGAAGTTTCTATAATTACACAATAAATTTTTTCCTAAACAAAATAATGAAAAATCAAGCTACTTTAGATTCTGTTTCTGCTTTATTTTCTACTTTTGTTTCTACTTTCTTGTCTGAACTGGAAGGTTTACTTCCATTGCCTTCTTTTTCTTCAGCCATCGCCTTTTTCCTTTCAGGTGAAGCATAATCAGTGACATACCAGCCGCTACCCTTAAGAATAAAAGATGTATTTGAAATCAATTTCTTGCCATATCCTCCACAATGAGGGCATACCTGTTGATTATTGTCATTTGATTTAAGAAAAACCTCAAATTTTTCACTACAATCTACACATTTATACTCATAAATTGGCATTTAAAAACACCTCCCAACCAAAATATAACCATAATTTTAAAAATAACTTTTAAAAAAGACTTTAGTCAACATCACTTATAAGTCTACAATAACCCATGCCAAATACTACCTATATAACCCCCTTTCTATTTTGTAGTAAAACTACTTAAGCTGAAAGGCAACTTAGAATTAAGTTAAAATATAAACATATGTCTTTACTGAAAACAATCAAGAGAGATTTAGAGGCGGTTTTTGAAAAAGATCCTGCCGCAAGAAATATTATTGAGGTAATATTAACCTATCCAGGTTTTCATGCTATTTTACTTCACAGAATAAGTCACAAGTTATGGAACTTAAAAATACCTCTTTTACCAAGACTACTTTCTCATATAAATCGTTTTTTAACTGGTATAGAGATACACCCTGCTGCTAAAATTGGAGCTGGTTTCTTTATAGACCACGGGATGGGCGTAGTAATTGGGGAGACTACTGAGATTGGTGAAAACTGCTTACTGTATCAAGGTGTAACCTTAGGTGGAACAGGCAAAGAAAAAGGTAAAAGACATCCTACCTTAGCAAACAATGTAGTAGTTGGAGCTGGAGCAAAAATCTTAGGACCTATAAAAATAGGTAACTATGTTAAGATAGGAGCTAACTCAGTTGTTTTGAAATCTGTCCCAGATTATTCTATAGTAGTAGGTATCCCCGGAAAAGTAGTTAAGAAAAAGGTTCTAAAATTAGGAGAAGAAGGCATTATTGAAGCCCTTGACCATGTAAGTTTAACAGATCCCTACGAAGAAATATTAAAAGATATGAAGAATCTTATTGAACTGCTACAAGAGAGGATCGAGAGAATCGAGATGATTGAAGGCAGAAAAGGAGGAACTATGAAAATATTTAACACCCTCACAGGGAAAAAAGAGGAATTTATACCAACTACACCCGGTAAGGTTAAAATGTATGCTTGCGGCGTAACTGTTTATGATTATTGCCATATAGGGCACGCAAGAAGCGCCATAGTCTTTGACGTTATTTATAGATACTTAAAATACAAAGGATACGATACAAAATTTGTAAGGAATTTTACTGATATAGATGATAAAATTATTAAAAAAGCAAACGAAGAAAATAAAAGATGGGACGAAATATCCGACAAATATATAGAAGAATATTACAAAGACATGGGGTTATTATCAATAGCCAAAGCTGATGTTGAACCAAAAGCAACAGAACATATAAAAGAGATGCAAAATATAATCAAAGCACTGATTGAGAAAGGATATGCTTACGAAATAGATGAAGATGGAAATAAAAGTGTGTATTTCTCCGTTGAAAAATTTCCAAGTTATGGGAAATTATCTAAAAAAGATATTAACGAACTGCTTTCAGGAGCAAGGGTTGAAGTTGATGAAAGGAAAACAAATCCCCTTGATTTTGCTTTATGGAAAGCATCCAAAGAAGGAGAACCATGGTGGGAGAGCCCATGGGGAAGAGGAAGGCCAGGATGGCATATAGAATGTACAGCTATGGCAATAAAACACCTTGGTGAGTCAATAGATATTCATGGCGGAGGTGTTGACCTCATATTTCCCCATCATGAAAATGAAATCGCCCAATCCGAAGCTTATACCAACAAACCTTTTGCCAGGTACTGGGTTCATAATGGTTTTATAACTATTGATAAAGAAAAAATGTCTAAATCCTTAGGCAACTTTTTTACAATAAGAGATATATTAGAAAAGTATGATCCAGAGGTATTAAGGCTTTTTATATTATCAACCCATTACAGAAGTCCTATTGAATTTTCAGAAGAACAGCTCAAAGAGTCTGAGACCTCCTTAGATAGGTATTACACTACTGCAACAAGAATGGATGAGTTTATCCAACAAAATATAATAAAAGATGAGCCTTCTCAAAATACTGAATTAATTGATTGGTTCAACTCAACAGTTGCAAAATTTAAAGAAAAATTTGAAGATGCGATGGATGATGACTTCAATACAGCTATGGCAATAGGAAATACCTTTGAAATGTTAAGAGAGATAAACCGTTTTTTAGACTCAAAACCAACCGGAAAACTATCAGCAGAAGCTACTTTAAAAGCTAAAGAAGCGCTTGATGTAGTAAGAGAAGTATTTTACATCTTCAGAAGAACACCTCAACAGTGGAATATAGATTTACTTAAAATAAAGAAGATACCTTATAGTATTAGCGAGATAGAAGAAAAAATAGCCCAAAGAAACTTAGCTCGGAAGGAAAAAAACTGGACTAAAGCTGATTCCATAAGAAAAGAGCTCCAAGACTCTGGAATTATACTTGAGGATAAGAAAGAGTCTACTACTTGGAAGGTTAAGATCTAAAATGTCTAAGGAAAACGACTGGTTATACGGCATTAATCCAATAAAAGAAGCTTTAAAATCAGGCAGAAAGATCAATTCCATCTATATATCCAAAAGTAGAAGAGCTGATGTCAATGAGATTGTAAATATTGCACAGAATAAGAAAATCCTAATAAATTTTACAGAAACAGATTTCTTCAATTCTAAGTTCCCAAAGGGACATCAAGGCATTGCAGCTAAGGTTGAGAGAAAAAAATTATTTAGTTTAGATGAACTTTTAAAAATCCCCTCACAAAAACATGAGCTCCCTTTTTTTATTATTCTTGATTGCATTGAAGACCCCCACAACTTTGGTTCAATCATAAGGGTAGCTGAAGCAGTGAAGGTTCATGGTATTATTTATCAGTCTCGCAGATCTGTTGGCATAAACAGCATTGTCTCAAAAACATCAGCTGGGGCTATTGAATATGTAAATTTATCACAGGTTATCAATATTAAGCATGCCATAGAAAAAATAAAAAAAATTGATATTAAAGTAATCGGGGCAGATGCAAACTCAGAAAAAACAATTTGGACTGAAGATATGGCTACCCCCTTGGCTTTAGTCGTAGGTTCTGAAAATAAAGGGATCAGAAAGACTGTCTCACAAATGTGTGACTCTTTAGTAAAAATACCTATGAAAGGATCCATTAACTCACTAAATGTATCTACAGCAACAGCAATATTTTGTTATGAAATATTAAGACAAAGAAATAGCTAAAGAGAGGTAAAATTTTATGAAATATCAAGTCGGCAATACAAACAGAGTATTTGTTTTAAGATTTGAAGATGGTGACAAAGTTCTTAACTGCTTAACAGAGCTTGCTCAAAAAGAAAACATTCGTTCAGCAGTCTTTTATCTAATAGGTGGCATGAGAAACTGCAAAATCGTAGTCGGACCACAAAAAGATGAGATGCCACCAGTTCCTGTCTGGCGAGAGCTTTCTGATAGTCAAGAAGTTATAGGGATTGGGACTATTTTCTGGGATTCTAATAATCCAAGAGTACACTTCCATGGTGCCTTTGGTAAACACGACAGATTTAATGTAGGATGTTTAAGAGAGTCTGCTGAGACATTTTTAGTATTAGAGGCTATTATCATAGAGATAGCTAATATAGAAGCAACAAGGGAGTTAGACCCATCTTCAGGATTAGTTTTATTAAAATTATAGGGAATCAAACAAAATTAAAAAACCCTTTAAAATCTAAGTTGCAGAGAAAGTTAACTATAAATTTTACTTTATGAGTAACAAAGTTATTAATCTTCATCAATCATTAAAAGAATGTTCAAATGCTTTTATAATTTTTTCGCCTTTTGATGTCAATAAAAATGAGACCATCTACTATACAGAAGAAGCTTATAAAATAATTATTGCTTATAAAGCAAAAAAAATTACAGATCAAAAGATACATCCCTCTGTAATAACATCAGTATGCCTAAAATGGCACAAAGAGATTGAAAAAAAGTTACTAAAAAATATTAAAAAAAGTAGTAATCTATCAATGCCAATTAATATAGATCTAATCCAAAGCTATAGAAGAAAATACTTAGTTAAAGCTCTCCTACTTTTTAATTATAACTTTGATAAAAACCCCAAAAGCTGCTTATTTATATTAGAGAGAGTTAGTACAATAAACGTAAATTTGATCAAACTAATAAGAGAGTATCGCCTAACTAAAAGAGAACAAGATATACTTCATTTCTTGATTGAAGGGTTTTCAAATAAACAGATAGCTTATGAACTCAAGCTAAGCCTAAACACAATTAAAACCTATGTTAAAATACTAATGAATAAATTTAATGTCTGCAGCCGTGCAAGCATAGTTGCTGAGATCATCAAGAAAGGAGCTTCAAACTAATTTGGACATAAAAGAACTAAGAGAGATAGGCAAAAAACTCTATATTTACTTCCAAAAAATTAGGCTAAAACCTTTTGAATCTCAATCACTGGGGAAAGGTGCATCAGGAGACAAAACATTCCCTATAGATAAAGATGCCGAAGATATAATTATTTCACACTTAGAAAATCTTAAGATACCTCTTCAGATAATCTCTGAAGAAAGAGGGGCTAAAGAAATCTCAAATAAAGGTATATATATCGTTATAGATCCAGTAGATGGTAGCAAAAACGCAATTAATGGTATCCCTTTTTATTGTACCTCTATAGCTATAGCAGAAGATAAAAAGATAGGTAGTATATGCTTAGGATACATAATCAATCTACTTACTGGAGATGAGTTTTGGGCTGAGAGAGGGAAAGGGGCATTCTTTAATAATGAAAGAATTTACTCTCAAAAAGATATTACTCTTTATTTAACAGCTTATGAAGCACAAATACCAAAAAGAGATTTACCAAAAATACTAAAACTCCTTTCTGAATCCAGACGAACACGCTGTCTTGGAGCTACAGCTTTAGATCTTGCATATGTCGCATATGGCTCTGTAAGCGTATTTGTATCCCCTTCACCATCAAGAACTTTCGATTTCGCAGCAGGATGGTTACTTGTTCAAGAGTCTGAGGGGATTATTACAGACTTACAAGGTAACGAGATAATTAATTTAGAGATAGGGATTAAAAAAAGTGTTCCTATCCTTGCATCAGGCAATAAAGAGTTACATGAAAAAGCCTTGAACCTTTTGAGATAAATACCCTCTGAAAAAAGAAGACCTTATGAGAATTGGCACCATTAGTGAGTTTTTGAATCTAAAAATAATAATCATCTTTATCTTGCAATTCTTAATAATTGTAGGCTCTTTAGGTTACAAAACATGGAAAGAAAGAGGAGATGAGTGTATAAAATGTCATTCAGATATGGAGAAAATAACCAAATTAGGTTATCCTCAATTTTATGTTACCGATGATATGATAAAAAAAGAAACTAAACACCTAAATATTAAGTGTCAAGATTGCCATTTAGGCAACCCAAGGGCTAAGGAACCTGCTAAAGCCCACGAGGGTATGCTATCTATAATTTTGGTTAGTGAAGAAGGTGAAAAACTAAAAAGAATAGAAACCTACCCCTATAAATTAATCCCAAGTGGTGAAGATAAAATCAGAAATATGTTACCTCAAGTAGAGTATGATGGCAAATTACATCCACATCCACAAGTAAGAAATGTACTTTGGCATGACAGAGACCCTATTACTTTTAACTATGATCCTACTATCACAAAAAAGACCTGTGGAAGATCTGGCTGCCATCCGTCTGAGATGAAACAATTTCACACAACTATTATGGCAACAAACCTTAGACAGAGAACTATGAAAACATGGCTTGACCCTTATGGTCCACAGAATTGAGGTCCCTCTTTTGCCGACCTACCTCCGTCGGAGGTGGCAAAAGAGAAGGGGTTTTCATTTAAAAACACTGAAGAGATTGCAAAAGAGATTAACGTCGCTTTTACAAAAGAACAGGCTATCGCCAAACAGAAATTCTGCAATGTCTGTCATACTGGATGCCTTGATTGTCATTACCAACCTGACCCTATAAAAGGAGTTCATCACTTTTCATCAAAACCATCTTCACAAACATGCGGTGGTTATGGTAGGAACTCAAGTATGTGCCATGCCGGTTCGCTGCATAGCAGAAGAGGTGGTACTTATGTAGGTGGTGATTATTCAATACCAATAGGTATGCCTTCTGATACACATTTCAAAAAAGATATAACCTGTATTGATTGTCATATTACAGGTTCTAAAGGGATGGGAGATATGCAAAGAACCGCTTCATGTCAAGATTGCCACATAGAGATCGAGAATGTCCACTCAAGAAGTATTCATAAAGACCTCTATTGTTCAGCTTGCCATATAAACGAAGCCAGAGGATACCAGATCGTTGTTTATGGGCCTGGTCTTGTAGCTGGCAAACCAAACCCTTTTAAAAAATACTCCCTTTATCATGGTATCCAAAGTCCTCCAATCTTAATGAAGGATCAAAAAAACAAGTGGATGGCAGTCAAAGTTTTTCCACACTCCGTTGGAAACTTTAAGATAGATGTCAAACCATCTGATGAGATAAAATTCCGTTGGAAAGATCCTACAGTAAAGGACGCTTATTATATCATAGGAACTGAGAGTATTGGTAATAACGATAAGCATTTACTCTGGCTCGAGATCCAGCAAATCTCACATCCTTACGGTAAAAGTAGAAAATGTGATAGCTGCCACCAACCAGAACAAATTTCCCTATCAACTTGGCATTATGAAGACGAACAAGGTGTAAAAGAGACTTTCAGTGGTGGTTATAAGATAGTAGCAAATAAAGAAGGATTAAAAATCATTGATATGAAAACCTTTACACCCATTAAGATCTCAAAAGGTTATAAACTTGAAGACTTTGCATCATGGCTTTTTTTTAAAGATAAATGGCAAATGCCTGGTAATTTCTCTATAAAAACAGAAAAAGAAAAATATTTAAGATACCTAAAGTTATCCCAAAACATTAATAGAGAACTCAAATACTTAGCTACAGAGATTAAAAATCTTGATAAAAAAACTCAAAAAAAATTCAAAGAATTAAAGGCAGTAACATTACATAATGAAGATGAAGCCTTAAGATTGATAGAAGATTTCAAGAAAAGTTTAAGATAAGACAGTTATTCACAATTTCCTTAGATATTTTTTAAATAAATCAAGTGCTTTTTTATGAGAAAAGTTCAAATCATAATTGATCTTTTCCCAATAGGATATAATCTCCTCCTGAGAGAAATTTTCAAAAAAAGTTGAAGCTAATTGCGCTACTTCCTCTGTATTTTCTCTGAAAGACTTTTTAGCTTTGTTCAAATTATCAATAAATCTTAACAAAATAGCTAATCTATTTTTATCTCTTAAAAGCTCCTTTCTTACTATCCAAAGAGCAAAAACAAAAGGCAACCCCGTATGTTCCGTCCAAATATCACCAAGATCATAAATAAAAAAAGAGCTATTAGATAACCCCTTTGCATACCTTAGAGCTTCATCACCAATTAAAAAAAATGCATCTTCTCCTGTTTTTTCAGGCTTATCACTGACCACAATATCTATTGTTGAACTTAAAAATTCCCTAAAAATTATCCTCAACAGAGCTACAGAAGTCTCAGAGTGGCTGGTTACATGAATCACAGATCCGTTGAGCTCATTTATAGGTTTTTTAGAAAACAAAAGAATACTTGATACACAACCAAAACAACTAATAGAGTGACCATCTATGAGCTCGTATAAATGAGAATTCTTTATATATTCTATTGAAGAAGAAGGGCTTATATCTATATGTCCAGCCCGTATCATCGCGTTTAACTTAGTAGGCACTCCCTCATAAAAGAGATAATCTGAACAATCGCAATTCTTCTTAAGCGTAAAGTAAATAGGAAAGAGATTTAAATAAGGGATTTCCCCAATCTTAAGTTTATGAGACATAAGGTATTGTAAAAATAATCACTCTTTTCTTTCAAATTTATTAAAAATCAGACATATGGGTTACCAATATAGATGATAAAAACTTAGATTATCGTTTTTTTAACTAATGAGTTTTTATATGCCTAAAGAAGTTTTTTATCTTTTTTCAAAGAGTAATCTTTGTCCCCCTTGCTAAGACTTACATAACACCTATCAATAAGTTGAGGCTCTCAATTTTAAAAAACCAAAAAAGCATTAGGAAATTAATATTTATCTGCTACCAGATTGAGGTTTAAAAGCTTAAATTGTCATAATGTTAAATATATTGTTATATTATTATTTTATTTATGAAAGATAAAGAAATTATTAAAAGCTCCCACATAAAATACATGCAAAGAGCCCTTTACCTTGCAAGTAAAGGGCAAGGTATGACCAGCCCAAACCCTATGGTAGGTGCAGTTTTAGTTAAAAATGGCAGAATAATTTCTGAAGGTTATCACAAAAAGCCAGGAACTCCCCATGCAGAAGCCATTGTTATCTCCAAAGCTAAAGAAGATGCAAGAGACTGTACTCTTTATGTAACACTTGAACCATGCTGTCACTCAGATAAAAGAACTCCTCCCTGTTCAAAGGCTATAATAAAAGCAGGTATAAAAGAAGTCTATATAGCTATGAAAGACCCTAATCCTAAAGTTTCTGGCAAAGGTATAGAAGAATTACAACAACATGGCATTAACGTCTCAGTGGGCATCTGCGAAGATAAAGCAAAAAAACTTAATGAATCTTACATAAAATACATTACTACAGGTAAACCCTTTGTGATATTAAAGATAGCAATGACTCTTGATGGGAAGATAGCAACCCCTGACGGTGAGTCAAAATGGATTACCGATCTTGCCGCACGCAAGTATGTACATAAGATAAGAACTCAAGTCGACGCTATCTTAACTGCTATTGGCACCGTTAAAGCTGATAACCCTTCTTTCACTGTGAGACTTATAAACAAAAAAGGCAATAAAAACCCTATAAGGATTGTCATTGATCCAGACTTTGAGACCCCTATAGATTTTAATGTTATGCAAATCCCTCCGCCTACCATATTAGTTGTAAAGAAGGACTCAATAATTGAGCATTCCACTGGTTTAGCAAACAAAAAAAGGGCTTTGTTTGAAAAAGAAGGAGAAATAATAGAGTATGAAGGTGAAAAAGTACAGTTAGACTGGCTTATGGACGAACTTGGTAAGAGAGGGATTACCTCATTGATGATTGAAAGTGGATCTTCTTTCAGCTCAAGTTGCATAAATAGTGGAATAGTAGATAAAGTCATCTTTTTCATAGCACCTAAAATATTAGGTGGAAAAGACTCCCTTCCTGCTATAGGAGGTAAATGCCTAAGAACACTTAAAGAAGCTATAGAGATAAAAAACTTAAAGATGAGAAAAATTGGAAAAGATATAATGATAGAAGGATATATCAACCAAATTAATTCCTAACAAAATAAATATGGCTAAAAGTTACAACTTAAACAAAAAAAAAATCTCAGGAATTGAAATATCTTATGAAAAAGAAGACCTAATCTGCTACTGTTATGATTCATCAGGGCAAGAAGGACCTTTACCATTAGCAGTAGCATGGCCTAAAAATACTTCCGAGGTAGTAAATCTGGTTAAATACGCCAATGACAATGACTTATTCATCATCCCACGAGGGAGTGGCACAAGCACCACTGGGGCTTCTATTCCCTTAGATAACAATACCCTTGTAATAAGCTTTGAAAAAATGAAAAAGCTTTTAGAGATTGATACAGCTAACCTCAATGCTGTTGTAGAACCTGGCATTATTAATGGTAGGCTCCAGAGAGAGGTACGGTCTTTTGGTCTTTTTTATCCCCCTGACCCGGCAAGTCTTGATATCTGTACAATAGGAGGGAATGTAGCTACTAACGCAGGAGGTCCCAAAGGTTTAAAATATGGGGTAACACGAGACTATGTAATGGAGATTGAAGCTGTATTGCCTGATGGCAGTATAATCAAGGTTGGGGGTAAGACTTACAAGAGAGCTGTCGGGTATGACCTTAAAAACTTATTTATTGGTTCGGAAGGAACCTTAGGTATTTTTACAAAACTGAGGCTTAAACTTTTACCTTTACCTGAAGAAAGCCTCACCTTTCTTGTCAGCTTTAAGAATCTCCAGGCATCAGGAAAAGCTGTCTCTAAGATTATTTCTTCCTCCATAATACCAAGTGCTATAGAACTTATAGATAAAGCATCTATAGAAGCAGTTGAAAATTATAAACCTATTGGACTTCCTATAGATGTCGAAGCGCTACTTATAATAGAATTAGATGGATCCCCTGATACTATAAAGACAGATGCTGAGAAAGTCTTATCAATATGTAACTCCTATGGAGCCGATATCAGTTTAGCTGACGACCCCTTAGCCAAAGATAAATTATGGGAAGCAAGAAGGGCTATATCACCTGCACTGTATAATATCAAACCAACTAAAATAAGCGAAGACATAGTTGTCCCACGAAGTAAAATTCCTGAAATGCTTACTGAACTTAAATCTCTATCTGAACTTAGTGGTATACAGATTGCCAGCTTTGGTCACGCTGGTGATGGCAACATTCATGTAAATATCTTAGTAGATAAAGAAAATCAAGAAGAATATCTAAGTGGGTTAAATATAGCAAAAAAAGTCTTCGAGACTACTTTGAAATTAGGCGGTTCTATCTCAGGTGAACATGGTATAGGGATAACAAAAGCCCAATATTTGAACTTAGAGATTAAAGAACGAGAATTAACAATTATGAAAGATATAAAAAGACTCTACGACCCAAAAGAGATATTAAACAAAGGAAAAATCTTTAACTTTATTTAAAATTTCAAATGCTTAAAGTCTTTGATGAAATAGATCTAACCATAGACAAATTTGCAGATAAAGGAAAATGTTTAAGTCGCTTCAACGGCTTCGTAATCTTTATAGAAGGTGTAATACCGTCAGAAAAGGTAAGGGTCCGTATTGAAAGAGTAAAAAAGAACTATGCTGAAGCAAAACTGCTCTCTATTTTAAAGGAAAGCCCCTTAAGAGTAAAACCTAAATGTATTCATTTTGGCTACTGCGGAGGCTGTAAGTGGCAACATGTTTTCTATAATGAACAGCTTAAAATAAAAACTCAAACAGTTTCTGATGCTTTATTAAACATAGCCAACTTAAAAGAGATTAAAGTTGAAGATACAATACCATCTTCAGATATTTATTATTACAGAACTAAAATGGAGTTCTCTTTTAGTAACCGTTGTTGGACTCCCGATAAAGATACCATTATTAGTCATAATGATAATTTTGCCCTTGGCTTACATGCACCATCTCAATTCAGCACAGTTTTAGACATTAAAGAATGTCACTTACAGAGACCTCCCTCAACAGATATTTTAAATGCAATTAGAACCTTTGTTAAGGAGAAAAAATGGCTTCCTTGGAATAATTTAAAAAAACAAGGATTCCTCAAACATTTAATTATTAGAGTAGGGATTAAAACCTCCGATGTAATGGTAAATATAGTTACAGATAGTTTTGAGCAAAGCCGAATGAAAATATTAGGAGATTTTCTGAAAGCCCATTTCCCTCAAATTACCACCTTTGTTAACACGATTTTACCTGGTACATTACAAAATGTAACAGATGGTATATACGAAATAATATTCGGTCCGGGATATATAAAAGAAAAGATTGGAAACTTCAAATTTCACATAACCCCTACATCTTTTTTCCAGTCAAATACCTTACAAGCAGAAATCTTATATAATCTTGCTAAAGAATACGCCCAGTTAAAAGAAAAAGACACAGTGCTTGATTTATACTGTGGAATTGGCACGATTTCTATTTTTATATCCCCTCAAGTGAAAAAAGTAATAGGTATTGATTCATCAAAAGAAGCTATAGATTGTGCTATTGAAAATGCAAAAATCAATTTGATAAATAACTGTAATTTTATTGTAGGTGATGTGACGAAAGTGCTTACTGCTAATATAACAGAGTATAAAAAACCTGATATAGTAATAGTTGATCCCCCACGCCCAGGACTACACAAAAAAATAATACAAAAACTCCTATCTTTATCACCAAGGTGTATAATTTATATAAGCTGTAATCCTCATACACAGATGAGAGACATCGCCATGTTATCAAATCAGTATAAACTTGAAAAAATACAAGCAATTGATATGTTTCCTCAGACATACCATGTTGAATCTATTGCAAAATTAACACTTATAAATTAGTCCATAAAAGTTTCGGAGGTATAATGCTCGCAAAAAGAATAATCCCTTGTTTAGATGTTATGAACGGAAGAGTCGTAAAAGGGGTTAGTTTTAAAAATTTAGCTGATGCAGGAGACCCAGTAGAAAATGCTCTCTTCTATGACCAAGAAGGAGCTGATGAGCTTGTATTTCTTGATATTACAGCATCTCATGAAAAGAGAAAAACTATACTTGATGTTGTTGAAAAGACAGCTGAACACTGTTTTATGCCTTTAACAGTTGGGGGAGGGATTAGAACCTTAGAGGATATAAGAAATTTACTTAAAGCAGGATGTGATAAGATATCTATAAATACTTCAGCTGTTAAAAACCCATACTTTGTAAAGGAGTCTGCTGAAAAGTTTGGAAGCCAATGTATTGTTGTCGCAATTGATGCAAAGAGATTTGTTCCTGGTATGACATTTATGCAACCAGAAGAATGGGCAAACAAAGCAGATCTAAAAGATGTCACTTTAGACCCCAATAATAATCAACTTTGGGTTATATCTACCCATGGAGGTAGACAGTTAAAACCTATAGATGCAATCAAGTGGGCTATAAAAATGGAAAGTTTTGGGGCAGGCGAGATCTTACTTACAAGTATGGACAAAGATGGAACAAAAGACGGTTATGATTTAGAGCTCACAAAAGCTATATCAGAAAGGGTTAAGATACCCGTAATAGCATCTGGTGGAGCAGGAAACTTACATCATTTATATGAAGGATTAACAATAGGAAAAGCTGATGCAGTACTTGCTGCCTCTATTTTTCATTATAGACAGTATAGTATTAAAGAGGCTAAGGAATACCTTAAATCTAAAAATGTTCCAGTAAGACTTTGAAAAGTTCTATGACATTATCATTTTTCTACAACTACTACATTATAGGTAGGATCATCTTTGCTCTTACCCTTCTTATATCATTTCAGATGACAGAGCTTTTAAACAAAAAACCTTTACTTTTCTTCATCCTTATTGTTTACCTATTTATTGCATTCATTAGGATTATTATTAAAAATAAATATTTTCTTTATTTAGACTTTTTTATAGATATGATCTTTATAACAGCTATCTTACATTATAATATCAACACTTACTCCTTTCTTAGTCTTTTTTATTTATTCCCTATTTTTCTTTCTTCTGTTTCAATAAAAAGTAAGGCTCTTTTTTTCTTCCCTGCCTTTGCCTCAATTATTTATATGGTCATTTTCTATATGAACGAGATTACATTTTCTAATGAAGGAATAATTAATATACTACTTCATAGCCTTTCTTTTTTTATCATAGCTTTTGCAGCAGATGCTATGAGAGATAAGTTAGATAAGCAAAGCAAATATATTAAAACACTCGAAGAAGAAAAAATTAGAATGGAGAGCTATAAAAGGTTTTACAGAATTAGCGCTGATTTAGCCCATGAACTAAGAAATCCTTTAGCTACTATCTCGGCATCAGTGCAGTTTTTAAAAGAAGGTAAAAATGACCCTGAGATAATTGATATGCTATCACAAGAGACTACAAGGCTTGTTAACATTGCAAATGATTTCTTAATATACTGCCGCCCTGAAGAAACCCCTAAAGAAGAAGTAAATGTATATGATGTTATAAAAATTCTTTTAGCTCATAAAAAAATAGAAAAGAAAATTTTCTTTGATTTTCATGATAATGTCTCTGTAATGGCTAATAGAACTTATTTAGAAGCCGCCATTGACAATATTATTAAAAATGCCATTGAAGCAGCTAATACAGCCGTCTCAATTAACATAAAAAAGATTAATAAATTTGTGTTTATAGATGTGGAAGATGACGGCTCTGGAGTTGATGA
This sequence comes from Thermodesulfovibrionales bacterium, assembly GCA_026415415.1. Classification (GTDB taxonomy): domain Bacteria; phylum Nitrospirota; class Thermodesulfovibrionia; order Thermodesulfovibrionales; family Dissulfurispiraceae; genus DYHD01. The sequence goes on along the minus strand of JAOAHE010000021.1, from coordinate 14,780 downwards.
TAGCTTAAAAGACAAAGTTTTTGAACCATTTTTTACAACAAAAAAGTCTGGAACTGGACTTGGTCTTTCTATATCATATAGATTAATAAATAGTTTCGGTGGGACAATAATTTGTAGCAACTCTAAAATGGGAGGCGCACGATTTACAATAAAGCTACCTCTTTATCAGAAAACTTGATATATGAAATTTCTCATAGTTGACGATGAAAAAAATATAAGAAAGACTTTAAAAATTATCCTCAGCGATTACGAATGCTCAATAACAGAATCAGACAATATCAGCGATGCTAAGACCCTAATAGATAACGAAATCTTTGATGTTGCAATAATAGATATTCGCTTGCCTGATGGATCAGGATTAGAGATACTTAAATATCTAAAAAGCCTGTCTTCTGAAACTGTTGTTCTTATAATTACTGCCTTTTCTTCAACTGAAACGGCCATAGATGCAATGAAAGCAGGTGCCTATGATTATATAACAAAACCTTTTAATCTTGATGAGATAAGAATAATCATAAAGAACATAGTAGAAAAAATTTCTCTCCAGAAAAAAATCAAAAACCTTGAACATTACCAAGACGCCTACCAAAATATTATTGGTAAATCCTTAGTCATGAGAAAAGTATTTAATATGATTGATAAAATAGCACCTTTTGATACTAATGTTATCATCATTGGAGAAAGTGGCACTGGAAAAGAATTGGTAGCAAAAGCTATACATAATAAAAGCAGAAGGTCATATAAACCCTATATAACTATTAACTGTGCCAGCTTCCCTTCAGAGCTTTTAGAGAGTGAACTTTTTGGATATACAAAGGGCGCTTTTACGGGTGCTTATACTTCAAAAAGAGGTTTAATAGAAGAAGCTAACAATGGAACCCTTTTTCTTGATGAGATAGCCGAGATGCCAATCTCTCTACAAGCAAAGCTATTGAGATTCCTTGAAGAAAAAAAAATTAGACCCTTAGGCAGTAATAACGAGGTACCTGTTGACGTAAGAATAATTGCTGCTACCAATCGGGATTTTCTTGATCTACTAAAAAAAGGTGATTTCAGAGAAGACCTTTATTTCAGGTTGGCGACTTTCGAGATTAAACTGCCATCACTTTCAGAAAGAAAAGAAGACATACCCCTACTAATTGATCACTTCGTAAAAGTCTTGTCAAAAAAATTTAACAAAGAGATTATTAAGATTGACCCTGTTTTTATTGATACCATCATGCAGATGGAACTAAGGGGTAATGTAAGAGAACTTAAAAACATTATTGAAAGGGAGATAATCCTTTCTGAAGATGGTTGCTTAAGGTTCACCCCACCCCACCCCTTAGAGGTTTCTTATAAATTACCTTTTATAGAAATACCTGATTCTGGCTTAAACTTAGAAGAATATCTTACAGAGATAGAGAAGAACCTCTTAGAAAAAGCTCTTTTAAAAGCAAATGGTGTAAAAACTAAGGCAGCTGAGCTTTTAGGCTTAACCTTCCGAGAGTTCAGATATAAACTTAGTAAATATAAAAAATTCACTGAAAAAGAAAATGAATAAAAGGAAGGAAAAGGAGTATATTAATTTTTCCCTCTTTCTTTTACTGCTCTATCAATATCTCTTCTTACCTCTTCTTCTTTTATTTTCTGCCTCTTTTCATACTGTCGTTTTCCTTTTGCAAGACCAACTTCTACCTTAGCATAAGGTCCCTTGAAATATATTTTTAAAGGTATAAGAGCATACCCCTTCTGTAACATCTTAGATTTAAGCCTAACTAATTGATTCTTATGCAGCAGAAGCTTTCTCGTTCTTAAAGGGTCATGATTCAAGATATTCCCATGACTATAAGGACTTATATGACAATTCAATAAAAATGCTTCATCATTTTTTATTACTACATAACTGTCCTTTAGATTTACCCTCCCTTCCCTTAAGGATTTTACCTCTGTCCCCACTAGAACAATCCCGGCTTCTATAGAGTCTTCAATAAGGTAATCATGAAAAGCTTTCCTATTTTGTGAGATAATCTTCATATTATAACTTCACTACCTTCTTAAAAAGATAATAAAAAGTATAACATAAATAAAAATTGATGATTCATTAACTTTTCTTTTTTAATTACTAACTTTTATCTGCTCTTAAGAATGCTTTATATTTATTAATGCATTATGTAATAATTAATTATGATTAAAAAGATAATTTTTTTAAATCTTTTGGTTTTTTATCTTATCTTAAGTCTTTCTATTGCTGCAGCTGAATCAAAAACCAATAATAAACCAGTTGCTCTTAATGAACCACCACCTGAGGCCTATTTTGAATTTATTTTAGGAAGCCTAGCCTCATATGAAAAAAAATGGGAAGAAGCTCTAATCCACTACCAAAAGGCTCTCAGACTTGACCCTACATCAGCTTTTTTAAAAACTCAGATAAGCCTGACTCTTATTAAGCTTGGTAAGGTTTCAGATGCTGTGAAAATCCTGGAAAAAGCTACTCAAGAAAGTCCTGATAATATAAATGTCTTATTAGTTTTAGGAGAAATATACAACTCACAGAAAAAAATTGACGAGGCAATTAACATCTATGAACATATAATTAAGATAGCTCCTGAAGAAAAGAATGCCCAAATTTTTTTGGGGAATCTATACTTAACAAAAGGTGAAATAAGCAAAAGCTTCACAATCTTTAATGATCTAATCAAAAAAGACCCTCAAGATACTCTTGCTTTATATTATTTAGCTTTGATAGAACTAAGACAAAAGAACAACGATAAAGCTATTGATTTATTTGCAAAAATCATTGACATTAATCCTACCTTTGACTCAGCTTATATTCACTTAGGCAGCCTTTTTGAAAATAAAGGAGACAAAGCTAAAGCAGAAGATTATTATAAAAAAGCTTTAGCAGTAAACCCACATAATATATTAGCAAGAGAAAGATTAGCTTTCATGTATATATCAGACAAAGAATATAAAAGAGCAATAGAACAACTAAAAAATATCTTAATGGAGATTCCACAAAACTTAGATATACATCTCAGATTAGGACTCCTATACTTACAGGAAAAACAGTACGATAAAGCTATATATGAATTCAGAATTGTATCAGAAGCTCTCCCTGATGACATAAACTCCCTTTATTATTTATCTCTTGCTTTAGCAGAAATTGGAAAATATGAAGAAGCCATAGAACAACTAAAAAAAATCCTATCCTTAGACCCAAAAAATATAAATGCTTTTCTAAATTTAGCTTTAATCTATTCTAAGCAGAAAAGACATAAAGAAGCATTAGGAGTATATGAAGAGATATTAAGCTTCGATAAAACAAATCCCTCTGTATTTGCTTATGCTGCGAGCACTTTAATTGAATTGAAAGATTATAGAAAAGCTGAAGATCTTCTAAATGAAGCTACTAATCTTTTTAAAGATGACGATGAGTTATACTTCCAATTAGCAATTGTTTATGACAAAACAGGTAGGTTTAACGAGATGGAGAAATCTCTTAAAAAAGCTATAGAACTAAACCCAAATAACTCAGAAGCTTTGAACTATTTAGGATATACCTATGCCGACAAAGGAGTTAAGCTTGAGGAGGCTCTTGTTTTGATAAAAAGAGCTCTTGAACTAAAACCTGACAACGGATACATCATTGATAGTTTAGGATGGGTCTATTTTAAACTTGGTAAACTTGATGATGCCCTCGTTACTATCTTAAGAGCATTAGAATTTGTAAAAGATGACCCCATAATATACGAACATCTCGGAGATATTTACAAGGAATTAGGAGATTTTAAGAAAGCTTTATCTGCATGGACTGAAGCACTTAAATTTCATGAAAAAGAAGAAAACCTAAAAGACAGAGTAACTAAAAAAATAAAGGAAGTTAAATTAAAAATTGATACTAATAACTAAATGTTTACCCTTCTTGCTCCCGCCAAAATCAACTGGTTTTTAAGTATCCTTAATTTAAGGCCTGACGGGTATCATAATATAATATCATTGATGCAATGTATAGAGCTTTTTGATGAAATAGCTTTTGAAGAGTCTAACAATCTTGAAGTAATCTCTAACACCCCCCATATTCCTATGGAAGACAATTTGATTTACAAGACCGCAATAACCCTAAAAAAACTCTATAATATCTCAACAGGTGCAAAGATTTCTCTAATAAAACATATACCCTCAGGTGCAGGATTAGGAGGTGGTAGTTCAGATGCTGCTCAAACACTGAAAGGACTTAATAGACTATGGAAACTTAACTTAGATTATGAAGATATGATGAGAATAGCCTCCACACTTGGTTCTGATGTTTCCTTTTTTTTAAACTGTCCAATGGCAATAGTAAGCGGAAAAGGTGACATAGTTGAACCTCTTAAAGTAAGTTCTACATTTACCCTTCTGTTAATAAAACCTCCCCTCTCAATATCAACCGCTTGGGCTTATGAAGAGTTTAAAAAACTAAGAACACAAAACCAAAAACCTTTACCTTATCCTAAAGAAAAACTTAATGGATTGACAAATATAAAAGATAAAAGAGATAATATATGGTTATTTTATCAAGCTCTTGTGCAGAATGACTTCTCACTTTTAAGTAGTTTGGTAGAGAATGATCTTGAACCAGTTGTAACAACTCATTACTCAATCATCTCTGAAATTAAGAAGCAGTTATTAGATACAGGAGCTTATCTTGCTACGATGACAGGAAGTGGATCAGTAGTATTTGGTCTTTTTGGCAGTAGGCGTGAAGCTTCAATTGCTTCCAAAAAGTTTCGTTCATACTGGTATAAAATAGTAAATACCCTCCCAAGCTTCTACCGAAACAGACATATGGGGCGTCGACAAGCGGAAAGTCAGCAGATTTTGGATCTGCCATACCCAGGTTCGAATCCTGGCGCCCCAGCTTAATAAAGTTCTATTGAAATCATTTCACTCTATTTTTGAGATGAAATGATTTTTTAGTCTTTTTCTTTCTTATAGACATTAGATAATTGGAGGTTATAATGCCAGATGGTATAACCCTGCTCACTGGGAATGCAAATAGACCTCTTGCTCTAAAGGTAAGCCAAAACCTTGGTATACCTCTTACTGATGCCACTGTCTCAACCTTTAGTGATGGTGAGATAATGGTCCGTATCAATGAAAATATTAGAGGTTCAGACGTATTCGTAATACAGCCTACTTGCCATCCTGTCAATAATAATATAATGGAATTATTATTAATGATTGATGCTTTAAAAAGAGCATCTGCTAGAAGAATCACGGCTGTAATACCCTATTACGGTTATGCCCGCCAAGACAGAAAGGTTCAACCAAGGGTACCTATATCATCTAAGCTTGTTGCTGACCTATTAACCGCTGCTGGTGCTAATAGAATCTTAACTATAGATCTTCATGCTGCTCAGATACAAGGTTTTTTTAATATTCCTGTTGATCATTTATATGCAGCTCCTATATTACATGATTATTTCAAAGGACACCAATTTGAAAACCTCGTGATAGTCTCCCCTGATGCAGGAGGAGCAGAACGGGCAAGAGCTTTTGCTAAAAGACTTAAGGCTTCATTAGCGATAATAGATAAAAGACGAGAAGCAACAAATGTTGCAAAAATAATGAACGTAATAGGTGATGTTAAAGGACGCGATGCAGTTCTGCTGGATGACATGATTGATACAGCAGGTACAATCACACAAGCTGCAGATGCTATCAAGCAAAACGGGGCAAGAAAAGTTTTTGCTGCATGCACCCATGCTGTCCTTTCAGGCTCTGCTGTGGATAAAATTAATAACTCATCCTTAGAGGAAGTCATCACAACTGATACAATTCCCTTAGAGGAAAAACTTCAAGAGTGTAAAAAAATAAAGGTTTTAACAATCTCGGCTCTTTTAGCAGAAGCCATTAAAAGGATTCACTATGAGTCATCAATCAGTTCTTTGTTTTATTAAAGCCATAAACAGTATTTTTGGAGGAAAGAATGGAAATTGTAAATCTCACTGCACAAAAAAGACAAAAAGTAGGTAAAGGCATTGCAAGACAACTAAGAAGAAAGGGGTATGTTCCTGCTGTCATATATAGAGGAGGCGACTCCTTGCCTATTCAACTTGACTCAAAAGAGTTTTCCTTTTTCATAAACAAAACAGGTGGAGAGCAACTTTTAGTTAATCTTAACTTTCCCGATGAAACCAAACAAGCTTTGATAAAAGATTATCAAACTGATCCTATAAAAGGAACAATAATACATGCAGATTTTCAAGAAGTAACCTCTACCGAAACTGTGAGAGTGATGGTACACATAATAGTGCATGGAGAACCTGTTGGAGTTAAAAGAGATAATGGTATTCTTCAGTATGGGTTAAGAGAAATAGAAATTGAAGGTCTTCCTCAAGATATACCTGGTCATATAGATGTAGATGTGTCAAACCTATTGATAGGGCAGTCTGTACATGTAAGCGATTTAAAATTAGGTGAAAAAATCCGTATTCTCTCTGAACCAGATGAGTTGATAGCGACAGTAACAGCAATAAAAGAAGAAGTCATCACTGAAGTAAGTTCTGAGACAGTTGAACCTGAAGTTATCAAAAAAGGCAAGAAAACAGAAGAAGAATAAAAAATATTTGTATTACAAACTCCAAAATCAAGATAGTCCTCAGGTAGCTACAGCTAAATTTAGTAAAATACTAAAACTGAAGCTACCTTTTTTTTAGCAAAAGAATAATAATTAAAATTTATGAATATGTGGATAATTATTGGACTTGGCAATCCTGGCAGTAAGTATTCACAAACGCGCCATAATATAGGATTTAAAGTCATAGACTTCCTTTCAAATAGATATAATATAAAACTAATAAAGAAAGCCCTTTTTGAATTAGGAGAAGGAGAGATTGAAGGTGTAAATGTTTTGCTTATAAAACCTCTTACTTATATGAATAATAGTGGTCAGGCAATAAAAGCCCTCTTAGCAGCAAAGCTTGAACTTTCTGACAAACTTATCGTTATTCATGACGATATAGATTTAAATACAGGTACCATTAGGATAAAAAGAAAAGGTTCATCTGGAGGACATAGAGGTGTACAGTCAATTATAGAAGAGCTATCTAATAATAACTTTATCAGGGTCAAAATAGGTATAGGCCGTGAAAAAGGCGTTCCAGTAGAAACCTATGTACTTGAAAACTTTACTCAACAAGAACAAGATAAGATTAAAAAAGCTATCTCTTCTGCATCATCAGCAGTTATTATGATAATAACCGAAGGGGTTGATTCTGCGATGAATAAGTTTAATAGACTTAAAACATCAAATCTCTAATGTTTTATAAATAAATTAATTAAATATTGTTGTTTAATTCAAAAAATTGTAAAATTAATGAGATACTTGATTTAGGAGACTACAAAGATGCAGGTAGCAGTAAAGAATGTTTCAGAACAACAGATTAAATCAGATGTCCTTGTATTACCTATCTATCAAGACCAATTACTTGAAAATTATAAGACCTTAGATAAAGCTTCTGAAGGATTACTTACTAAACTAATTAATTCTGGTGATTTTACCCCCAAATTAGGTGCAACTTTACTTATACATCTAAAACCTAATAAATCTAAGATTCAAAGAATTCTTCTCATAGGACTTGGTAAAAAAGAAGAGATCACCAATGAAAAACTTCGGCATGCGGGAGGTAAAGCATTCTCCCTCCTAAAAACCTTAAACTATAAAAATGTTTCTATCTCCACAAAAGAAATAACTTCAGTATCATTGAGTAAAGCTAAATTACCCCCACTGAGTTATTTCATTGAAGGTGCTTTACTTAGCCTTTATAGCTTTAATAAATATAAGAATAATGAAGAGATAAAAGAGATAGACAACATAGTAATATTAGCAAAATCCAAAGATATAGATCTTCCATATATTGAAACAATTGTAAAGGCAACAAACTTTGCCAGAGACATAACCAATACACCAGCAAATGAAATGACCCCTTCAAAACTTGCTGAGATAGCCCAATGTCTCTCTTCAAAAAAATTAACTGTAAAAGTTTTGGAGGCAGAAGATGCCCAAAAAGAAGGGCTAAATGCGTATTTATCAGTTGCTAAAGGCTCTGCTGAGCCTTCAAAGTTTATAATTCTCAACTACAATGGAGGTAAAGGTGCACCATACGCAATAATAGGTAAGTCTATAACCTTTGATAGCGGAGGGATATCATTAAAACCAGCTGAAGGAATGGAGAAGATGAAATACGACATGGCTGGGGGTGCAGCTACCATTGCTGTAATGAAAGCAATCTCTGAACTTCAATTACCTTCAAATATTATTGGGATACTTCCTGCAACAGAAAATTTACCCAGTGGTAGCGCTACTAAACCTGGTGATGTAGTTACAAGCATTACTGGTAAGACCATAGAAATAGTCAACACAGATGCAGAAGGTAGATTAGCTCTTGTTGATGCTATTGGTTATGTCAATAAATATTTCAAACCTAAGGCTATTATTGATATCGCTACTTTGACAGGTGCGTGCAAAATTACCTTTGGCAATGAAGCAGCTGCTTTAATGAGCAATAACAAAGAGTTGGTAGAAAAAATTAAAGAAGCATCCGAGGAAACATCAGAGAGAGTTTGGGAGATGCCTCTATATGATGAATATAAAGAATATTTAAAAAGTGATATTGCTACCTTGAAAAACTCTGCCGGCAAAGATGCTGCCCTGCTTACAGCTGGCTATTTTCTCAAAGAATTCGTTTCAGATACCCCTTGGGCCCATCTTGATATAGCTGCAGTTGCTTGGAATGATAAAGATAAACCATATATTTGCAAAGGAGCAACGGGCTTTGGCGTTAGACTTCTTATAAATTTTCTAAAGGAGAACCTCTGATGATTATTATTTTCTTTATATTCTTTATGTTAACCCCAACTATTGCTTTTGCTTGGGGACCTATGACTCATATATTTCTTGGGAATGAAATCTTCTCACTGAGTGCTTTACTACCACCGGCAATCTTTGAGCTGTTGCGTAGACACAGAGAGGATTTTCTCTATGGCAATTTGATGGCTGATATGATCTTGGGTAAAAAATACCAGTCAGATGATAAAAGCTCCCATAGCTGGGAGACAGGGCTAAAACTCTTAGAACAAGCCCATTCTAAGTCAGAAAAAGCTTTTGTCTATGGTTATCTAACACATCTTGCTGCAGATACAGTAGCTCACGAAGCCTTAACGAGTGATAAAAACCAAATGTTCCATACCTGGATTGAGCTTAAGGCTGATAGCCTAATAGATAAAATATACTGGCTACATTCAGTCACTATAAGCTCTACTGTTCAAAAAAGAAACGATAGATTTTTAGAAGATTCCTTAGAAAGCTTCGTCTTTTCTTTTAAAACAAATAAAAGGATTTACAAAAGTATAATTTTTCTATCATTTCTAAACAAAAAAAGAAAGTTTGGAATAGACCCTAAAAAAGTAAATTGTCTTCATGATGAATCCTTAATCAGGATGATTGATATACTACAAAATGGGAAAGATGCCTTTGTATTAAACAAAAAACCTATATAAAATCTTTTTTCTTTAATTTATGGAAGAGGTTTACACAGATTTCCTCATCATAGGCGGCGGAGTTGCTGGTTTAAGAGGCGCAATAGAGTTAGCACCTTATGGAGATGTTATTGTAATAACAAAAGATATGCCTACTGAAGGAAGCACTGAGTATGCCCAAGGAGGCATAGCTGTAGCTTTAAGCGACGAAGACGAAGTAGGTATCCATTTTCATGATACCATCAAAGCAGGAGATGGCTTATGCAATGAAGATGCAGTTAGAGTTCTTGTAGAGGAGGGGCCTGCAAGGATAATTGAACTAATTGAATGGGGAGCGGAATTTGACAAAGAAGGCTCTAAATTAGCTTTTACATTAGAAGCCGCTCATTCACGAAGAAGGGTTTTGCATGCCCACGGAGACTCCACAGGAAAGGAGTTAGAGAGGGTCCTTATAAATAAAATCAAAACATTTCCCTCCGTAAAAAGATTTCCTTTCTGTACAGCTATTGATCTTATAGTATCTGAAAATAGGTGTATTGGTGCTTTTATTTTAAGAAATTCTCAGGTATTTGCCATATATGCAAAGGTCACTTTACTTGCCACAGGTGGAGCAGGACAGCTTTTCTCAAGAACAACAAACCCATCAGTTGCAACAGGAGATGGTATGGCAATGGCTTTCAGGGCAAAGGCTTTTTTGCAAGATATGGAATTTATTCAGTTCCATCCCACCGTCCTATATGCTCCTTCTGCTCCTCAGTTCTTATTAAGTGAGGCAATGCGTGGTGAAGGAGCTATCCTTAAGAATATTTTTCATGAGAGATTTATGGACAAATACCATCCAGATGCAGAGTTAGCTCCACGAGATATTGTCTCAAGAGCTATTATCTCAGAAATGGTAAAAACTGGCGGTAGTCATGTCTACTTAGACTTAACACATCTTGACCCCGATTTTCTGAAAAACCGTTTCCCAAGAATATACTCAACTTGTTTACAGTATGACATAAATATTACCAAAGACCTTATTCCTGTATCACCTGCTGCTCATTACATTATGGGTGGTGTTAAAACAGACCTTGATGGTAAAACAAACATAGAATCACTCTTTGCTGCTGGAGAGGTAGCTTGCACAGGCGTCCATGGTGCAAACAGGCTGGCAAGTAATAGCCTCTTAGAGGGACTCGTTTATGGATACAGAGCTGGCAAAGCCGCTTTAGAATTTTCAAAAGACTTTAAAAACCTTTCTTTTCCCATGAAACTTACAAAAAATAATATAAAATACTCCTCTCTAAGTTTACAAAAAATAGAAGAAATTAGGACATCCCTACGAAGACTAATGTGGGAAAGAGTAGGAATTATTAGGTGTATTGATTCTCTAAATATAGCAAAAAATACACTTTTAGAATGGCAAGATTTAGAAAATAATAACTTTAATCTCAGGAGAGGTGTAGAATTAAAAAATATGTTCACCCTTGCTAAGATCATAACTGAAGCTGCTCTAAAAAGAGAAGAAAGCATTGGTGCTCATTATAGATCTGACTATCCAATGAAAACCTCTTCTGTTACAAAGCATAGTTTAATCAACAAAAAGAATTCAGATGTGGAGGTTTCATGGATTCAAGAAAAGCAAAAATAGTCTGCACTACAGGTCCCTCCTCAAGTAGCCCAAAAGTTTTAAGAGAACTTATAAAAAATGGAATGGATGTGGCAAGGCTAAATTTTTCTCATGCTGACCACAAAACACATGAAGAAACTTTGAAAATAATTAGAAAAGAATCCTCTGAACTTAAAAAGAATATTGCTATTCTTCAAGATTTACAAGGCATAAAGATAAGAATAAGCGAGATTAAAGAAGGAGGGTTCAATCTCAAAACTGGAGAAAAGATATTCATATATCCTGGAAACCAGATAAGCAGTCGTCAGGCCCTTTTTATTTCTTATCCTGCTTTACTAAAAGATGTAAAAGAAGGTGATAGAATTCTCATTGATGATGGGCTTATCCAGCTTCAAATCCTCAGCAAAAACAAAAAAGCACTTGAAGCAAAAGCGGTAGAAGGAGGATTCATCAAATCAAAAAAAGGAGCAAATCTTCCCTATTCTAAAACTACCCTTACTGGTTTTACAGAAAAAGACAAGATTGACTTAGAGTTTGGAATAAACCTTGGTGTAGATTATGTAGCTATCTCTTTTGTCAGGACTGCTAATGATATTGAACAGATAATTAGATGGGCTAAGCAGAAAAATTTGGAGCTACCTCCACTAATAGCAAAAATAGAAAAATCACAGGCTTTAGAAAATATTGAAGAAATAATGGATATAGTTGATGGCATAATGGTGGCAAGGGGTGATTTAGGTGTTGAGATGAGACCAGAGAGGGTGCCACTTATTCAGAAAAATTTAATCTCCTTAGCAAATAAAAAAGGAAAACTTGTTATCACTGCTACACAGATGCTTGAGTCCATGACTGAGCATACAAGACCTACTCGTGCTGAAGCATCTGATGTGGCTAATGCAGTGCTTGATGGAACAGATGCTCTTATGCTTTCTGCTGAGACAGCATCAGGACTTTATCCCGTTGAAGCTGTCAAAATGATGGATAAAATAATCAAGTATACAGAAAAAGAAAAATTGCCTGCTCAACAGGTAATATCAAAATATCAAGGAACTCATATCTTCCCAGAGGCAGTAGCAGAAGGAGCCTGTGAAGCTGCGCGAGCTATTAATGCAAAAGCTATAGTTGTTTTCACCCACTCAGGATTTGCCGCAAAACTTATATCAAAGTTACGCCCATCTGTTCCCATAATAGCTTTTACACCTGATCAAAGAACATTGAACCGTCTTCCTCTTTATTGGGGAGTAACAGGACACCTTATAAACAAAAAAGATGCAAAAATACTTGATGCAGAGTTTATGATAGAGATTGAAAAGTCTCTTATCAGGGATAACAAATTTAAAAAAGGTGACAGTATTGTTTTCGTTGCAAGCTCACCATTCTTAGGTGAACCAAATATAATCAGATTACAGAAACTGTAAATACTATCTACTAAATTTATTTTAATCTTAACTACTGCCAACTGGTAACATCTTGGTCTTCACCTTCACCACCAGGTTTACCATCTCTACCATAAGACAGTAAATCATACTCACCGTGTGTACCTGGAAATTGATAGATATAAGGGTTGCCCCAAGGATCTAAAGGTACTCCTTTCTTTAAATATGGTCCTTCCCATTTCTCTACCCCTGGATTTGTTACAAGAGCATTTAAGCCCTGTTCGGTAGTGGGATATGAACCTACATCAAGCCTATATTGATCAAGAGCTTGGCCTAAAAGTTCAATCTGAGCTTTTGCTGCTGCCTGTTTACCCTTTCCTAATTTAGGGAATAGCCTTGGTCCTACAAGCGCTGCCAAAAGTCCAATAATAACCATCACAACGAGTAGCTCAACAAGAGTAAAACCCTTTTGATCATCTCTCGCCTTATTAATAAATAGATTCATAATAACCCCCAGATAATCTTTCTTAGTGTTCTATGAAACTAAAATCCAAATATTTGACATACTAAAAGCCGTCTCATTATTTTAAAATACGAACTTAATTATGAGACGGCTTTTTTATTAAAACTTTCCACTTATAGAAATTATATCTGTTTCAAAAGTAAGATTAAGTTTCAGTTTTAGTACCGTCTTTCGTACCTCTGACCTTCACAGACTTCTTTTACATGGTCTTTAATTAACCTGCCATCTTCCCAGACTCTTTCTCGTACTTTTCGGCACTTTGTATATTCGTCATAGTCAAGAGGTTCTGCGTAATAACGACCCCGCCTGTCTTCTGTCCAATACTCAACAGGCTTACCTGACATTGCTGCTTCCCTTGAGCCTCTTACAGATATATCAGCAATTGTTGCGCCAGCAATAGCCCCAAGCCCAGCTCCGATAACACCACCTCTCCAAGGATTCTTTCTATCAAGTAAAGCTCCTGCCACTCCACCAACAACTCCACCAATTCCAGCGCCTTCATAGTGATATTGGGTACAACTAACCATTAAAGTTAATAGTGATAAAATCACTATTAAAGATACAAACTTTTTCATTTTTACTACCTCCAAAATTTATTGAGCTTATTGAACGAGATTAAATACTAAAGTGGTAATAAAAATCAACCTTATTAACAAACTTTAGTATCTCTGTAATCTCACTTAAAAAAGCTCTATCATTCTTTTGTAATTATAACAATTAAAACCTTTTTGTTCAAACTTCTATCAGTAACTCTAATTCAAATTCAAAGAAGTGCAAAATTAGGATTAGAAAAAAGTTTCACAAATGAAACTTAAAAATTTCTCTTTTTTCATAATTTAGCTATATATTAAGTTTAAAAAGGTAAAGAAAAGTTTTTTTTCAAAAAATTAAATAAATTTCAAAATAAAAAATTTCATATTAAAGCTTCCTTACAAAATAAAAGCCCCTCTAATAAGGTCTTCTATAATTAGATCCCTCTTCAAAAGACCTTTACCGCATATATGCTATTTTTGCACACTTCTTCTTTACTGCTTTAGCCATCTGAGAAGGATACATCACTTGTTAGAATTTTATTTTTTAAAATATTACAAAAAGAAGACTTTGTCTTCTTTTATTCTTTTTTTTTATTAAAGTCTTCAGTCTTTATCCATAAATAACACTGTTTTATCTAAAAGATTATTTTTACCAAGAAGGTCTTCTTGACTGTTACATTTTGTCTTCTGTATGCTATTTGAATGAAAGAAAAAATTTTAAAAGCTTTTGAAGAAAGCATTAATGTTAAAAGACTGTTTATTTCTCAATATCTTGATCTCATAATAGAGGTATCACGCCTTCTTGCAGACTCTTTTAATGAAGGCAAGAAAGTCATAATTTTTGGTAATGGAGGAAGCGCTTGTGATGCATCTCATATTGCTGCTGAACTTGTTAATCGCTTCAAAAGAGAAAGACCTGGTCTACCAGCTATATGTTTAAATACTGATATGGCTGTAATTACCTCTATTGCAAATGATTATGATTTCTCAGAAGTCTTTGCAAGGCAGGTTAAAACCCTTGCTGAAGAAGGAGATATCATTATCGCTATAAGCACGAGCGGGCAATCAAAAAATATTCTTAAAGCTGTAGAAGTAGCCAAAAAAAGAGGACTTAAGATAATAGCACTTACAGGCATAAGAGGTGAAAAATTTGCAAAAAAAAGTGACTATGCCTTTATAGTTCCTTCTGATGATACTCCAAGAATTCAGGAGACTCATATTACATTAGCTCATGT
>JAOAHE010000020.1 GCA_026415415.1 Thermodesulfovibrionales bacterium | reverse complement strand
TTTTATATCATCCTTAAACCTAATAAAAGAGGAGGCTTTTACTTTTTTTGAGAGTTGCCTATCGGCAAATTTGGGGGGTTCATAAATTGTTTAATTTTCTAATGAATAAATGCTAAAATAGAAGGCTATACAAAATTTATTACAGGTAATTTATGGCATTGATACGACCTTTTAGAGGTATTTTTTTTAATTTGGATAAGGTAAATAGTGATGATGTAGTTGCACCACCTTATGATATCATTTCACCAGAATTAAAAGAAGAATTATACAAAAAGAGTCCTTATAATATCGTTAGGGTTGATTTCGGAAAAGATTTCCCGAATGACTCAGAGAAAGACAATAAATATATAAGAGCAAAAAAGGATTTAGAAGAATGGTTAAGATTTAATATTTTGATCAAGGATAAAACCCCTTTTTTTTATGCTTATGAGGCGGATTACTGGATTTATGGATTAAATAAAAAATTAAGAGGACTTGTTGCCTTAGTGAGAATTGATGAGCTGGGCAATGGTATATTCCCCCATGAAGCTACGTATTCTAAGCCCAAGGCAGATAGACTTAATCTGATGAGGTCTTGTGAAGCTAATATTAGCCCTATATATTCACTTTACAACAGTCCACAAAGAATAACCTCAAGAGTTATTGAGAAGATTAATTACAAACCAATCTTATCAGCAAAAGATATGGATGGGGCTATACATAAATTATATCGGATTGAAGATTTATCAGTTTATACTGATATAGAAAATGAATTTAGCAATAAAGCTATATACATAGCAGATGGCCATCATAGGTATGAGGTAGCTTTAGAGTATAGAAATGAACAAAACCTTCATCTTAAAGGAAAAAATAGTAATGACTTGCAACCTCATGATTTCATAATGATGTTTCTTGCAAACATTCAAGATGAAGGTATTAGCATCTTGCCTACCCATAGGTTAGTAAGGGGTATCTCAAGTATTAGTCAGATAATAAAAAGAATAAGTCCTTATTTTGATGTCTATAATGTAAATCTTAATGAAGATATAAGAAAAGTGTTATCTACATATGGTAGAAATTCTATTGGACTTTATGTTGTTCATGAAAATTATTGGTATGTTTTAAAATATAGGGGTATTGAACTGGATGATTTGGCTCCTGCTTTAAGAAGCCTTGATGTAGTCTTACTTCATGAATTACTATTAAAACGTTTATTAGGAATAGAAGATTTTGGATATGAGATGAATTTACAGCAAGCTATTAAGATGGTAAATTCTGGTATGTATGATGCTGCATTTTTTCTAAACCCAACTGAAGTTAAAGATGTTGAGAATTCTGCCTTATCAAATGTTAGAATGCCACCAAAATCAACATATTTTTATCCAAAGCTTTTGACAGGTCTTATAATAAATAGTTTTAAATAGAATATTAACCAAATTCAAGGAGGTCTAAATGGCATTAAGAGTAGCGATTAATGGATTTGGACGGATTGGTAGACTTTTTCTAAGGGCAGCAAAAGGTTATAATGATCTAAACATTGTGGCAATAAATGACCTTACAGATGCTAAATCTCTATCTCATCTATTGAAGTATGATTCAGTGCACAGAAAGTTTGATGCAGAGGTGTTATCAATAGATAATAGTATCATCGTTGATGGCAAAAAAATTGAAGTCTTCTCTTACACAGCACCAGAGAAGTTACCCTGGAGATCCTTAGATGTTGACATTGTAATAGAGTCAACGGGTAGATTTACTGATAGAGAGTCTGCTCAAAAACATTTAGAAGCAGGAGCAAAAAGAGTTATTATCTCAGCACCAGCTAAAAATCCTGATATCACAGTGTGTATGGGAGTAAATGAAGAAAAGATTGATTTATCAAAACATTTTATTATTTCTAATGCATCTTGCACTACCAACTGCATTGCACCTGTGGCAAAGGTAATTCATGATAATTTTGGTATAAAAAGGGCATTTATGACCACTATCCATTCATACACTAATGATCAGAGAATATTAGACCTTCCTCATAAAGATTTAAGAAGGGCAAGGGCCGCTGCTGTATCAATTATTCCTACTACAACTGGTGCAGCTAGAGCTGTTGGAGATGTTATACCTGAGTTAAAAGGAAAGATGGATGGTTTGGCCTTTAGGGTTCCAACTCCTGACGTCTCTGTTGTTGATTTTGTAGCAGATATTAATAAAGAGGCTTCTATTAAATCAGTTAATGATACTTTTAGAGAAGTATGTGACTCACAGATGAAAGGTATTATCCAATATACCGAGGAAGAGTTAGTCTCTTCTGATTATATTGGAAATCCCCATTCAGCAATATTTGATGCTACACTGACTGATGTGATTAATGATTATCTTATAAAGGTTGTTGCCTGGTACGATAATGAGTGGGGTTATAGTTGTCGGATTAGAGATTTAGCAGTCTTTTTAAGTAAAAGGAGCTAAATATGCCAAGAAAAAATGATATACTTAATAAACTTACTATTCAAGATTTACCAATCAAAGGTAAGAGGGTTTTTATCAGAGCAGATTTCAATGTTCCCATTGATGATAACCTGGTGATAACAGATGATCGTAGGATTCGATCTACCATACCTACTATTAACTATGCTATAGATGAAGGAGCTAAAGTCATCCTTGCCTCTCATCTAGGAAGGCCAAAGGGTAAAGTTGACCCCCGATATAGTTTAGCCCCTGTAGCAAGAAGACTTCAAAGATTATTGAACAAAGAGGTGATCTTCGCCCCTGATTGCATAGGTAGCCAAGTGGAAAGTATGGTATCCAGAATGAAAGATGGAGATGTAATGCTTCTTGAAAATTTACGTTACCATATAGAAGAAGAAAAAAATGATCCATCTTTTGCAAAAGCTTTAGCAAAACTTGCTGATTATTTTGTTAATGATGCCTTTGGTGCCTCTCACAGGGCTCATGCCTCAATAGTTGGGATACCCAAATTCCTTCCCTCAGCGGCTGGTTTTCTTATGAAAAAAGAGATAGAGTACTTAAAAGGTTCTGTCGAAGATCCTGTAAGACCTTTTGTCGCTATTTTGGGAGGATCTAAGGTATCGGGGAAGATAGGTGTTTTAGGTAATCTTGTTGATAAGGTTGACAAAGTAATAGTAGGTGGTGGTATGGCATATACTTTTATTAAAGCTCTTGATTTTGAAATAGGAGACTCCTTAGTAGAACTAGATATGATAGAACTTGCCAAAGAGATCATGTCTAATCTTAAGAAAAAGGGAGTAAAATTTTATCTCCCTGTGGATTGTGTGATAGCACAGGAGATAACACCAGGGACTGAGACAAAAATTGTTACTACTCAAGAAATCCCGAAAGGATGGAAGGCTCTTGATATAGGTCCTGCATCAGTAAAACTTTTCTCTGAAGCTATTCAAAATGCGAAGACAATAATATGGAATGGTCCAATGGGCGTTTTTGAGATTGATGCTTTTTCCAGAGGTACCACAGCAGTAGCTCATGCTGTTGCCGATGCTTATGCTATGACCATCGTTGGTGGTGGAGATACTGATTATGCTGTACATAAAGCAGGAGTCAGCGACGCTATCACATTTATTTCAACAGGTGGTGGTGCTTCCTTGCAACTTCTTGAAGGAAAAGAACTGCCAGGTATTTCAGCATTAACTGATAAAACTTAAACTGCTCTGAAGACAGTAATAATAAAAAGGTTGGGAATTTTTAGGATTTATTTCATATAAAACAATTAAGTGCCAGCAAGATATATGCTGGCACTTAATATGCTTAAACAAAGGGGATATTGAGAGTATCAAGCACTTTCCAATATGCTTGTACCGATAAAGAGTTCTCTGGAAGTTCAAAAATAGGTTTACCTGATAGTTCAAACTTGAAAATCAAGTCATCTTGAGGAATTGCTCCAGCAAGAGTTAAACCTAAATCTTCTGAAAGTTTTTTTAGCTCTTCTAACTCGTTTCCCTGTAGCCTATTAATTATAAGATAGTTTCTATCTATCTCAAGGTTTAATTCTATAATTAGCTCCATAATTCTTTTAGCTGATAATATTCCTTTGAAAGTTGGATCGCTTATTATCAACAATAAATTTACCTTATTAGTTGTTCTTCGGCTAAGGTGTTCCATGCCTGCCTCATTGTCAATCACTACATAGGGATAATTTTCTGAAAGTTGATCTGTGTACTTTCTAATTATATGATTAGCGGCACAGTAACACCCAGGTCCTTCAGGACGCCCCATTACTAAGAGGTCAAATCCCTTCGCTTCAATGAGAGCTTGTTGCACTGGATAGTCAAATAATTGCTCCATAGACAGGCCACCAGGCCTTTCCCCTTTTTCCCGTACAGTCTCAAGGGACTCCTCTCTTAGTTTGCCTATAGTAGTGTGAACCTCTACTCCTAAGGCTTCATTGAGGCATGAGTTGCTGTCTGCATCTATAGCTAAGATAGGACCTCTTCTTTTTTTTATTAGATATTTTATTGTTAGACTGGCAAGGCTTGTCTTTCCTGTACCACCTTTGCCAGCAAAGGCTATAGTGTATGCCATTAATCAAAAACCTCCTTTTAATTTAGTTTTTACTATTTAAAGTATTGATTTTTATTTTTAAAATAAAAAAGCCTAAAAAAGACAAGTCGTTTAAAGGGATTTATTGAGTAAAATAGTTTTTTATATATTAACATAATATGCTGACTAATCTCCTATGAAAAGAGGACTTAATTTGTAATCAAAAAAAATAGGCATAAGAAAGTTCAAAGTATTTATTACATTTTCATATAGATGAAGCTGTTTATTGGTTTTTTTCCTAAAAGACTTTTTGAAGATCTCAGTTATGTTTGTCTTGTAAAACATAAGCTAAATTTATCGTGCTCATGAGATTTAAAAATTAATAAATGATTTATTCATATAGAAAGCCTTTCTAATTATTAAAGAAAAGTAATCTTCTCTCAATAGTCTGTTTTACTTTTTTAAGAATAGATATTTAGTGAAACCTAAAAATAGTATTGTGAATCATCCAGAAGTTAAGTCTCTGTGGACTATTTCAGAGTTTAATAGAAAATTATTGTGTAAGTGCTTAGAGATTTCTTCAATAATTACTGGTGATCTGTGTTTGCCACCTGTGCATCCTACTCCTATAATAAGATATGACCTATTTTCAGATATAAAATTAGTAATTAAAAAGTCAAGAAGGTTGAATAATAGTTGAAGGAATTTATTAGTCAGAGGTTCTTGCATTATAAAGTTATATACTTCATTGTCTTTACCACTTAGTTCTTTTAATTCAGGGATAAAATAGGGATTTGGTAAGAATCTTACATCAAATAAAAGGTCAAGATTTTCTGGCACCCCATATTTGAACCCAAAAGAAATAAGCAGTATTGATAGCCTTTTATCTGACTCAATCTTCCCATAATTGAGCATGATATATTTTCTTAATTGATGAGGGGAGTAGTTTGAAGTGTTAATTATCTTATCAGAGGCATCTCTTATAGAGGACAGAATTTTTCTCTCCTCTGCTATTGCATCTTGCAAGGTTAGATTACCTTTTAGGAATATCAGTGGATGAGGTCTGCGTGTTTCTTTATATCTCCTAATTATTACTTTTTCATCTGCTTCTAAGAAAATTATTGTTAAGTTATACTTTTTTTTTAAATCACTAATTAATTCATAAATATTGCCATAATGAATTTCCTCTCTTACATCAACCCCGATACCAATTTTTTTATAGGCTCTATTAAAATTAGCTAATAGATTGTCAAGTAAAGCAATTGGGAAGTTATCTATGCAGAAAAACCCTGAATCTTCTAAAGACTTTAAAGCAACAGACTTGCCTGCGCCTGATAGCCCTGTGACTACTAATATTTCTGTTGGAATTTCTTTTTTCTCTTCCAATTTATAAATGTCTACTATAGATTATCTTTTGTGAAAGTAGTTTTTTCTATAATAAAAAGCAAGGGCATTATAGCCCCTGCTATTATTTTTAAATGGGTTAAATTATTGGCTCAATTAAACCATAGTTACCATCTTTTCTTCTGTATACGAGATTTATTGAATTGGTCTTCTCATTGATGAAAACATAAAAATCTTTATCTAGTAATTCCATTTGATCAACTGCTTCTTCAGGGTTCATGGGTTTCATGTCAAATCTTTTGTATTTTATAATCCTACCTTTTTCTAAAGATTTAGTAAGAGGACTTTCTGAGGAACGTTTATCAGTTTTTCTGTAGGCATGAAGTTTTTCTTTATATTTTTTAACTTGTTTTTCTAATTTTTCTACCACTTCATCTATGGAAGAATAAATCTCTCCTGTAACACCTTCAGCTTGTATTAGGTATCCATTTACTTTTAGTAAAACTTCTGCCTTATGCCTATATTTTTCCACGCTGAGGGTAACTATTGCCTCGTGGATATTAGATATATACTTTTCAAATTTGCCTATTTTTTCTTCTGCATAGCTTTTTAATGCTGGTGTAATCTCAAGATGACGACCGTTTACTATTATATTCATAATTATCCTCCAAATTGGCTTTTTATATAAGCTTTAATCAGAAATCATTCTTTTTCTTAGAGTTTGTTGAGGTATCTTTAATTCATCTCTGTATTTTGCCACAGTTCTACGAGCTATTTTGATATCGTATATCTTAAGCTTTTCAGCGATCTCCTTGTCGCTTAAGGGCTTTTTAGGGTCTTCTTCGGTGATTATCTTTTTTATTATATCTTTTACTGAGGTGGATGAAACTTGTCCTGTTGTTGACTTGACAGAGCTGCTAAAGAAAAACTTGAAACTAAAGATTCCTTGACTGCAAGCAAGAAATTTTGTTGATGTAACACGGCTAATGGTGCTTTCGTGCATATTTATATCAGCAGCTACGTCTTTGAGAGTTAGAGGTTTTATATAAGGGATACCTTTATCAAAGAACTCCCTTTGAAATTTCAAGATACTTTGAGCTACTTTATAAACAGTTTTATTTCTTTGTTCAAGACTTTTAATTAGTTCTAAAGCAGATTTCATTTTTTCTTTAAAGAAAGTCTTTTCATCCTTTGAGAGGAGTTCTTTTTGCATCAATAACTTGTGATATTTATTATTAAGCTTAATTTTTGGTAGTGTCTCATCATTTAAAGTAATATGATACTCACCATCAACTTTGTATATGAAAACATCGGGGGTAATATAGACGATATCATCTTTTGAAAAAGAGCTGCCAGGATGAGGATTGAGTCTCTGAATAATTTTAATAGCTGTTGCTAATTCCTCTTCTGTTAGCAAATACTTTTTCATTAATAGTGGATACTTTTTTTTGCAAAGGGCATCTAAATCATTTGAGATGATTTGTTCAACTACTGAACCTTGTAAACCTAAGGACTTAATTTGCAACAGAAGGCATTCTTTTAGTGTTCTTGCCCCAATGCCTGGTGGATCAAACTCGTATATTACTGATAGTGCTTTGTCTATGGATTCTTTATCAGCACCAGTTAGTTCATAAATCTCTTCATCTGTTAGCTTAAGATAACCATTGTCATCAATATTACCTATCAAAATTTCTGCTATTTCTTTAATTTTATCAGTTGAATCGGTTAACATTAATTGCCAAAGTAGATGGTCTTGCAGGGTTGTTTTTTTTGCTTGAAATAGTTCAAAAGATGGTTGTTCTTCTAAGCCAGGATTAAAATACCCTAAATCTCTACCATCACTGCTTCTTTCTTCAAAATATTCATCAATTGAGAATTTATATAAATTTTGTAAAGGAAGCTCTGTGTCTTCATCTTGTATTTCATCGGGATGGTGTAATTCTTGAGTTTCTAATGTTTCATTGTCTTCCTCTATCTCTTCTAATAATGGGTTTTCAACAAGTTCTTGAGATAGTAATTGAGACAGCTCAAGCTGGGTAAGCTGTAGTAGCTTTATTGCCAGCTGTAGTTGAGGTGTAAGAATTAGCTTTTGAGTCAGTCTTAAATCTAACCGCTGTTCCAATGGCATTATAGTTTAAACTCCTCTCCTAGATATGCTTCTTTTACAGAAGTATTAGAGACAATCTCCTCTGGAGCCCCTTGAGCAAGGACCATCCCGTTATTAATAATATAAGCTGTATCTGTTATAGAAAGGGTTTCTCTAACGTTGTGGTCGGTTATAAGAATTCCTAATCCCTTGCTTTTGAGATAAAGTAGTGTCTTCTTGAGCTCATTAACAGCAATAGGATCTATACCAGCAAAAGGTTCATCAAATAGTATAATTGAAGGTCTCATAGCTATTGCTCGGGCTATTTCTGCCCTTCTTCTTTCACCACCAGATAACATATAACCATTTCTGTCTGAAAAAGCTTGAAGATTGAACTCATCTATTAGGTTATTAACTTCTCTTTCAATATCTTCAGCGTTGTTAGTTGGTCTTAGTTCTCTCCGAATCTCTAAGACAGCCTTTAAGTTGTCTTTAACTGTTAATTTTCTAAACAGTGAAGGCTCTTGAGGTAGATAACCTAACCCTTTCATCGCTCGCTTGTACATTGGTAACTTCACTATATTTTCACCATCTAAGAATATGTCTCCTTTATCAGGAGAAACCATTCCTACGATCATATAAAAAGTAGTTGTTTTTCCCGCTCCATTTGGGCCTAAAAGCCCCACTATATTGCCTGAGCCAACTTTTATGCTAACATCATTTACTACAAATCTTTTTTTATATGACTTAAAAAGGTTTTTTGTTTCTAATGTTTTTTGTGTATACAAACTTTTTATTCCTTAGGTGTAATAAATCGTTTTTCTACTGTATCTTGCAGAAAAACCTTACTGTTCTCAACTATATATTTATTACTTTTAAAAAAGAAGATCATTTTTGACCCAATTACGATGTTTTCTCCATCTGTTGCTTTGGGATTGCCAGTGAAAATTACCCTTTCTTCATTTTCAGGGAAGTATTGAGCATAATCGGATATTACAACTCTATTGCCTTTAATTAGTTTTACGTTACCTTCTGCATCTATCTGTTTGATGCTGTTTGTCGTTTTTCCTTCTTGATAGTAAACAATCATTTTATTAGCAAGCAGAGTTATATCCCCTTTTGTAGCTTTCACAGAGCCTTCAAAGATTGCTGTTTTAGCCTTATTGTCAGCTGTTAAAGTTTTAGATGTTATAGTAATTGGTTCTTTTAGGTTGCTTTTTTTCTCTTCTGCTTTAGCTTCTTTATAGAGTAAAAGAGAAAAAAGAGCCCAAAGGAAAATAATAATTTTTATGTTATAAGCCTTCATAAAATCAAACTTTATTTAAAAATAGCTTTAACATTACTATTTAATCTCGCTTTATCTAAGGATGCTGATAACTCGTTCCCTTCAATAAAAAAGTTATTACCAACGATTTCAATTTTTTTATTTGATGAAAGTTGATTTTTTGTAGCATCCCAAGATAGATTTTCAGCATTAATTATGAAATTGTTCGTTTGAGCTTTTATCTTACCAGTTATTAAAAAGCTTTGGTTAGAGTGATTGTAGAAACCTGATTGGGACTTCAAAGTAAGATCTTTTTCGGGAAAGAAGATCTCTAAATCACTTAACTCAATCTCGTTTGTGTTTAAAAAAATTGCCTTTTTTGCTGATATGCTCCATTTCAGTGAACCTTCTTTCATATGTTTAATTCTCACCTCATCCATAAATGGCAACTCACTAAAGGTTAAATTGCTCTTAGTCTCTTTGTGATGGAAGGAGTAAACGAATAAGATTGCAATAAAGAGAAGCAGAGAAAGTAGGGTAAGAAAAACTCTCTTCATATTGAAATTTTAACATACTGAAATAGCATTGTAAAGGCAAAATACATGCCTGTTTATTTAAACGAAATGTTATAATAAAAGAAAATCATTGATTATCATAGGGATATGAATATTAGTGGTAAAACTAAAGTAGTAGGCATATTTGGCTATCCTGTTGAGCATAGTTTATCACCTCAAATGCATAACGCAGCTTTTAACTATCTTAATCTTGATTATTGTTATATCCCTTTTTCAGTGAGGCCTGATATGCTTGAAAAGGCGATTTTGGGTATTAAAGCCCTCGGCATTATAGGGGTAAATATAACCATACCACACAAAGAGACTGTAATACCTTTTTTAGATCAGCTTACAGAGGAAGCCGAGTTCATAGGTTCAGTAAATACAATACAAAATTATGAAGGCAGTTTAATTGGTCATAACACAGATGGTAAAGGCTTTATGAAATCACTTGTGGAAAAAGGTATAGAGATACAAGAAAAAAGAGTTCTGCTAATAGGTGCTGGAGGTTCTGCAAGAGCAATAGGCTACTATCTTAGTCAGCAAGCTCAGAGATTATATATATACAATAGAAATACTGATAGAGCAGAGATTTTGCAAAAACATTTAAATAGGCTGAAAAGCAATACTTTCGTCGTTGACCCCCATTTGCTTTATGAAAGGGATTTTTTCTTTGAGATAGATATT
This sequence comes from Thermodesulfovibrionales bacterium, assembly GCA_026415415.1. GTDB lineage: Bacteria > Nitrospirota > Thermodesulfovibrionia > Thermodesulfovibrionales > Dissulfurispiraceae > DYHD01. The sequence goes on along the minus strand of JAOAHE010000020.1, from coordinate 19,840 downwards.
ATAGTAAACACAACCCCTTTAGGTTTGCAAGAGGAAGATCCTATGCCGATTGAAGTAAGTATCCTACAAAACCATCACATAGTCTGTGATGTAATATATAAGGAGACACCTCTTTTAAAAATAGCAAAATCTATAGGTTGTAAAACGATAAATGGTATAGGGATGCTCCTATGGCAAGGGGTTTATGCTTTTGAGATATGGACAGGCGTTTTTCCTCCTGTTGATGTTATGAGACAGACTTTGGGATATCAACCTTTATAGCTACGAATAGAAAAACTTTTGTTTGATCCTTGCTGCTCTTTAGTTATAATTATTAATCAATTTAGATATGTTACTTAGTCATGCAATCAATTAAGTTTAAATCAGGATATGTGTCAATAATAGGAAGGCCTAATGTGGGGAAGTCAACGTTATTGAATAAGGTCTTGGGTGAAAAAATAGCCATTGTTACGCCTAAGCCACAGACAACCAGAAACAGGATTATAGGGATAAAAACAACTCCAGAGGCACAAATAATATTCATTGATACCCCAGGAATTCATAAGCCAAAGCACTTGCTTGGGGAGATGATGGTCAAAGAGGCTATTGAGGTTGTTAAGGAAGTGGACGTGATACTTTTTATAGTAGAGCCTAAAGAAACTAAGCAAGAAGATATGGAGATTATTAACAATATATCCAAGCTCAATAAACCCATATTTCTTATTGTTAATAAGATAGATACTGTTAATAAGCTTGAATTGTTACCGATTATTGATAGGTATAATCAGTTATATTCTTTCAATGAGATAATACCGATATCGGCTCTTAAAGAAGATGGGATAGATTTGCTTTTAAAAAAAGTAATTGATTACCTTCCAGAAGGGCCAAAATATTATCCTGATGATCTTTTAACAGATCAACTGGAGAGGTTTATGGTAGCAGAGATAGTTCGTGAAAAAATTATGCAATTAACTTCCAAAGAAGTTCCTCATGCAGTCGCTACCGAAGTTGTGCAATGGCAAGAAAGAGATGATAGCGTTATATTGATAAAAGTTAATATTTATGTTGAAAGAGAGGGTCAAAAAGGTATTATAATAGGTAGAGCTGGGGAAAAATTAAAAATAGTAGGAAGCAAAGCAAGGCTTGAGATAGAACGATTATTAGGAACAAAGGTTTTTTTAGAGTTGTGGGTAAAGATTAAAAAGGATTGGCGTAAAGACTTAAAGATGCTAAAACTTTTGGGGTTTAAGTGATGTTGATAAGTATGAAAGTTGAAGGGCTTCTATTTGATCCAAGAAGTGGTATGTATATATTGCTTTTACATCAAATAGACGGAAATGCTACACTTCCTATTTGGATAGGAAAGCCTGAAGCTGACTCTATAGCTTTGGCTTTAGGTAAAGTTGTAACTCCTCGACCGTTAACTCATGATCTTATAAAGAATATTTTTGATAAGCTAAATGTTAAAGTTAGTCGTGTTGTGATTAACCAGATAATTGATAATACCTATTATGCGATAATTTATGTCATTGATGGCAACAAAGAGATACCTATAGACTCACGACCATCAGATGCTGTGGCTGTAGCGGTAAGGATTAATGTGCCTATTTTTGTTGATGAAGATGTTTTAGAGTCAAGGAAGGCTGATGAGCTTGAAGAATGGCTAAAAAATCTCAAACCTGAAGATTTCGGCAATGTAATGTAATCTTTTAATGATTAAAAGAACAGAAGCTATTGTTTTAGATAATAAAACCTATTTAGAAGCTGACCTTATTGTTACTTATTTTACTCGCAAATTTGGGATATTAAAGGTATTTGCAAAAAGTCCTAGGAAGCTTAAATCGAGGTTTGGAAGCAGCCTTGAACCATTTACTTACTCAAATATCTCTTTTTTGGGAAAAGAAGGGACAAACTTGCCTAAACTTACACAATCAGATATTATTTTACCCCTACAGTCCCTGAGAGAAGATTTTTTTATCTTTAAAAAAAATTATGAACTTATTGAGTTATGTCTTAGGTTTATCCCCTACAATGCACCCAATGAAGAGATATTTCTATTATTATTGAATACCCTTATCTCTATTGATATAACAGGGGATTCTGATTTATGGAGGCTGTATTATAAACTTAAATTTCTAAATATAACAGGCTTGCTGCCATCTCTTGAGAGTTGTCTTAAGTGTGGTATTTCTGTAGGTGAAAATAATATCAAAAAGTATATTTTTTCTATATCTGAAGGCGCTGTTTTTTGTAATAAGTGTATTAATCAACAGAGTAATTTAGTAGCTATTTCTGATAGTTCTTTGAAGTTTTTCAATAGTCTCATGAGATGGAATTCTCAAACCATAAAAAGAATAAAAGCTCCTGAAAAACTTATATGGGAACTAACACGGTTAGTTAACGATCATATTGAAAATATTATTGGTATGAGATATCCCTTGTCTTCATAGGAAGTTATAAAGTAGTAAAGCGCATATTAAAATTACAAGACATCCTGGAATAATTTTTTTATAAATACCCCATAAATCTGCCTTAAAATACTCCTTAGTTAATACTAAACAAAGATGGACAGGTGAAAGCAATACACCTATGTATCCTGAAGCAAAGGCAAGATTAATTAGATTGAGCTTTGCCCCATCAGATAAAGCGATCAAGAGAGGAAAAGAGGCACTGACAAAACCTACGGTGATACCAGTAAGTAGACCTGTAATCAAAGGTAGAATTAAAGAAATAGGCAGTAGCGGTAGTCCTTCATCAGTAAAGAACTTGCTTAATTTGGCAACGGCACCCGAGTTTTCCATAGTAAATTTAAAAAGCATGACTCCAAAGATAAGAACTATCACCTCCAGGGCAAAACCATGTTTTAGTATCCTTACAATATGAGGAATTTTGTATCTATAAAAAATAAGAAGTGGTATTATAGTTACTGCAAGGGCATAGTGAAGCTCTATACCAAGTACTATAACTATAAAAAGAACTAAAATAAGAGGTATAAAGCTCCAGTAAGGATGATAAGAGTAATGTTTATTGACCTTCTTATGAGACTTTTCTACCTCACCTTTAATCCCTCTCATACTCAATATGAAACCAGTAATGAAGATTAATAAAGAGTATATAATATTAGATATTATTAAAGTTCTTAATTCTAAATGACTTATAGCGGATACTAATAATATACCAGGATATAAAGGTAGGATGAACTCCCAAGGATGTCTAAACCAATAATTAATGAAACTCTTCTCTTCTTGAGACATCCTAAGATTTTTAGTAGATTCCTCAACCATAGGGGCTGAAAAGTAAGCACCACCTAAGGAAGGTAAGAGTCCGATAAGAGTTGGCATTGAGACAATAACTGCCTTCTTTTTTTTAAGGATAGCGCGGGCTGACTCAGTCATTACAGCAAGTACATTTTTTTCTCTTAATACTATCTCAAAAATCCTTATTAGAGTTAGAGCAAAAAAGAGTTTAACTGTAATTGGATCTATAATAGTTTGTTTGATGGTATTAATAATAGTCTCTAAAGACATTTTGAAAAGAAATGCTAATAGAGCAGAGGCGAAAGTTAAAACATAACCTATGTTCAACTTTAGGCGGATGAGGATTATAATGACTGAAAATATTATTAATATTTTTAAAAAGTCATACATTTTAAATTTTTTCTCTAAATGAAAGGTTTTTTTTCTTTAGATGTTAAAAAATTTGTTTTTAAATGATCTAAATAAAGTTGAATATATTTTATAGTTTGGAACTGTTTATGATATAAAATTTTATTGATAAAATTAAACCACTTTATTTTTTGGTTGCAGAAATAATTTAATAAAAGAAAATGCAAAAACTTAAGGCTTAAGATATTAGGCAAGAATTACTTTTTGTTGATTAAGGCTTTTAGTTTATTTTGAATCAATTATTTTTTGTAAATATTTCTGAGTTAAAAACAGTAGAAACTTTTTAATTTTGGATAACCTAAAGGCAGAGTTTAGATGTTGTGTTATAATTTTTACATGAGCGATGCAAAAAAAAATACCATTGCCATTTTGCTTGTTTTTATTTTAGTTCCTTTTTTTATCGTATGGGCTACCGAAATAAAAACTGAATCTCCACCACTCAACAAGAAAGAGGCAATAATAATAACTCTTGATGGAGTAATAAACCCCGTAGCTGCTGAGTATGTTGCTAAATCAATCAAAAAAGCTACAGAGAAAAAAGCTGAACTTCTCATAATACAACTTGATACACCTGGTGGGCTTGATACTTCTATGCGGAATATCGTTAAAGATATTAATAATAGTCAAATACCTATAGTGGTGTATGTCTCACCCAGTGGTGCTAGAGCTGCCTCAGCAGGTGTTTTTATAACTATGGCAGCTCATATTGCAGCTATGTCTCCAGGCACTAATATAGGAGCTGCTCATCCTGTAGCTATTGGTGAAAAAATGGATAAAGCTTTAGCTGAAAAAGCTTTAAATGATGCTGTTGCGTATATAAAATCAATAGCTGAGCAACATGGGAGAAACGCAAAATGGGCAGAAGATGCCGTAAGAAAAAGCATATCAGCAACTGAGGTTGAAGCTTTAAAAAACAATGTTATAGATTTAATAGCCAATAATATAGATGACTTATTAACTAAAATTCATGGCAAGAAGGTGAAAGTTTTTTATCAAGAAAGATTAATTGATACATCAAACTTAACCCTTGTTCATGATGAGATGGGATTACGATCTAAAATTCTTAATTTTATAAGTGATCCTAATGTTGCTTATTTACTAATGCTAATAGGTTTTTATGGTATTTTCTTTGAGCTAACTAATCCTGGCTCAATATTCCCAGGCGTCTTAGGCGGTATTTGCCTTGTGCTTGCCTTTTACTCCTTTCAGACTCTTCCTGTAAATTATGCAGGACTGCTTCTCATCTTAATAGGGATAGTTCTTTTTATCCTTGAGGTTAAAGTTGTCTCTTATGGAATGCTCACAATAGGTGGGATTGTTTCAGTAGTTTTAGGCTCTCTAATGCTTTATGACTCTCCTTTCCCTTTTATGAAGTTATCTTTGAGTATTATTATTCCTGCGGCTATTATTACCGCTTTATTTTTTATAATAACTTTTAAGCTTGCATATAAAGCATACAAAAGCAAACCTGTCACGGGGCAAGAGGGATTGGTTGGGTTGGAAGGAGTAGCAAAAACTGATATTAGCTCGGAGGGAGGAATGGTTTTCATACATGGTGAGTATTGGTCTGCCTATGCTGATTCATTTATAAATAAAGATGAAAAGGTAGTTGTGGAAGAAGTAAAGGGTCTAAAATTAAAAGTGAGGAAATCTTAGTTGTCTTGAAAAAAATGATTTTCATTCTTTACAATACTTTATTTTTATGAAGGCATTTGTTACAGGAGCGACGGGTTTTATAGGCAGTCATTTGGTTGAGGCACTTTTGCGTAGTGGTTTTCAGGTTAACTGCTTAAGAAGACAATCTTCATCACTAAGAAATATAGAAGGATTAAACATAGAGTTAGTAGAAGGTGATTGCTGTAAAGCTGAGTCCTTAGATGATGTAGTTGCTGATTGTGAGTATGTTTTCCATTTGGCTGGCCTCACAAAGGCTAAAAGCTCAGAAGACTTTTATATTACAAATGTGTCAGGAACAGAGATTCTCTTGAGTTCAGTAGCGAAAAAAGCTCGTTCTTTAAAAAGGTTCTTTTACTTAAGTAGTCTTGCTGCTGTAGGTCCAAGTCTAAATGGACATCCACTTACAGAGGATTGCCAACCTAATCCTGTATCTGACTATGGGAAATCTAAGTTTGAAGGAGAACAGATAGTATATAGTTATAGAAATAGAATCCCGATAACTATTATACGACCTCCTGCTGTTTATGGTCCTCGCGATAGGGATTTTTTAGTGTTCTTTAAAATGGTTAAATCGGGATTCATTCCATACTGGGGTAAGTCTCAGTATTCATTTGTATATGTTGAGGATTTAGTTCGTGCTATAATAGAAACATCTTTAAATGAAAAAGCAGAAGGTGAGATCTTTTTTGTTTCTGATGGATCTATATATACTTCTGATGATTTTATTGAAGCAGTATCCAATGCTTTAGAGCAAAAGCCTTTTAAAATTTCAACACCTGGTTTTATAATACCAGCACTGGGTATTTTCTTAAAAAGGTTCAGTAAGGTGAATATAATTAATAGCGATAAATTAAGGGAACTAAGATATAAAAACTGGACTTGTGATTCAACTAAAATAAACAAAGTGTTAAATTTTACTCCTAAGGTAAAATTAAAGGAGGGAGTGAAATGGACAGCAGACTGGTACAGGATTCACAAATGGCTATAAGGTCTAACACAGATTTGTTTGATAAATGCTATAGGTTTACAGCTGCAAAGGAATTAATGGAAAAAGGTGTTTATCCTTTTTTTAGGATTATACAGAGTGCTCAAGACCCTGAAGTAATAATGGGTGGTAGAAAGATGATTATGGTTGGATCAAATAATTATCTTGGCCTAACTAACCACCCTAAAGTTAAAGAAGCTGCAATAAACGCAATAAAAAAATATGGCACAGGTTGCGCTGGTTCAAGATTTTTAAATGGCACTCTTGATATCCATGTTCAGCTTGAAGAGAAGTTAGCCCGTTTTATGAGAAAAGATGCCGCTTTAGTTTTTTCAACTGGATTTCAAGTAAATCTTGGGGTAATTTCTGCATTAGTGGGTAAGGATGATCTGGTAGTAATTGATAAGATGGATCATGCAAGTATTGTAGATGGCTGCAGATTAGCCTTTGGAGATGTTAAGAGATTTAGACATAACGATATGAACGACTTAGAGAGAGTGCTTATTGAGAACAATGGACGAGGTAAACTGATAGTGGTTGATGGTGTTTTCAGCATGGAGGGGGATATTGTCAATCTTCCTGAGGTGGTAAGGTTAACGAAAAAGTATAACGCAAAATTAATGGTTGATGATGCCCACGGCATAGGGGTATTAGGTCTTACTGGAAGAGGAACTGCTGAACACTTTGATTTAGAAAATGAAGTAGATCTTATAATGGGCACTTATAGTAAATCTCTTGCATCAATTGGTGGATTTGTTGCTGGTGATAAGGATGTTATTCAATATATCAAACATTTTGCTCGGTCTTTAATATTCAGTGCAAGTCCTCCTCCTGCTTCTGTAGCAGCTGTAAGTGCTGCTATTGATATTATTGAGAGCGAACCTGAAAGGATTGAAAAGTTATGGAAGAATACTCACAAGATGATGAAAGGGTTAAAAGAAGCAGGGTTTGATATTGGAAACACTCAAACTCCAATAATACCAATCATTGTAGGTGATGATGAGTTAGCCTTTAAGATGGTAATGTTGCTTCAGGAAGAAGGGATTTTTGCTAATGTAGCTGTATCTCCAGCTGTTCCCAGTGGTAAGGCTTTGATAAGAACCAGTTATATGGCTACCCATACAGATGAGCATTTAGAGAAAGTATTAGAAGCATTTAAAAAAGTGGGCAAGTTAATTGGTTTAATATAGAGTTTTTTTTAATTAACTCATTTTATAAACGTCATAAAAGAGAAAAATTTCTCATAGTTCATCATCCTTTAGATAACTTCATATTTCCTTTTTAATAATGTCAGAAACCAACATAGAGATTATTGAAGCTAAGACCAAAAAAGATCTCCGTACTTTTATAGAAGTGCCATTTCATATATATTCGGCAAATAAGTTTTTTTCTCCCCAACTTATAAAAGAGCAGTTGATTCATTTTTCTCATTCAAATCCTTTTTTCAAGCACGCTGAGGTGAGTTTTTTTGTAGCATACAAAGACTATAAATTAGTTGGTAGAGTTGCTTCTATAATTAATTATAGACATATTGAGTATCATAAAGAGGATATAGGTTTTTTTGGTTTTTTTGAGTCGATAAACGATTACGAGGTTTCATCAAAGCTATTAGATACAGTCTGTGATATCTTCAGAAGGCGTAACTTGAAAGCAATAAGGGGACCTATGAATTTTTCTACTAATGAGGAATGTGGTTTTTTATGTGAAGGATATAATATACCTTCGATGATAATGACCCCTTATAACCCACCTTACTATAATGATTTGATGGAATCTTATGGTATGAAGAGGGTAAAAGATCTTTATGCCTTCATTCTTAAGATACCTGATGAGATACCAGAGAAGATTTATAGAATAGCTGCCTTAGCTGAAAAAAAGGGTATTAAAACAAGAACTATCAAAACCAAAAATGATCAATTTAGAGAGGATATGCTTTTTTTTAAAGATGTCTATAACTCAGCGTGGCAAGATAATTGGGGATTTATCCCAATTACTGAAGATGAACTTTTCTATTCTGCTAAAAGATTAAAAAAGATTATCGTTCCTGAGTTAACTATATTAGCTTTTGATGGAGAAAAACCTGTAGGTTTTTTTGGTGCTGTCCCGGATTATAACTTCGTTTTAAGGAAAATAAGAGGCAAGTTAAATCTTTTCAATATATTTAAGGCAATCTATTATTCACGAAAGATAAAATCTCTTAGACTTTTACTTTTTGGTGTTAAAAAACAATACAGAAATAGAGGAATAGATGCTCTTTTATTAAGAGAAGCTTTCAGGAGCTTGAAGAAAACTAACTATGAGGAGATAGAATTTTCTTGGATATTAGAGGATAACATCGCAACTATTAGGATAGTTGAGATCGTAGACGCAAAACTCTATAAGAAGTTTAGGATTTATGAGAAAAATCTTTTAAGTTTTTGAGATTAAGAGCATTATGATTAGCTAAAGATATGAAAGTTCTTGTTACAGGAGGAGCGGGCTATATTGGCAGTCATGTAGTAAAAGCCTTGGGTGAGAGAGGGTATGATGTTGGTGTGTATGATAACCTCTCAACTGGCAATAAATGGGCAGTTCTTTATGGTGATTTTTACCACGGTGATTTAAATGATGCAAAGAGATTGGAAGAGGTAATAGAAAGTTTTAAGCCTGAGGCTGTAATGCATTTTGCCGCATCTATTATTGTAAGTGAAAGTGTACGAGATCCTCTAAAATATTACTTTAATAATGTGTCAAATACTATCAATTTACTTAAGGCTATGAATAGATTTAATGTAAAAAAGCTTATCTTTTCTTCAACGGCTGCTGTATATGGCTTAGCAAAGAAAATTCCCATCACAGAGGATCAACCTATGAACCCAATTAATCCATACGGAGTATCCAAAATGATGAGTGAAATGATATTAAGAGATCTTTCTATAGCTAACTCTGAGTTTCGTTATGTATCTTTGAGATACTTTAATGTTGCTGGCGCTGATGAGTATTGCAGGATTGGTCAAGCATATAAAGAACCAACCCATCTGATAACGAGGGCATTGAAAACTGCTTTAGGACAGTATAAAAAAATGCAGATATACGGAACTAATTATAACACAGCTGATGGAACATGCATTAGAGATTTTATTCATGTAGATGATTTGTCCGATGCCCATATACTCGGGTTAAAATATCTGATGGAGGGAGGTGATAGCAATGTATTTAATTGTGGTTATAGCAAAGGTTATTCAGTAAGAGAGGTTATAAGTAAGGTAAAAGAAATTACTAAGATAGATTTTCCTGTTGAAGAGGTGGCACCAAGAGACGGAGACCCACCAGTCCTAATAGCAGATAGTACTAAAATAAGAGATTTTCTTAAGTGGAGTCCTAAATTTAATAGTCTTGAACTTATTATAAAAAGTGCATGGAGATGGGAATTAAAATTTAAAGAGATTAAAGACTTCATAGAAAATTGACCTTTCTTTACAATTTAGCCTCTAAACTGATATTATTAAGAGTTCTATTCTTTGGAGAGGTGGCCGAGCTGGTCTAAGGCAGCCGCCTGCTAAGCGGTTGTGGGGGTAAAACCTCACCCAGGGTTCGAATCCCTGCCTCTCCGCCAGGATTAAAGAGGTGTAAGTTATTGAAGAGATATGGTTTCTTTTATGCATTGTTATTTCTAATATTGATTTTTGGTTGCCAACAAAAGCAAGAAAAATCCTCGGAGGACATTCAGAAGCAATTTACACCAGTTCAGAAACCTATCCAGGCTCCTATGACTGAGGCTAAACGTGAAGAAAAACCAGTTTCACCACATAGCAATATTACATCTAAGGAGCGCAGAAGGATTGTTTTATCAGATGAGATTAAAAGATCTTGGTCTTCAGTTAGATTAGTATTTGAAGATAGAGGCACTAACAGACAAACAGAGTTGTTAGTGAAGTTAGGAAAAGAGTTTAATATAGCAAATACTGATCTTAAGATAATCTGTAAAGAATTCATTCCAGATTTTAAAATGGATAAAGATATTATTACAAGCAAAAGTAATGAGCCAAATAACCCTGCTGTTCAAGTGATAATTTATGAGAGAGGTAAAGCTATATTTGAAGGATGGCTTTATGCAAAGTATCCTGAGATACATTCATTCCAGCATCAAAGATATTCGATCACCTTGCGAGAAGGTATTAGAGGATAGATAGCTGTGTCGTATTATTTAAACCTTGGTAAAAGCCCTGAAAGTTTTCAAGAAAGAGAAGCTTTAATTAAAAAAATAATAGCTCACGAACTATATCTTGATAGTCTTCAGATAACAAGCATTCAAAGAAGAGTTATTAGTTTTCTTATCCACAGCAAGAATTATTCTATTGATGATTTTGAGATTAATAAACTCTTTAAGATTGACTTAGGTAATATCACCTTTGAAGCGTTAGCTGATATCTTAATAAAAGAAAGAGATAGGTCTGTTGTTGTTGTTAAGTGTGTAACTAATTCATTAGATTCATGGGAAAGATATGCTATGGCTTTTTGTAGGGTAGCTGACAGAGAGCAAATACCAATAGCTATAGTTACAGATGGTGAAAGCCTCAGGATTATTGATAGCGTAAGTGGGTCTGTAGTAGATGGCATTATTAATCTATTCCCTGAAAAGGGAGAAATAGGCCAATTCATCAAAAAACAAACTATTAAGAAGTTACCTGCCTCTAAAATCGAGTTGGAAAAAAGGATAGTATATGCCTTTGAGGGCATAAAATGTCCTATGGATAAGTAACTCTTTAAGTCTCCCAAAGGTTAAAGTGATCTACCAATCTAATCCCTGTGTAATAACAACACTGTTCGTTATTCATATCGTTAATGAAGGATCGTTCTTTTCCATCATCAAAAAGGACTCTCACAAAGCAAAATCCACCAGGTAAATTAGAGTGAATCTCTTCTATAACTTCTCCTTTTCCCCATGAGAAATACTTGATGTGCTCTACCTTATCTCCTATTTTTAGATACAGTCTTTTTTGCATAATAACTAACCATAAAAATTTAGTACTGTAGCATTTTAACAAATAATAGGATAAAAATGAAACTTTATCAAGAATAACTTAAAGCTTAGTATGAAATTAATAAGAAAAATGTAAAAAAGGAATAGGTAAATATACAACCTTGAAGTCTTAAACTGCGGTCTTATTGATTTTATAATTTCATTTCTTTATTTAATAAAAATTTCTGATGCATTTTATAAAGGTATTGAAATAAAATATATTTGTGTTTGATAAGTCTTTGAAATAAGTGCTTTAGTTGATTAGTAAAAGGTTATAACATATTTTTTCTATCTTAATATTAAAATGTAAAAGGAGGGTTCTGTGATTAAGTTTTTTGAGAAAGACCCATATGCCCCTGTGCAATATGTTTATGAAGTAGAAAGAGTTCTCTATAAAAGTAAAAGCAATTTTCAAGAGATCATGGTCATTGAGAATGCTTTTTTTGGTAAAATGTTAATTCTTGATGGGGTTGTGCAGATTACAGAAAAAGATGAGTTTTTTTACCATGAAATGTTAGTGCATGTTCTTATGCATTCACACCCTAACCCTAAGAATGTAGCAGTTATAGGGGGTGGCGATGGAGGTGCTGTAAGAGAAGTACTTAAACATCAATGTGTAGAAAAGGTTTATTTTGTTGAGATAGATGAAGAAGTTATTAATGTATCAAGAAAATTCTTCCCTGAAGTATCCTGCAATGTTGATAACCCAAAAGTAGCAATAAAATGTATAGATGGGGCTGAATTTATTAAAGATAAAACTGGTGAGCTTGATGTAATTATAGTGGATTCAACAGATATTATAGGTTTTGCTAAGAGTCTGTTTACTGTTGAGTTTTTCAAATCAGTGAAGAATGCCTTAACTGATGAAGGAATGTTCGTAACTCTATCTGAGTCTTTACATTTCCATAGAGATCTTGTTGTAGAAGTTCAGGAAGCATTAAGATTAATCTTCCCAGTTGTAGATTTGTATACAGCTCCAATAGCCACTTACGCTGGCAATTGGTGGACCTTTTCAGCAGCTTCAAAAAAACTCGGGTTAAGGGATATGCGGAGAAAGTATAATATAGATACTAGATATTTTGATGAAGAGATTTTTCATCAATCTTTTTTACCTTTAAAAATATACGAAAAACTTTTAAATAAAAGACTTCCGTGGTAAAATCTTGACAGAATTTACAACTTATTGTTAAATTATTAGCACTCTACCTTAGAGAGTGCTAAAGAGGTTAGTATGGTAAAGGAAGTTCTTGATGAAAGAAGTAAAAAAGTTTTGTATTCAATAGTAGAGAGCTATATCCGTAATCCTGAGCCAGTTGGTTCAAGATATGTGACAAGAAGATATGCTTTGGGCTTTTCATCGGCAACTATCAGGAATATTATGGCAGATTTAGAGGAGATAGGCTTTTTAAGCCAGCCTCATACCTCTGCTGGAAGGATTCCCACTGATAAAGGATACAGGTTTTATGTAGATTACATCCTTGAGTTACAGGATTTAACTTATGATGAAGAGTTAGAGCAGTTCTTCAATAAGCTAAATAATAGAATTGAGCAGATTAGGCAGGAATTCAATATAAATACTATTTTCACAGAGACTACTGATGCAATTTCGGCTTTTACCAATTATATAGGTGTAATTACACCACCAAGGCCTCAGAGCACTACTTTTAAAAGATTAGAACTAATAAGGTTTAAAGCTGATAAGGTAGTAGCTATATTGTTGACTAATGAAGGAGTAATTAAGAATAAGATTATCAAGATATCTCCTGACTATACTCAAGAAGATCTTAATAAAATATCCGATTACTTAAACAGAGAATTTGAAGGAGTGACCTTAGATAAAATAAAGACTATCCTAAATGAGAAAATCTTAAATGAAAAGGATCAATATAACAGCCTGATAGTTAAAACTATTAAAATTTATGAAGAAGCTTTATCTTTATTAACTCAGGATATATTTATTTCAGGATTATATGATGCTATAAATCTACCAGATTTTGCTGATATCTCAAAAATAAAAGAGCTTTCTAATGCTATTAGAGAAAAGCATTTATTAATTAGACTTTTAAATGAATTTGCTGATCATGAGGGTGTTCAGGTAATAATCGGGAATGAAAATCCTATTGATGAACTAAAAGGACTAAGTATTGTAGCTTCTACTTATAAGGATAAGGATCGTAATATGGGGGTAATAGCTGTATTAGGACCACGGAGGATGGATTATTCAAGGACTATCTATATGATTGACAACGTAGCTAAATTGTTGAGCAAAACCTTTGATTAGTTCTCTAAGGTTAGAACGTCATGAGGGTTGAAATTTGAGTATAAAAGTAGAAGTTAGTGAATTGGAGGCTAAAAGATGGAATCAAAAGAAACTTTGGAAATAAATGAACCTGAAGAACAAAAAGTTCAAGCCTTACCGCCACCAGCAGATGAAGAAAAAGAACAAGACAATCTTCAGCAACTTAAGGCTGAGTTAGAAGAACTCAAGGATAAGCACATTCGCTTATATGCTGAGTTTGAGAATTATAAAAAGAAGATTCAAAAGGATAAGGATGAATTGTTAATGTATAGCAATGAATCTCTTATTTATGAATTATTACCTATAATTGATACTCTTGAAATGGCTATTTCTCATTCATTAGAGAAGGGTTCTGATATTAATCAGTCACTTCTTCAAGGGGTAGAAAATACTCTCAGAGAGTTTAAAAGAACACTTGAGAAGTTTGGACTGAAGCAAATAGAAGCAAGAGGTAAAGAGTTTGATCCGACCTATCATCATGCTATGTCACAAGTTGAGTCAGATGATTTTTTGGATAATCATGTGGTTGAAGAATTTAGAAAAGGATATATGTTACATAATAAAATATTGAGACCTTCACTTGTGTCAGTCTCAAAAAAGGCACAAAAAATACAATAAGCTTAAAATGGTTTAGTAAAGGAGGAAATAAAAGATGGGTAAAGCAATAGGTATAGATCTCGGAACTACTAACTCAGTTGTAGCCGTTGTTACTGGTGGAGAACCAGTAGTTATTCCAAACCAAGAAGGTAGCAGAACAACTCCTTCTGTAGTAGCAATTACAGAGAAAGGTGAAAGGCTTGTAGGCCAAATAGCAAAAAGACAAGCAATAACAAACCCTGAAAATACTATTTTTTCAATAAAGAGGTTGATGGGTAGAAAGTATAACTCAGAAGAAGTTGAGCATGCAAAGAAAAGATTACCCTACAAAATTGTTCCAGCACCAAATCAGGATGCCCATGTGGAGATTAGAGGGAAAAGATACTCCCCTCCAGAAATCTCAGCCATGATATTACAAAAACTAAAGCAAGCAGCAGAAGACTATCTGGGAGAGCCTGTTACAGAAGCTGTTATAACAGTTCCAGCTTATTTTGATGATAGCCAGAGACAGGCAACGAAGGATGCAGGTAAGATAGCAGGGTTAAACGTTTTAAGAATAATTAACGAGCCTACCGCTGCTGCACTTGCTTATGGGTTAGATAAAAAGAAAGAAGAAAAAGTAGCTGTTTATGACTTGGGTGGAGGTACTTTTGATATATCTATTCTTGAGATTGGAGAGGGTGTTATAGAGGTTAAATCAACAAATGGTGATACTTATCTTGGTGGCGATGATTTTGATTTAAGGATCATCGATTGGATGGTTGATGAGTTTAAGAAAGAACAAGGTATAGATCTAAAAAATGATAAAATGGCTTTACAAAGACTTAAAGAGGCTGCAGAAAGAGCTAAAATAGAGCTTTCAACAGCTATGGAAACAGAAATAAATCTGCCCTTCATAACTGCAGATGCATCAGGACCAAAACATCTGCTTATGAAACTTACTCGTGCAAAACTGGAACAGCTCACTGAGGATTTGTTAAACAAGACCTTAGCTCCATGTAAGATAGCAGTCTCAGATGCTGGCCTATCTGAGAAGGCTATTGACGAGGTATTATTGGTAGGTGGTCAGACTCGTATGCCTAAGGTTCAGTCATTAGTTCAGAATTTCTTTGGAAAAGAGCCTAATAAATCGGTCAATCCTGATGAGGTAGTTGCTGTTGGAGCAGCTATTCAGGCGGCTGTCTTGAAAGGAGAGGTTAAAGAAGTTCTCTTACTTGATGTAACACCGCTTTCCTTAGGTATAGAGACATTAGGAGGTATTTTTACTAAGATAATAGAGCGAAATACTACTATCCCAACTAAAAAGTCTCAAATATTTTCTACGGCTTCTGATAATCAGACTGCAGTTACAATCAAAATTCATCAAGGCGAAAGAGAAATGGCTGCAGACAATAAACTTTTAGGAGTATTTGAGTTGATTGGCATCCCACCAGCTCCTCGTGGTGTTCCTCAGATTGAGGTTTCCTTTGATATTGATGCCAATGGTATACTTCATGTGTCTGCTAAAGATCTTGGTACAGGGAAAGAGCAATCAATCAGGATAACAGCATCCAGTGGACTAACAGAAGATGAGATTAAGAGAATGGTAAGAGATGCTGAAGCTCATGCTGAGGAAGATAGAAAGAAAAAACAACTTGCAGAGATTAGAAATGAAGCTGATACTCTTTGCTATACAATAGAAAAATCTTTAAGAGATTATGGTGATAAGATAACGTTGGCAGAAAAAAACGAGATAGAAAAAGCTCTTGAAAAATGCAAAAAAATCAAAGACACCAGTCAGGATTATTCAGAGATTAAGTCAGCAATAGATGAGCTTACAAGGGCATCTCATAAGATTGCAGAGCATATATATAGAACCTCTCAAGCATCTGCCTCTGGGGCACAAGCAGAAAGCGGAAAAACTAAATCACCTGAGGAAGATGTGGTTGAGGCAGAATTTGAGGATGTAGATAAAGACAAAAATAAAAAATAAATTGAAGGCTTAAAATAATAGTCGCTTATGAAGGATTACTATAAAACCTTAGGGGTATCCAATAACGCTACGCAAGAAGAGATTAAAAAAGCTTTCAGAAAATTAGCGTTGCAGTATCACCCCGACCGAAACCCTAATGATAAACTTGCAGAGGAGAAATTTAAAGAGATAAATGAAGCTTATTCTTGTTTGAGTGATCCACAAAAAAGGGCTAATTATGATAGGTATGGTACTGCAGAAGGACCAACAGGAGGGTTTGGTTTTGCTGCAGGAACACCATTTAGTGATATATTTAGTGATATTTTTGATGATTTCTTTGGTGGTTTCAGTCGGGGTAGTAGAACAAGACCTACAAAAGGTGATGATTTAAGGTATGATCTTGAAATAACTCTTGAAGAGGCTGCTTTTGGGGTGGAAAAAAATATTAAAGTCCCTCGTTTACAGAGTTGTGATGTCTGCGGAGGCAATGGCTCAGCTCCAGGTACTTCACCAGAGACATGTAATGAATGTAGAGGGACTGGTAATATAAGATTTCAGCAAGGTTTTTTCAGTGTCTCTAAGACCTGTGGAAAGTGTCAGGGTAAGGGTACTATAATATCAAAACCCTGTCAGCAGTGTAAGGGTAACGGCAAGATCAAGGTTTATAGACAACTCTCTGTAAAGGTTCCAGCTGGTGTCGATACAGGTTCAAGACTTAAGTTGAGAGGTGAAGGGGATATAGGATCAAATGGTGGACCTCCTGGTGATTTATATGTAGTAATAAGTGTAGCAGAACATCCCTTCTTTAAAAGAGAAGGAATTCATCTTTATTGTGAAGTTCCAATATCTTTTACAAAAGCTGTCTTAGGCGGAGAAATTGAAGTACCAACTCTCGATGGTCATCACAAGTTAAAGATACCACCTGGCACTCGTTCTGGTAAGTTATTTCATCTTAAGAATAAAGGAATGCCTCGTTTAGGAGGACAGCAAAGAGGTGAACAAATAGTTAGTGTTTATATTGATGTGCCTAAGAAACTAACTCCTCGGCAAAAAGAATTACTTGAGGAGTTTGCTGCTATTGAAGGTGAACAGATAGAGGAGTCTTCAAAAGGATTTAAAGAGAGAATAAAAGATTTCTTTTCAATGAAGGACTAAAATGTCATATATCTCTATTTACCTTCCTTCCGAAGAAATCTCAAAAAAAAATCATATCCACCTTCCATACGGTAAAAATCATTACTTATTAAATGTTATGAGATGTAAGGTTGGTGACATATTTACTGTGATAGATGGTAAGGGTAGTTCCTATAATGCAAGGGTTCAACAGATTAAAAATAAGAAGATTATAATTGATATTTTAGAAAAGATAGAAATAAATACGGAGTCAGAGTTTAATCTAATCCTTTGTCAAGGTATTATAAAAGCCAATAAGATGGATATAGTAATTCAGAAAGCTACTGAACTGGGGGTAAAAAAAATCATCCCCTTGATTACAGAAAGAGTTGTAGGAAGGAAAATGGACAAAGTGAAAAGATGGCAGAAGATCGCTGAGGAAGCTACCGAACAGTGTGGTAGAGCCATTATTCCGGATATTTCAGAGCCTATAGGGATGGAAGATTTTTTTAAAGGTGATAGTTTGAAAGGTTTGATATTTTGGGAAGAAGGTGGAAAAGATATATTAGATGCCTTTAAAGATCTCATAGAAAGATATTCTATGAATACTTTGAAGAATGAATCTATTTATCTTCTCATAGGACCAGAAGGAGGTCTAACTAAAGATGAAGTATTAAAAGCAGAAAAAAGTGGTTTTGTAAAGACTACTTTAGGTAAAAGACTCCTTAAAGCTGAAACTGCTGCAATGGTTGCACTTGCTTTGGTAGAGTTTTTGCTGAAATGTTCTTTTACTTTTTCAGTGCAAGATAAAAACTTTTTGAGATTTAGGTGAGATTAAGCAAATATATTTAAAGTCTTTACAACTTTATACAATACAACTAAGAACTTCAGTCAGTAACTATTATTTATTTTAATGTTACCTTTTTATCTCACTAAATTATGTTGACCTAATTTTATACTAAAAAGTTTATTCTTAAAAAATATTGAAAAATTTAGAAAACTACAATAATCCTGGTAATACTCTCCATCTCACCCTTTTTTTGTAATCTTCATAAACCTTCCCGAATCTATTTAGTAGTTCTCTTTCTTCAAAGGGAATGACAAAAACATGAACCATAATAAAATCAAAAAGAGCTAAGATACCTACAGCAATAAACTCTGTTAATAGAAAGGCGCCAATAAAGATTAAAGTGTGAGCAAAATAGGTAGGGTGCCTAATTATAGAGAAGGGGCCTGAAGATACGAAGCTGCCTTTTTTTTTGGGTAATATCTCAGGTACTCCTATTAACCCCCACAAACTTAAGAGTTTAGCTGTCCATATATGCAGAATGATACCAACAAAGAAAAGGAATGCTCCAAAGAGATTTAAAAAAGGAGAAAGTGTAAGGGTATACCTAAGGATATGGTCACGATGAAAGTAGACACCTAATGATATAAGGCTGAAGGTTATTACTGGGATTAGATATGTTATAACACCAATTTTTCTAAAAAAATGAGGATAGAAATGGATGGGGATCCAAAAAAGAGGGATGTTGACTCCAAATATTATTGTGATTAGGGCTAAAAGTTCAAACATATCTTGATAATTTTTTTAAAGCCTCTTTTATTTTCAAAGGATTAAAAGACAAATTCTTGCAGAGCATTTTAGAAGTATTTAAATAAAATACTAAAAATACTTATAGACTTAATGTATTATACTGGGTAGCTTGCCAATAAAACTATACAAAAAATATAAAAGCCTCTCTTTTATTTATTTCTTAAGAAGGCTAAAATACTCCCAGTATCTGAAAAAAGAAAGCTTTATATATGTTAAAACAAAACTCTCTCTAATTAAGATAGGTCTATCAAAGGAAGTGATTACACTAAGAAGTATTTTTATTCAGGATCTTTAAGGATCGCTGGGATTATGTACTTGAGCCTGGCTCAAACAATGGTGAAGAAAGTAGCAGTTGGATACTTGGATACAAGAATTGTATAGAGTCTCTATCTATAGTACTCTATGGTGGAGGCAGGTACAAGAGAATCTCGGGGATATCTTAGAAGACAGAGGATTGAGAAAACTTATAGGACTTACATCTATCTCATCTGTTTCTACAGTAGGAAGCTAAAGAAGGAGGCAAGGAATTAGAGAAGCTTTAAAAAGATAAGAGATAGAGCAAACAAGGAAAGGCATTTAAACTTGATGACAATAAAGAATTTACCTTAGTTTCAGAGCTATCAATCATAGAGTCATGTAGATAAGAGATAAAGACGATTTATCTTAGAACGAAGGGATATAGTTTTATTATCATGAAGTATTAAAGAACTTTCAGTGATAGTATATTATGAGCTCATAGAGGGGCCTTGAGCATAGCATTGGATGAAAAGGCTCTATCTTAAAGATATATGCAGATATAGAGAAATTTATATTTTATAAAGTAGTAAGATTAAGGAATGCGGAATTAGCAGTATAGTGAGATGGGCCAAAAAAGTATATAGTTTTTCATTAAAGGTAAAAAAAGGAGTAAATATTAAAGAGAGGGAGTTTTTCTCTCTACAAAGACTAACTCCCCATTACCCTCTCTTAAGCTAA
>JAOAHE010000001.1 GCA_026415415.1 Thermodesulfovibrionales bacterium | reverse complement strand
GAGCAGATGTAATGGAGGAATTAAGGAGAGAGGGGACGACATTTAGCATAGCAGTAGACAAAGATGCAGCAGTTAAGGAAGCAATAAAGGCGACAAAGGAGTGGAAGCCTTTCAGGGACAGTGAAGGGGTATTAACAGACAGGGAGATAGGAGAGACAATACATACAATGAACAAGCTAAGTTTTAGCTTTAGGCTGATAGTGTTAAGGTGGAAGGACAAGCAAGGAGATTTATTCAGTGATGGATATAATTACCACTGCATAGCCACTGACCTTGAAATATCAGCAGAAAAAGTGGTATGGAGATACAATGAGAGAGGGGAGATAGAGAATGTGATAAAGGAATTAAAGAATGGATTTGGGATGGAGTATATGCCGACAGGGGATTTTGGAGCAAACAGCTTCTGGTTTTCTCTGGGAGTGCTTGCCTATAACACATTTATCATGATGAAGCATTTTATACTGCCAGAGGAATTGAGGACGAAGACAATACAGAGCATGAGGTGGTTATTTTATGAAGTAGCAGGCAAGGTAATAAGGCATGCAAGGAAGCTCTGCCTTAAGATATATGCAGATATAGAGAAATTTATACTTTACAAGGGAGTAAGGCTAAGGTGTGGTGAATTAGCAGTATAAAAGACATACACTGACCTAAAAGACTAATAGACAGAAGGGGTAGTGTTTTTTTCTTAAGGCTGAAAAAGGACAAATATTGAGGGGAAAAAAGATTAACAGGGATAAAAAGCCTCTTTAGGGAGATAAAGATATACTTTTTAATCTTTCTAAATGCCTAAAAGAAGCAGAGAATGAGATATTTTTTAAATTTTAAAACTTCTATCGGCAAATTTGGGTTATACACTTAAATTGACTTTTTATGAGATTTTTAGATAGATTATATACTTACTTAATGTTGGAGGTGATTTTTTATATGTATGCTCTAATAGAGGCAGGTGGCAAGCAACTTAAAGTTACAACAGGAGATCAAGTGAGTGTAGAAAAAATAAAAGGAGAACTAAATTCTGAGATAGTTTTTAATAAAGTTTTGATGATCTCAAAGGATGGCAAGACTTTATTTGGCGAGCCTTTCATAGAAGGTGCCTCAGTAAAAGCTGAGATCATAAAAGAAGGAAAAGCACCAAAAGTTATGGTTTTAGGACCTGCTCCTAAAAAAGCCTGCAGAAGACTAAAAGGCCATAGGCAGCCATATAAAGTAGTTAGAATTAAGGAAATAATTGGAGGTTAGAGATGGCACATAAAAAAGGGGTCGGAAGTTCTAAAAATGGAAGAGACAGTGCCAGTCAAAGGCTCGGAGTAAAGAGATTTGGTGGACAGTTTGTTAAAGCAGGTAATATACTTGTTAGACAGAGAGGTACAAAGTTTCATCCTGGAACAAATGTAGGCAAGGGCTCTGATGATACCCTTTTTGCCTTAATTGATGGTATTGTTAAGTTTGAGAGAAAAGACAAGATTCGCACAAAAGTAAGTGTTTATCCTATAGAAGTTTAAAGTATCTCTTCTAATTAATATATTTATTTTTCAAAGAGGACGGTTTGTTTAAGGCAGGCTGTCCTCTTTTTGATTAATTATGGAGTAATAAAGCATGTTAACTAAAGAGTAATAATTTAGTTATAATAAAAATGGCTTTTATTTTTATTTAGAGTTTAAATTATAAGATGAAATTTGTTGATCACGCTGAAATCTATGTAAAAGCAGGCGATGGGGGGAGAGGTTGTATAAGCTTCAGAAGGGAAAAGTTTGTCCCAAGAGGAGGACCTGATGGCGGCGATGGTGGCAAAGGCGGGGATGTAATACTTGTTGCAACTAAGGAGTTAAATACCTTGCTTGATGTCTCACTAAGAAAGAATTATAGAGCTGAAAGAGGTAGGCATGGAAAAGGGAAAAATCAACATGGAGCGGATGGAGCTGATACAATAATATATGTTCCCGAAGGTACTGTAGTAAAAGATGAAAATGGCGAGGTTTTAGCTGATTTAGATAAAGAGGGCTTAAGATTTGTTGCTGCAAAAGGTGGTAAAGGTGGCTTAGGTAATGCTCATTTTGTTACCTCTGTAAACCAGGCACCAAGATTTGCCCAGCCTGGGATGCCTGGTGAGGAAAGGACGCTTATTTTAGAGCTTAAATTGTTAGCTGATGTGGGTCTAATAGGGCTACCAAATGCTGGTAAATCAACGCTCATTTCTGTTATATCATCGGCTAAACCTAAGATAGCTGATTACCCTTTTACTACCTTAATCCCCAATCTTGGAGTTGTAAAAACAAATTTTGGAACGAGTTTTGTGGTAGCAGATATACCAGGCATCATTGAAGGTGCACACACTGGAGCTGGACTGGGGATACAATTTTTAAGACATGTAGAAAGGACATCTTACCTTCTTCACCTTGTGGATATATCAGATATTCAGCAGACTGACCCTGTTGATGATTTAATAAAAGTTAATAAAGAACTATCTCTTTATAGCAAGGAGTTGACAAAAAAGCCTCAAATAGTTGGTGGAAGTAAGCTTGATTTGGCTTGTGAGAGAAAAAGGCTTAGAAGATTAAAAGAGTATTGCCGAAAAAAGGGGTTGCCTTTTTTCCCTTTTTCTTCTGCTACTTTAGAGGGCGTTTCAGAAATTATAGAGTATCTTTCACAGGAAATAACCTATTTAAGAAAACTTAGACAATGATGAATAAATTAGTAGTAAAGATTGGTAGTAATATTCTCACTGATAAAAGTGGAAGTCTGAACTATAAGAGGATGAATCTTATAGCTGAGGATATTATTAATACAAGAAATTTAGGATATGAGGTTCTAATTGTTTCCTCAGGAGCTATAGCAGCAGGGATGAAAAAGCTTGGGTTGAAGGATAAACCTCAAGAAATTCAGCTTAAGCAAGCTACAGCTGCTGTAGGACAATCAACTCTTATGTGGGCGTATGAAAGGATTTTTAAAAAATTCTCTACCAAGGTAGGTCAAATTTTACTAACAAGAAGCACCTTTTCTGATAGAAGAAGGTATTTAAACGCAAAAAACACTATTACTACTTTGTTATCCTTTGGGGTTATCCCTATAATTAATGAAAATGACACAGTTTCTACTGATGAGATAAAATTTGGCGATAATGACCAACTGGCAGCTCTTGTAGCCGGGTTAATTAATGCTGACCGTTTAATTATACTCTCAGATGTTGATGGTCTTTATTCTTCTGACCCTAAAAGAAATCCTGATGCAAAGATGTTGAAAGTTGTTGAAGTGATTACCCCTGAGCTTGAGGCGATGGCTGGTGGTGCAGGTAGTATTGTTGGTACAGGGGGGATGTATTCTAAGGTTTTAGCAGCTAAAAAAGCTACCTCTTATGGAATCACTGTAAATATTGTTAGTGGTCGGAAAAAAGGATTAATTACTGCAACTTTAGAAAATAAAGGGTATGGTACTGAGTTTAAACCTCAGAATAATAAATTGTCCTCAAGGAAAGGATGGATAGCTTATGCTATTAAGCCAACAGGTAGTCTTATATTAGACGAAGGAGCTATTAATGCAATTTTAAAGTCAGGGAAGAGTTTACTGCCATCTGGTATTTTAAAAGTTGAAGGTTATTTTGATATCGGAGATGGTGTAAGTTGTGTAGATACAAGTGGAAATAGAGTGGCAAAAGGGATTGTTAACTATTCATCCTTTGAGATAAATATGATAAAAGGAAGAAAAACCTCAGAGATAGAATCTATTTTAGGGTATAAATATTCTGATGAAGTTATTCACAGAGATAACCTTGCCATAATTAGTTAATTTTGTAAACATCATTTGTTTCTTTTCTGTTTAAGAGGATTTTTATCCTAAAGCTGAAGGCAAGAAAAATTAAAAGCTTTATTAATAGAGGGGATTGCTTTTTAGTGTCTTATTATTAGATTTGCTAAGTATATGATAGAAATTTCACAATAAAGTAAAATTCTCAGTAAAATGAGGAAAAACTATACAATCCGGCTCAGCAAATCCTTTCTTATTATTAAGACTTCCTTTGAAAATATTGACAATATTTTCTTCTAAAATTATTATAAACGATACAATATGCGGGATATTAATTTTAGCAATATAGCAAGAGACAATATAAAAAACCTTCAGGCATATTTGGCAAAGGAGATACCTTGCAAAGTAAAATTAGATGCAAATGAAAGTCCTTACTGTCCTCTTCCTTTAGATCTTATTCTTTCAAGAAAGGAAATTTTTTCATCTTTAAATCGCTATCCCAACCCTGAAGCTGAGGATTTAAAGAGAGCTTTAGCAAAAGATCTAAGGGTTAGTCCACATAATATCTTACTTGGAAATGGATCTGATGAGATAATCAATTACTTAATATCTACTTTTGGAGGTCCTGTGGTATATCCTGTGCCTACTTTTGTAATGTACGGTATAACCTCTCAAATACTGGGACAAGATTGCCTCGCTATTCCTCTTGATAAAGACTTTGATCTCAATTTAGAGGAGTTTCTGAATACTATTAAACATCTTAACCCTAAGTTAATCTTTTTGAGTACTCCTAATAACCCAACAGGTAACTGTTTTTCTCAAGATAAGATTTTTCAAATAATAGAAGCCACTTCTAATATAGTAATAATTGATGAAGCATATCAGCCCTATTCAAAACAAACGAGTTTTATAAACTTTTTAAAAGATTACCCAAACATTGCTATTTTAAGGACTTTCAGTAAGATTGGACTGGCTGCGATAAGGGTGGGTTTCTTGATTGGACATAAAGACTTAATTACCGAGGTTAATAAAACGAGACTGCCTTATAATGTAAATTCCATATCACAAGCAATCGCTATTGAAAGTATTAAAAATAAAAAGACAATAAACTATTATATTAAATTAGTTATAAAAGAGAGACATAGGGTCTTCAGAGAACTCTGTGATTTAAGAGATGTTGAACCTTATCCCTCAGAGGCGAATTTTATCTTGTTTAAGATAAAAAACTCTGACTTAGTGTACAAAGCACTTCTTAAAAGAGGTGTTTTAATAAGAAATATGAATAAAGTGGTTGATGATGCTTTGAGAGTAACTATAGGAACAGAGGAGGAAAATAGCCTATTTTTAGAAGAACTAAAAGTTTCATTGAGGCTTAAGCATAAAAATGATAAGATTGGAAAGAAATGAGAAAGGTTAGTTTGCATAGAAAAACTAAAGAGACTGATATCTCTATTGATTTAAACTTAGATGGCAGTGGTGACCACAGTATCGATACATCTATACCTTTTTTGGATCACATGTTGAGTTTATTTTCCTTTCATGGCTCTTTTGACCTCAGAATAAAAGCTACTGGTGACATTAATATTGATTATCACCACTTAATGGAAGACTTAGGGATTACTCTTGGTGAGGCAGTTAAGAAAGCCTTAGGGGATAAGAAGGGAATTAATAGATATGCTGAGGCAACTATACCTATGGATGAAAGTCTTGCTCAAGTAGTGATAGATATAAGCGGAAGACCATACTTAGTCTATAGGGTATCAGCTGCAAAGAAAAACTTAAGAGGACTGGAGATGTCTTTGTTTGAGGATTTCTTCAGAGCCTTTAGCAATCATTCTTTGATAAATATCCACATAAATTTAAGATATGGCAGGGATATTCATCACATTTTTGAGTCTATTTTCAAGGCTTTCGGTAGAGCTTTGTCAAATGCTGTGAGAGTAAATCCTAAAAGATTTGATATCCCCTCTACAAAGGGCAGTCTTTAGCTGATCTTTTTGTGATTTCCTTTAAAAGACTATGGAAGGTTTTTTAAGAGCCGGCTCATTAAAAGTAGCATCAATATCAGGAATCCCTATAAGAGTACATTTCTCTTGGCTAATAATATTTGGTATTATTTCCTGGTCACTTTCAACTTTTTACTTTCCCGATGCAGCTCCACGTTTGCCAATGGCCACTTATTGGGTAACTGGTATTATAGCTTCTTTTATACTTTTTTTATCAGTAATGTTACATGAGCTTGCTCATTCTTTTGTGGCGATAAGATATAATTTATCCATTGTTAATATAACACTCTTTATTTTTGGTGGTGTAGCTCAGATGAGAGGTGAGCCAAACCAGCCAAGTGCTGAGGTAAAAATAGCCCTTGCAGGTCCTCTTACCAGTTTTTTCTTAGCTTTTGTCTTTCTTGCTGCTTACCAGCTTTTAGAAAATCAAATTTTGAAGGCTTTTTTCCAATATCTGTCTCGTGTAAATTTTATTCTTGGTGTATTTAATTTAATACCTGGCTTTCCGATGGATGGTGGAAGGATTATAAGAGCCTATTTGTGGAATAGGACAGGTGATTTTTTCCATGCTACTCGTAAAGCTTCAAATTATGGTCAGAAAGTAGCCTTCTTTTTTATATTGGTCGGGTTGGTTTTAGTGTTTGCTGGGTTTGCTAATGGCTTGTGGCTAATGATTCTTGGCTGGTTTTTATATAGTGCTGCTCAATCAAGTTACCAACAAGCGAGTTTGCAGGAGACTCTTAGTGGAGTTAAGGTTAAAGATATAATGGTTAGAGACATAATTTTCATGTCTCCTGAAATAACTGTTGAAGAAGCTGTTTACGAATATTTTCTTAGATATGGATTTGGTGGTTTCCCTGTTATGAGTAATGGTAATGTTTATGGTTTTGTTACTTTAAAGGAGGTAAAAGATGTCCCAAGAGAAAAGTGGAGCGAGCTAAAGGTAGAAGATATTTACAGACCTCATGAACAAAGACTTGAGATCTCAATGGAAGACCCTGCTATTAAAGCTTTAGAGTTAATGATAAATGAAGATGCAGGCAGGTTAATAGTTAGAGATGATAAAAAGATAGTCGGTTTAATAACTAGAAATGGAATAGCCCAGTATGTTCAAATTATGGGGAAATCATGATTAGAGGTTAAAGATATGCCGCAGGCTAAGTTGAAGGTAGTTTTACTAAAATACACACCTGAACCAGAAGAGACTGTAGCAATGGCTGCAAAGCTTTGTTATAGTGCTGCTGACATAAACTCTTTGAAACAGAGGATTAGTAAAGAGGATCAAGGATTATTCATAGAAAGGTTAGTAAAAAAGGGGCATCTAAGCCCAATAGAGCATGTCTCTTTTACCTTTGGTATTGAGGGAATATCAAGAGCTTGTTCTCACCAACTTGTCAGACATAGAATAGCATCCTATAGTCAACAGTCACAAAGATATGTTAGTGAGATGTCAGGTTTTGATTATATTATACCTCCTTTGATTTTTTCCGACCCAGAGTTAAAAGAATATTTCATTAATTTTATGGCCCAAGCTCAAGAGGCATATAATTATTTAGTCACTAAACTAAATACAAAAGGTTTCAAAGGAGAGGTCGCTAATCAAGATGCAAGGTTTGTTCTTCCAAATGCTACAGAGACGAAGATAATCGTTACAATGAATGCAAGAGAGTTAGTGCATTTTTTTAGACAAAGGTGTTGTAATAGGGCACAATGGGAGATAAGAGAGATGGCAGAGGCTATGCTTTTTCTCGTCAAAGGGATTGCTCCTACTATATTTGCAAAAGCAGGTCCTGCCTGTCTGCACGGACCATGCCCTGAAGGTGATTATAGTTGTGGTAAAGCCATAGAAGTACGGAAAAAATATGGACTAAAAGAGGAGAGTTAATGAATCTAATTAAGCAAAGTTTTATTTTCTTGTCTCTATCTTAAGATGACTGGTAACTGATTTAACCCCTCTTACGGTTTTAATCATCTCAATAAGTCTATCTTCAGCTTTTTTGCTTCCTACAAACCCAGAGAGAAGAACATGTCCTTTTGTGGTATCAACGTTGATCTTAAAATAGTTTAGCTCTGGATCTTCTATAATTTTTGCGTTTATTACAGAAGTTATTGTTGCATCATCAATATGTTCTCCAAGTGTTCTACCTGTTAAGGTGGAACAACTAATTAGAAAAAGAGATGTAAGAATTAAAATAAAAATTTTTTTCATCTTTTGCCTCCGTTTAGGTTCCTGTTATGTCTCAGCATCTAAGCAAATCTTTTATTGTACATAAAACTTGTTCATCTCTCATACATTATTTTAGTTAATTTTTTAAGTTTTTTTTCAATGACGGATGATATTTTACTTCGTTGTTTTTACATAAAAGTTATCATAAGAATTTTTAAGTTATCGTATCTAAATATTAATTTTTTTGGATTTATAAATTCAACATTTTATTTTTTAAAATTTATGGTCTGTGTTTTAATTTAGCTAATTGATGATAAAGGCAGTTTTAAAAGCTTTTGATGAGTTTGTGATATAATTAATCTTATAATACCCTTGAAAGTTTTTTATTTCAACAATTTTAATTATAATTAAATATCTAAACTTAAAAATCTTACAGAGGAGGGGAATAAATGGATTTAAAAGAAGAGATAAGTAAATTGGCTTATGAAATTTATGTTAAAAGTGGCTGTATAGAAGGTAGGGATTTGGATAACTGGCTTGAGGCAGAAAGATTAGTATTGGAAAGATATTCAGTTAAGGATGTATCAAAGGATAAAGATACAAAAACAAAAAAAACATCAGCTTCTGTTAAGAAATCTACAGAGAAAGCTAAAAGTGAGACAGTAAAACGTAAAACTCAAGCAAAAAATTTAAAAAATAAGAGCAATAAATAGGAGTTTATGAAAGAAGCAAGGTTTTATGAAAAACTTGATGATTTAAAGGTAAAGTGTTACCTATGTGCTCATGGTTGTGTAATCTCTTCTGGTAAGAGAGGGATATGTTCAGTTAGAGAGAATAGAGAAGGTACTTTATATAGTCTTGTTTATGGAAAGGTTATTGCAAAACATATTGATCCGATTGAAAAAAAACCTCTTTTTCATTTTTTCCCTGGCTCAAAATCTTATTCAATTGCTACTGTTGGATGTAATTTCAAGTGTAAACATTGTCAGAATTATCAGATATCTCAGTTTGAGGAATTTTACGATTCAATCCCTGGTGAGGATATGACACCTGAGGAGGTTGTCTTAGAAGCAGAAAAGTATGGCTGCCAAAGCATATCATATACTTATACAGAGCCTACTATATTTATGGAATTTGCCTATGATTGTGCAAAACTTGCTCATGAGAGGGGTATAAAAAATGTTTTTGTAAGTAACGGCTATACTTCTGAAGAGGCAATAAGAGCTATTGCACCTTATCTTGATGCAAACAATATAGACCTTAAAGGTGATGACAATTTCTATAGAAAGATTGTAGGTGCTAAATTACAACCTGTACTTGAGACTATTAAACTGATGAAAGATCTTGGCGTTTGGGTAGAGGTTACTACTTTAATTATTCCTACTTATAATGACTCTGAGGATTTTTTGAGTTTTGTTGTAAATTACTTGAAGTCTATTGATGAAAATATACCTTGGCATGTTAGTCAGTTTTATCCTACCTATTTACTCACTGACCAACCAAGAACCCCTTATAAAACCCTTAAGAAAGCCAGGGAATTAGGTATTAAATTAGGGCTTAAGTATGTTTATGAAGGTAATGTTTATGGAAGTGAAGGAGAAAATACCTTTTGCCCTGTTTGTAAAGAAGTTGTAATTGAAAGAAAGGGTTTTACCATAAATAAAGTTCTCATGAAAAACTCCAGATGTATAAGATGTAACGCATTAATAAGCGGTATAGGTATGCCATAGGCTTTGAAGGCTTGACCTTATTTAATTTATGACAAAAGTTTTTACTTCTTAATACACAATTTATTATTTAGAGTGAATTTTTTAATTTACTCATTAAGTGATCAAAGATATCGCTTATGATTCTTTTATTTTATTTGATATTTTAATTTTTTGTCTAAGGGGTTTATAATTTTTTTTACTTTTCAAAAGAACCTATGTTTTGTTAGTATAGTATCCAAAAAGATGGAAATTTTTGTAGGGGAGTGTAAAGGATTTTCAATCATTCTCAGAAGGCATCCTTGCCTTTCTTTGAATGAAGCATGAAGTAAGTCTTTTGAATAAAGAAACTACTCAAAACCATTTCCCATTTCATCGCTTTTTTTTTCTATCAAAAGATGTGGGATAATATAGTGTGATTGAAATTTTTCTCCGTAAAGCAATAAAATAACACTTTTTGGAAATTTTTTATTTCATTTTGCTTTTATCAAGAGATCAGTAAATGAGATGTAAGACAAGCCCAAGCTACAGTTTAACAATAAGGTTAGCTATTGAAAATAAGATTGGAATGTTTGCTAAGATAGCCTCTATGATAAGTAGAGCTGGAGGTGATTTAGGCCCTATCGCTATAGTAAGAGTTTCTAAGGATATAATCGTGAGGGATTTGACGGTCTACGCAAGGGACGAAGAACATGAACATCAGATTATTAGTGCTATCAACCAGATAAAAGGAGTCAGTGTCCTAAACGTTATGGACAGGACTCTGACATCTCATATAGGTGGTAAGATAGAGATAAACAATAAAGTACCAATTAATGATTGTATAGATTTATCAAGGGTATATACTCCTGGTGTAGCGAGGGTGTGTAAAGAGATTTTTAAAAACAAAGAGCATCTTTATAACTATACTATTAAAAGTAATACTGTTGCTGTTATAACAGATGGTAGTGCTGTATTAGGTCTTGGCAATATTGGTCCAGAGGCGGCGATGCCAGTTATGGAAGGAAAAGCTATGATTTTTAAGGAGTTTGCAAACATTAATGCTTTCCCTATAGCCTTAAGCACTCAAGATCCTGATAAATTAGTGGAAATAATAAAAAATATCTCCGTTCCTTTTGGAGGGATTAATCTTGAAGATATTGCTGCACCTCATTGTTTTTATGTAGAACAACGATTACAGGAAGAACTTGATATCCCCATATTTCATGATGATCAGCACGGGACAGCTGTTGTTATATTAGCTGCTTTGATCAATGTTTGCCGTTTTTTAAAGATAAAATTAGAAGATATAAAGATTGTCATTGCTGGTGCTGGAGCGGCTGGGATAGCTACAGCTTTTCTCTTAACGGAGGCTGGAGCGAAAGATTTAGTTATATGTGATACTGCAGGTGCTATATATAGAGGTAGGAAAAAGAATATGAATATGTATAAAGAAAAGATTGCAAATATCACAAATCCCCAAAACCTAAAGGGTAATATCTCTACAGTAATGAAAGGGGCTAATGTTTTTATTGGACTTGCACAACCTAATCTTATTAAATCTGAGGATGTAAAAAAGATGTCAGTGGAACCTCGCATAATATTTGCGCTATCTAACCCAGATCCTGAGATATCACCTGAAATTGCTTTGAAGTTAGCCAGGATTGTAGCTACTGGACGTTCTGACTATCCTAATCAGATCAATAATATGCTTTGTTTTCCAGGCATCTTTAGAGGTCTTTTAGATGCTAAAGCATCTAAGGTAAATACAGATATTAAAATTGCAGCCGCTAAAGCAATTGCTTATTCTATAAAAGATGAACAATTATCTGAAGATTTTATTATACCAAGCGTTTTTCAAAGAAATATTGTTACTTCAGTAGCTAATGAGGTAATTAAAACAGCAAAAGAAACAGGAGTAGTGAGAAGATGAGTATCAAGGGTTTTTTAAGTAATTTAGTAGGCAAAAAAATAGTAATGGCTGTTACTGGTATGTTTCTTTTATTTTTTGTATTAGTTCATTTGTTAGGCAACTCTTCTATTTATTTAGGTCCTGACGGTATTAATAATTATACCCAGAAATTACAGAGCATGCCTCTCTTTGTATGGTTATTTAGATTTTTTATGATCACTGTTTTTATTATCCACGTATACTTTGGTTTTCTTTTATATTTAGAAAACAAAAATGCTAAACCTGACAAATACGCTATAAAAAAGTCTCTTAGAGCTACCTTTGCGTCTAAGAATATGATATGGACTGGTTTAGTGGTGTTCGGTTTTCTTTTGTACCATCTCCTTCATTTTACCTTCCGAGTGATAAGTATTGAGAGGCTTAACTTAGATTTCATGCAAAGACCAGATGTTTACTCAATGGTTATACAAGGTATGACCGAGGTGCCATCTATTGTGCTTTATTTTTTTGGACTACTCGCTCTAATGTTTCATATTTTTCATGGATTTCAGAGTTTATTTCAGACCCTTGGAGTTTTAAGTGAAAAGATGCACCCAGGACTAATAAATTTTTCAAAGCTCTTTGCTTTTTTTGTCTTTTTATCTTACTCTTTAATTCCTGCTGTGATAATTGCAGGCATTTTGAGATAATATTGGAGGTTAAATAGTGATACTTAATGGTAAATGTCCAGAAGGTCCACTTCATGAAAAATGGGATATTAGAAGGCATGAACTTAAATTAGTAAGCCCTGCAAACAGAAGGAAATTTAAAATAATAGTGGTTGGCACTGGTCTTGCTGGAGCTTCAGCAGCAGCTACCTTAGGGGAGCTGGGTTATAATGTAGAGGCCTTTTGTTATCAAGACAGTGCAAGAAGGGCACATAGCATAGCTGCACAAGGCGGTATTAATGCTGCTAAAAACTATCCCAATGATGGTGATAGCATCTACCATCTTTTCTATGACACTATCAAGGGAGGAGATTTCAGAGCCCGAGAGGCTAATGTATATAGATTAGCTATGATAAGCAATAATATTATAGACCAGTGTGTAGCTCAAGGGGTTCCCTTTGCTCGTGATTATGCTGGCTATCTTGACAACCGTTCTTTTGGTGGTGCCCAAGTCAGTAGAACATTTTACGCTCGTGGCCAGACAGGACAACAGTTACTTTTAGGTGCTTACTCTGCTTTAAGCAGACAGGTTAAGGCAGGTACTGTAAAATTATTTCCAAGAACGGAGATGCTTGACCTTGTAGTTATTGATGGTGAAGCAAAAGGGATAATAGTAAGGGATTTAGTCACAGGGGAGATTAGAGCTCATTGTGCAGATGCAGTATGTCTATGTACTGGTGGATATTCCAATGTTTTCTATCTTTCAACCAATGCTATGGGCTGTAATGTTACAGCAACTTTTAGGGCATATAAGAAAGGGGCTTATTTTGCTAATCCTTGTTTTACTCAAATTCACCCAACCTGTATACCTGTTTCAGGGGATTATCAATCTAAATTGACTTTGATGTCTGAGTCTCTTAGAAACGATGGAAGGGTTTGGGTACCTAAAAAAGCAGGAGATAAAAGACCACCTCAGGAGATACCAGAAGATGAAAGAGACTACTTCCTTGAACGTAAATATCCGTCTTACGGTAATCTTGCACCAAGAGATATCTCATCTCGTGCAGCTAAGGAAGTATGTGATGAAGGAAGAGGGGTAGGACCTGGTGGTAGAGGTGTCTATTTAGATTTTGCTGATGCGATTAGAAGGCTTGGAGAAAATACTATTAGGCAAAGATATGGAAATCTTTTTGAGATGTATGAAAGAATCACTGGTGAAGATGCCTATAAGCAACCTATGAGAATTTATCCAGCACCTCATTATACAATGGGAGGCCTTTGGGTAGACTATAATCTGCAGAGCAATATTGAAGGTCTTTTTGTTTTAGGTGAAGCTAATTTTTCCGATCATGGTGCTAATAGACTTGGTGCAAGTGCCTTGATGCAAGGTTTAGCTGATGGCTATTTTATCATCCCTTATACAATAGCTGATTACTTAGCGAAGACTAAAGCGGATAAGGCAAGTATAAACCATCCTGAGTTTAAAAAGTCTTTAGATGCAGTATCTTCTAATATTAAAAGACTATTGTCAATAAAAGGCAAAAGAACTGTTAATGAATTTCATAGGGAACTTGGTAAGATTATGTGGGACAATGTAGGCATGGCACGTTCTGAGGCATCTCTTAAAAAAGCTTTAGCAGAGATCCCCCTTTTAAGAGAGGATTTCTGGAAAAATGTAAGGGTGACAGGTACTGATTTAGAACTTAATCAGGAACTTGAGAAAGCTGGCAGAGTGGCTGACTTTCTTGAGTTTGCTGAACTAATGGCATGGGATGCTTTGCACAGAAATGAGTCATGTGGTGGCCATTTTAGGGTAGAATTTCAGATGCCAGATGGAGAGGCAAAGAGAAATGATGAAGACTTTTGTTATGTCGCTGCTTGGCAATATAAAGGTGAAGGGGTTATGCCAGAGCTACACAAGGAACCTTTGGTCTTTGAATCTATAAAATTGGCGGTAAGGAGTTATAAATGATGAACCTCACACTTTTAGTTTGGAGACAGAAAAACGCAAACGACAAAGGTAGGTTTGAAAAGTATGAAGCTAAAAATATAAACCATGAAATGTCTTTTCTTGAAATGCTTGATGTAGTAAATGAAGAACTTATAAAGGAAGGCAAAGAACCAATAGCTTTTGACCACGACTGTAGAGAAGGTATTTGTGGTATGTGCTCACAAGTAATAAATGGTGTTCCCCATGGACCACTGGAGAAAACCACTGTTTGTCAGTTGCACATGAGGCATTTTAAAGATGGGGATGTTATCTATATAGAACCTTGGAGAGCAAAAGCTTTCCCTATCATTAAAGATTTGATTGTTGACAGAAGCGCTTTAGATCGCATCATTCAGGCAGGAGGGTATATCTCAGTTCATACTGGAGGGGTGCCTGATGCAAATGCTATCCTAATACCAAAAGAAGATGCTGATGCAGCAATGGATGCAGCTGAGTGTATAGGATGTGGTGCTTGTGTGGCTGCCTGTCCAAATGGATCTGCTATGCTTTTTACTGCTGCTAAAGTTATGCATCTTGCTAAGCTTCCTCAAGGGAAAATAGAGGCTTTCAGGAGGGTTTGTTTAATGACTGAAGCTATGCAGAAAGAAGGTTTTGGTGCGTGCTCTAACCATTATGAGTGTCAGGCTGCATGTCCTAAAGGGATAAAAGTTTCTTTCATCTCAGGGTTAAATAGAGAGTTTATCAAAGCTCAGCTTAGATCAAAGTAAGATTAACTAATGATAGGTTCAGTTTTGTAGTTTTTAATTAACAAGATCAAGAAATAATTCAAGTTAAAGAACAGATTCTCTGTCTAAAAATTAGAGCTTATTTAACTTTTGCAGAAGATACATTTTTTTGCTTATTCATTAGGTATCCTGATTCTTTTAGTACTAAGGATACTTTAAGCATTGTAATCTAAGAAAATTTATAATATTCATAAAGTTCTGAAAGCTATTGAATTATGTAAGTAGATGTTGAATTTTTTCATTAACAGGTTGATGGTTTTAATACAGAGTGTTGAATCCTTACCATAAAATTGGTTAAGATAGTTTTAATTAATTCAAGGAGGTAGGCTTATATTAAAGTTAGTTTTTCCAGATGGGATTGTCAAAGAAATTAACCCTTCCGAGTTACAAAAAGCATTTCAAACTATTGATGTACTTGCAATTAAACATAATGGTAAGTTCTTAGATCTGTCTTTAGTTGCAGACATACCTGATAACTCATCAATTGAATTAGTTACATTCGACACCAAAGAAGGAAAAGAAATCTACTGGCACAGTACTGCTCATATTATGGCTCATGCTGTTAAAGAGCTTTTTCCCCATGTGAAAATTGCAATAGGACCAGCAACAGAAGAAGGCTTTTATTATGATTTTGATAATCAAGAGCCATTTACTCCAGAGGATTTACAGAGAATTGAGAAGAAGATGAAAGAAATAATAAAAAGCTCAAATCCCTTTAAGATGGCTCTTATCTCAAAAGCTGAGGCTATAAAGATTTTTGAAGAAAAAGAGGAAACTTATAAGTTAGAAATACTAAAAGAGA
Organism: Thermodesulfovibrionales bacterium; assembly: GCA_026415415.1. GTDB lineage: Bacteria > Nitrospirota > Thermodesulfovibrionia > Thermodesulfovibrionales > Dissulfurispiraceae > DYHD01. Next base: position 79,822 of record JAOAHE010000001.1, on the reverse strand, counting down.
TAGAAGACGAATCGGTATCTATCTATGAAGAGGGAGGTTTTATAGATCTTTGCAGAGGGCCTCATGTCCCTAATACAGCTAAGATAAAGGCTTTTAAGTTATTGAGTGTAGCTGGTGCTTACTGGCGTGGGGATGAAAAAAACAAGATGTTGCAAAGGATTTATGGTATATCCTTCAGTAAAAAGGAAGACCTTGATAAATATTTAGAGTTCCTTGAAGAAGTAAAAAAACGAGACCACAGAAAACTTGGTAAAGAGTTAGGACTATTCAGCATGAGCGATGAGATAGGCTCAGGACTTATTTTGTGGCATCCCAATGGTGCTATAATCAGAAAAATAATTGAGGATTTCTGGAGAAATGAGCATTTAAAGGCTGATTACAAAATTCTCTATACCCCACACATAGCAAGGTTAAGTCTATGGCAAAAAAGTGGACATTTAGAGTTTTATAGTGAAAATATGTACTCTCCTATCGATATTGACGGGATAAAATATGAGTTAAAGCCTATGAATTGCCCTTTTCATATAAGTGTATATCAAAGCGAGTTAAGAAGTTATAGAGACTTTCCTATTAGATATGCAGAGCTTGGGACGGTTTACCGTTATGAAAGATCTGGGGTTTTGCATGGGCTATTAAGGGTTAGAGGATTTACACAAGATGATGCTCATATTTTCTGCAGAGAGGATCAAATAGATGATGAAATTTTAAATATACTTGATTTTACTATTTTTATTCTTCAAACCTTTGGTTTTAGTAAATACGAGATATACCTCTCAACGAGACCTGAAAAATTTGTAGGCTCATTACAAAATTGGGAAAAGGCAACTAATGCACTGAAGAAGGCTCTGGAGGTGAAAGGCTTACACTATGAGATTGACCCTGGTGAAGGAGTTTTTTATGGTCCTAAGATAGATATTAAGATAAAAGATATTTTGAATCGTTCTTGGCAATGTAGCACAATACAGGTAGATTTTAATAATCCTGAAAGATTTAATTTAACTTATAGGGGTTCAGACGGCAAAGAGCATACTCCAATAATGATACATAGAGCTTTAATGGGATCCTTAGAGAGATTCTTTGGAATATTGATAGAGCATTATGGAGGAGCTTTTCCTTTATGGTTGGCCCCTATCCAAGTAGTTATTATGACCATTGCAGATAGACACGGTGAGTTTGCACAAAGTATTTATAAAAAGATGAGAGAAGCCAATATAAGAGCAGAGTTGGATACAAGAAATGAAAAGATAGGGTACAAAATTAGAGAAGCAACCCTCAAAAAAGTCCCGTATCTCATAATAGTAGGAGATAAAGAGATATCAGATAATAAAATCACGATAAGAAAAAGAAACGGAGATAACTTGGGCTCTTTTAGTATAGAAGAGTTTATTGACGGTATCCAAACTGAGATAAATAAAAAAGTGTGAATTATATAATAATTTTAGTTACTAATTAAGCATAAATATTATGGAGGTGAGAATATAAATAAAGAAGTCAGGGTCAATCAAATGATTAAGGCAAAAGAAGTCAGGCTAATTGATGAAGAAGGCAAACAGATTGGACTGCTTCCTGTTGAAGAGGCTATACAAATCGCAAAGGAAAGGGGTTATGATCTCGTAGAGGTTGCCCCAAATGCAAATCCTCCTGTGTGTAAGATCGTTGATTATGGAAAGTATAAGTATCAGGTTAGCAAGAAACATTCTGCAAAGAAAGTGATAGATGTTAAAGAAATAAAGATAAGACCTCACATTTCTGAACATGACTTGAGCTTAAAAGCAAAACATATAAGAAGATTTTTGGATGATGGAGATAAAGCTAAGATAGTAATGTATTTTAGGGGTAGGGAGATTGTTAGACCTGAGATGGGTATGAAGGTATTTGAGAGATTATTAGAGTTAATAACTGGGAAGTTTAATATAGAAGTTCACCCTAAATTTGAAGGTAATCATATTGTTATGGTTATTGCACCAAGCAGTAAGTAGAGGATAGTTAAAGGAGGAAAGATGACAAAACTTAAAACGCATAGGGGTGCTGCTAAGAGGTTTAAAGTAACTGCTACAGGAAAAATAGCAAGGAACAAAGCATACAAAAGACACCTTCTTACCGGCAAACCTTCAAAAAGGACAAGAGCACTAAGAAAAGGAGCTTTAGTTGATGAAAATCAAATAAAGAATATCAAAAGGCTACTTCCATATTTAGCTTAGTGAGGGGATTGATGGATTAGTGAGCTCTTTTTGTAATGAATAAAGAGCTCACTATTCTTCTGTTTTTAATATTGTAATAGTTATATATTTTTCTAAAAAATTGGGGTCGCTTTTTTCAATTCTAATTTCTATGCTTTTGTGTTTTTTCAAAGCTAACTCTATTATGTTTTTTATACCTGCGGTATCAGCAAATTTATATTTCATACCTTCATTAAATTCAAAAAAACTACTTCCTAAAAACATTGCCTCTATAGTCGCCTCGGCCTCGTTTTTGCCATGTAAAATTAGCTCCTCTTTAAGCGATGAGATAATCTCTTTTTGCATATCTTTCCAGGACATAATAGGGTCTCTGACTACCTCAATAGGTGGGGTAAAAAAAGGCTTTTCAAGTTCACCTACATAAAATTTTAGGGATTTTTCAATCTTATCAAGATCAAAATAATCTTCAAATAAAGAGGTATAAAAAATCGCTATCTCTTCACCAATGGAGTTTCTCTCCAATGTAACCCAAGCACCCATTATTTTTAACCCATAACCCTCACCATACTCGTAAGCAACTCTATTTAAAGCTTTTTTAATGAGAGGGCTTAAGGCTTTAGAGATAATCAACATATTTTTAATTAGACAAAATAGTCTCTATAGTATTTAGGAGTTCTTTAATTTTATAAGGCTTCTTTAAAAAACCTTTAAACCCTACCTGTTTGTATTCATTTATTATCGGATCATCTGAATAGCCTGAAGAAATGATGGCCTTTAAAGATGGATTAATCTCAAGAAGCTTATTAATAGTCTCTTTTCCACCTGCCTCTCCAGGAATAGTGTAGTCAAGTATTACAAGATCAAAAGGTTCTCCACTATTTAGCGCTTTATTGTAAGCCTGTATGGTTTCTATGCTATTTTTTGTGCATTGAACTTGGTATCCCAGTTGTTTTAGAGCATCTTCAATGAAATTAAGGATTAGATCTTCATCATCCATAACTAAGATCTTTAATTTTTTAATGTTTTTCGTAAATTGTTCAGCTGTATGGCTGGTAATCTCCTCTGATATTTTTTTATAAGCAGGTAAATAGATGGTAAACTCGGTTCCTTTTCCTAAGGTTGAGTTTACTGTGATATACCCTTCATGTTTTTTTATTATTGCATAAGCAATAGAAAGTCCCAACCCGGTGCCTTTTGGCTTCGTTGTGTAGTAGGGATCAAATATTTTTAATAAATTTTCTGAGGAAATCCCAATTCCTGTATCTTTAATTATAATTTTAACATATTGACCTGCTGATAGAGGGAAAGGACTATCAGTTTTAAGAGAGATATTTTCACATTTTATTTCAATAATGCCACCCGATGGCATTGCTTGGCAGGAGTTTAATAAAATATTGTGAAATACCTGTCCGATTTGTCCTTCATCAGCATAAATATGCCATAAATTATTAGGAATTTTAAAGTTACACTGTACATTTGAGCCCAACAGAACGAGGTTTGCTGTATCTTGTAATAGCTGTGATGGAGAAAGTATCTTTTTCATAGGCTCACCACCTTTTGAAAAAGTCAAAAGTTGAGTTACTAAATCTCGAGCCTTTAAGGATGCTTTCTCGGCTTCTTTTAACCTACTGTAAGTTTTGTGCTCAGGTGGTAGATTAACCATGGCAAGTCCTATATTTCCAAGGATAGCAGTAAGTAAGTTATTAAAATCATGGGCTATCCCACCAGCTAATAAGCCTAAGGACTCAAGCTTTTTTGCTCTTATAAACTCACTATCTCTTAACTCTTTATCTATGATTTCGTTGAATATGAGAACAGTGCCACTAATATCTCCAGTTCTGTTTTTTATAGGAGCACAAACTCCTGTGGATATTATTTTTTTGGATTTATTTTTAGTGATTAGGGTTAGATTGTTACCTATAGACACAGGTTCACCACTTTTTATGAGACTTTCAAAACCTCTTTCAATATTTTTTTCATTTTTTTTATCTATAATTTTAAATACTTCAGTTAAGTCTTTACCTAAGGCTTCCTTTGATTGCCACCCTGTTATTTCTTCGGCTTTTCTATTAATAAAAGTTATTTTTCTGAAGATATCAGTAGTTATTACGGAATCAGCAATACTTTGTAATGTTATAAATAATTTTTCTTTTTCATCCAAAAAAAGATTCAGGGTTTCTTTAAGGGATTCCATTATATGAATGTGGTTTATGGTTTTTGCAAATTTAGCTGTAAGAGACTCTATCATCTTAATTTGCCTTTCGGAGAATGAGTTCTTACTTAAAGAGAATAATCTTAAAAGTCCGATTAGCTCATTTTCAAAAAATATAGGCACAAAAGCATAAGAATTAACCTTATCTTGTAAATAAGGAAGAATAATGAGTTTTCTTTCATCATAGGTTAACTGGTTTTTGATAATTGTTTTCTTTGTAAGTATTATTTCATCTATCCCAAGCTTATCAAAAGTGTATTCTTTTTCAATAAGCTCGTCGGTTTTAAAGTAGCCTTTTGCGGTGATAAACTTGAAAAGCTTTGTTTTATTATCTTTAAGCATGATAGAGCCTATATCGTAGCCAAAACGTTTAAGAACTTTGCTTAAGAAATTATCAGATTCTTTTTTAAGATCAAGACTCGTGCCGATAGACGATATAATCTCATACATTACTGATAAATCTCTAATTTTTTGATCAATGAAGTAGGGTCGGCTCATAATTAAAATTTCAAGAAAAAAAACAAATAGCCACTGATTTGTTGTGATATTCGGGGATAGAGCTCTCTATAGAGCCTATTTCACCGAAACTCAAGCACCCAATTATAGGTGCATTACCTAAAGCTTCTTTTATTAGTGAAATCTCCTCTAAGAGTAATTCCTTTGAAAGGAGATAACGAGAAACGCAATAAAATACTAAGGCCCCAATAGGGTGGTTATTATATAATTGTTTTTTTGTATAGGTTAGAGCTGGTTTAACTTCACTAATAAGATCAGCATAATTAGAGGTCATGATTCTTATGACAGAATTCTCTGGAACATCACCTACACATACTAATGATCCATTTATGGTTTTAATGAGATCTCTTACAATGTAATTGATACTGTTTGTATTTAATGAGATTCCTAAAGGATAATTGATTGCTGTTTTTGCAAACTCATTATGGATATAATTTATAACGTTTTTATCATAGTTTTCTATAAAGTCTTTATAAACATCAAAGGCATTTTGCCAGTCCAGCTCATAAATTATGTTCCCTTTTGCTTTAGTAACCACAAAAGGGGGACTTATAGGTTGCCAGCCATGATAAACTGAAATACCTATTGGCTTATGGGTGAGTATAAGAGCAGATGCTACAGTATCGGATGCTATCTCATCATTAGTAAATTGAAATGTTTTTAAAAATCTTAGGTTATCTCCTGATCCGCCACCGACATATTTTATCTTGGCACCGAGAAAATCATATAAAGTTTCTACCAAAACACTAACTGTACTTGAAATAGCATCTGGCATTAAAATTAAAAGGGCATTAATGTCATCTACTGGGAGTATTTCTGTGATTTTTTTTGCTAACTGGTAACTAACTGTCTTTGGGTCTTTGCTGAGATTTTTCTCTAAGTTCAAAAAGAACTCCATCTCATCACTGATTATTATAGCTATTAAAACTCCTTTTGTTAGGATAGTATCGTTAGTAAAGAAACCAGCTGTAGTAAAACCAATTATATTTGATGTATCAATGTTTTCTTTTATGCCTTTTAAAATCCAATAAGGGTCATACTCTTGAGTTATTAAAGAGATGACAAGTTTGTTAGCTTTATCAAATAAGTTAGGATTTATTTTAGTCAGGGCATTTCTAATTCCTTCATTAGCAGCAAGATATGGGTCAGGTAAAGCACTAACACCAGTGGATATATAAGTTCCCATAGCCTATACCTAACTGATTTTTTAAAAATCCTATCATATATGAAAATATTTATCAAGTTTCTGTATAAGCTACAGACATGCTTTATTCCTGATAAATCTTTCAAAAGTCTTTCATATCTTTATACTTTAATCTTTTATAATTTAATCTTAAGTAGTCTTAGCAAACTAAGAATGACCCTTAATAGTATCGGTTATCCCCTTATTGTGATTGCTTTGTTGCATGTTTTACTTTTGCTCTTCTATATCTCTCTTTCCTGGTATAGAGGTTTAAGATATATTCGTCTATATATTGCAAAAAAAGAAGTTTATATCTTTTGATAATATTTCCGCTTAAGACGCTGTCTGGACACAGAGGCCTTAAATATCTGCTTGATTTCCATTTCTTATTAAAGATTAAAAAAAAGTTAAAAAAGTGTGATTTATATCATATTTTCTTTTTCTACAATGTTTTATTATTAACTCAAGAAGTTTGTTATTTATTGTTTCCGAAAAGGTAAACCTTAGGTAACTAAGGGGCACAAAGCCACGGGTCCTATGAAAACAAGGATAGCCGGGTTGCCGAAGAAACATAGTCCACCCCAGGTGGTTATGTTTCAAGGCAAAGGAACAGACCATCTGGAGGTGGATTATGAAAGGGTTTAGAAATGTAAAAGTTGTAGTTTGGTTAATTGCTTTAGTAACTGTGATAGGTTTTTCTTCTGTAGGGTTACCAAATGTTAATGCTCAAGAGATATGGGTAACAGCTTACTATGGTGGTTGGATGCAGGGTGGACCTGGTTGGACTGGTCATATGACAGCAGATAAGATAGATTACTCTGCTATTACTCATATTATTCATTTCTATATAAAACCAAATTTTGATGCAACAATTGATTACTCATCAGGTAGTATCACACCTGAAAATTCAAATGACCTTATAAAACGTGCTAAGGCTGCAGGCAAAAAGGTGCTTATATCTATAGGTGGGTGGGATACAGAGCAAGCATTTTTAAGCGCTACAAGCGATGCAAATAGGCAGAAGTTTATTGCAAACCTTATCAACTTCATGGTTTCTCGTGGCTACGATGGTATAGATTTTGATTGGGAACCTATCTCTGCTACCTCTGTATCAAGGATTAAGATTTTTATAACGGAACTCAGGGCAGAAATGGATAAAATAACACCTCGTCCATTATTGACTGCTGCAGCTGTATGGGAGCCAGGACTATTTGCACAGTTACAGGATAAGTTTGATCAGATAAATATAATGACATATGATCTTGCTGGTTTATGGATGAATGCAACATGGTTTAATGCTCCTACTTACGATGGTGGTTATTGGTTTCAGACGACAGGGGCTGCACCGTCTGCTAATGGTTTGGTTGATTATTTTATCTCTTCAGGGGTAAAAAAAGAGAAACTTGGCATAGGTATGGGATTTTATGGTTATGTATGGAAAGGTGGAAGTGGAACCCCTACAGGGGGGGTTACGGCACCAGGGCAAAAGTGGTCAACTGCTCCGTCACTGAATTCGTATGTCAATTATTATGAAATAATGGATAAGTATTATCAACCAGCATACTACAGATACGATGCTGCAGCTGGTTCATCTTATCTTAGCATTGATAAGGCTGGTTCTGCTGATGACATGTTTATTTCCTATAACGATGAAGCAACTGCTTTTGAAAAGGTTAAATATATTAGAAATAAAGGGATAGGTGGGCTAATGATTTTTGAAATTGGTGGAGGTTGGAGACCTAACACTCCAGTTCCAGATGCATTGCTTCAGTCAGTAAAAAATGCTGTAATTCAGACATCTCCATCTAACAATTTATCGCCATCATCTCCTGTTTTGCTAACTCCTTCTAATGGGTCGGTTGGTATACCAACATCAACTATGCTTAACTGGCAGTCTTCTTCAGGTGCTACATCATATGTTATACAGCTTTCAAAGAACTCTTCTTTCACAGATATAGTGGCTCATTCTGAACTCACCTCAACTTCTTTTAGTATCAGCAACCTAACTAATAATACAGTTTATTATTGGCGTGTACAAGCAAAAAATGCTAATAGCAGTTCTAATTGGTCTAATGTATGGAGTTTTACTACTGAATCTAATATTAAAACTATAATAGTCAATTTCAAAGGAACAGTTGCCTCAAATGGCATAATGCTTACTTGGCAAACAACTGTAGAAAATAACAATAAAGGATTTGATATTGAGAGAAAGCTGTCTTCTTCTAATACATGGACAAAAATTGGCTATGTGGCAGGTGCTGGTCAATCAAATACAATTAAAGAATATAATTTTACCGACACCACGGCCCAAAGGAAAAGAACTTATAATTATCGTTTAAAGCAGATTAATGTAGATAATACTTTTACATACAGTGAAGAGATAACCTTAAAAAGATAAATTATACCCTCCTTTTTGAGAGAGAGTAAGAAAAGCTCTCTCTTACTTCAATTAATTTCTTATTCAACGAGAACTACGACCAAAAATTTTTCACCCAAAAGTATTAATACTAACTATAATATTTACATTTTTTATATATATTGATAATTTAAAAGAAGAAAGTGAGTGTTCAATTTATTAATTTAAAGAATGTTCAAAAATGAGGTGATAATGAGATTATTTAGTTTAGTTTTAGCGTTTTTATTTATTTTTTACTCTCTTTCATTTGCAGAAATGCCAGTAGGTTATCCTTGGAGTACATGGGGTGAAATAACTCACTCTTTTGATGCAAAACAAGAAAAAGGTCTTAAGTTAGATGGTTATGTAGAACAAGGTATAGACTGGCTTAAAATTGGGAACTCAGATTTCACATTAAATACCTTTTTAGGCTTAAAACTGACTATGTCCGATCATTCTCAAGATTATTGGAATAATAAGATCGGTCCATGGATTGGGTTAAAACTTAAACATCCTATCTTTATTAAAGATGGTTGGGGACATTTTGCTTTTGGTGCAAGATGGGAATATTATTCGTATATAACTGATTCTAAACCTGTTAGTAATGATAGTCGCTTTGTAGTATTTCTTCAGTGGGGGATGGGTGGCGATTGGAAAAAGAGATAATAGAGAAGGGAGGTTAATATGTATACATTACAGTCTACTTGTGCATTAATAATACATTTGCTCCTTAAACATCCTATCTTAGCAGTCGCTATGGGTGTAGTTGGCGCATCAATTTTCTTGACCCCCCTTGTAAAGACACCAGAAGGATATAATACAGAATGGTCGGTTATATCTAATCAAGCTTTTACTGAGAAAGTAGATAAGATAAAAGCAGACCCTCTTTACACAAAAAGACAGCATGAGGCAGAAAGATGGTTTCAGGCAGTACTTGCTTTAGATAATGGAAAGCCTGGTATCACAAAGGCTGCATTGAAGGACCTTGAGAGAATGATTAACCAAGGTGAGATGGGCAAGTATCCTGATTGTCCTATAGAAATTCCAGATATATTGAGATCGGATAATGAGACGAAGGTAGCTTATGCAAGATTATATTTCTATGATCAAATGAGGAGATTTCAAAATCCAGAATTGGCTGTATTAGCATATCGGTATGGACCCACTAATACAGCTAAGATTGTAAAGAACTATAATGCTGGAAAATTACCAAAAGAGCAAAGGTCATACCTTAGTAATTTAAAAAAGGCTCTCAAAGATATCCAATTATCTTCAATTAATTAAACAAAAGGGTTTCATACTGTACCTTCTCCAAGTATTGGTGAAACCCTGGTCTATTAAATCCTTTTTGAGCTGAAGAAAAAAAGATGAAAATTAACTGGAGATGGTGGCTTGGTTTAAAACCTGAATTTGCTTGCACCCCTCTAAAATATAACTATACAATTAGTGTAGTTATCCCAGCCTATAATGAAGAAAAAAGCATTGCTGATACCATAAGAAGCATAAAGAACCAGTCAGTAAAGATAGATGCAATAATAGTAGTTGATGATTTCTCATCAGATAAGACAGGTGACATAGCATTATATGAGGGTGTTCAGGTAATCAGAACACCTCATAATATGGGGACGAAAGCATTAGCACAAAACTATGCACTACCTTTCATTAATACTGATCTTTTTATAACAGTTGATGCTGATACAATCTTACATCCTCAGGCTATAGAGAGGACCTTGCCTTACTTTAACGACCTTAAAACTGGTTCTGTTTGTGGTTTTGTTATTCCTCAGAAAATAGAAACCATCTGGGAAAGGGGCAGGTTCATAGAATATCTTTATGGCATAAGTATAATGAAAGCCGCTCAGAATAATGTAGGTGCTGTCCTAGTCTCTTCAGGGTGTTTTAGTGTTTTTAGAACTGAAGTAGTTAAAAAACTCGGTGGTTTCAAACAACGTACTATGGCTGAAGATATGGATCTTACTTGGGAGATGCACTTTAATCATTACAAGATTTTTTGTGCTCCAGATTCTTATTGTTATCCATTAGATCCTCCAACAGCTAAGATATTCTACAAACAGGTCCTGAGATGGTATAGTGCCTTTTTTCAAAATGTGTCTGTTCATAAAAAACAGCTTTTGAAAAACAAAATAGGCTTTTTTGTTTTTGGATATTTGCTTGATTCAATTTTAAATCCTTTTATCTTTTTAGCTTTATTGAGTGTATGGATTGAAAATATAATCTTGGCTTTTCTTCTATATATCTTCATTGACATAATTTTAGTTGCCATTCCTTGTTTGGTAAAAGCTTCACGGATAGGCATGTTCTGGAAGACTTTGGGCTCAGTTTTTTCATATCCAATAATACGTTTTGTTAATATATATATCTTTTGGAAGGCTTTCTGGAATGAATGGGTAATTGGAAAGAGATTGAAAACTTGGGATAAAGGACATTAATTATGAAGAAAATTTTGTTAATTTTAGTGGTCTTAATTCTTTTATCAGCTTGTACCTTGAAGCAGGCTTATGTATCTATCACATTTGATGATGGTTATGCTTCTGTATATAAAGATGCTTTTCCAATCTTAAGTAAGTATGATTTCCCAGCAACGGTATTTGTTGTAACAAGTTATATTGGAAACTTACCAGATTTTATGAGTTGGGGCCAACTCTATATTCTGACAAAACATGGTAAATGGGAGATCGGCTCCCATTCCCATACTCATCCTAATTTCACTAAACTTAAAAGATCTGAGATTGAAAATGAGTTAAATCATTCAAAAGAGATTCTTATTTCTAAAGGTTTTTCCCCTGTGGGGTTTGCTTCACCCTATGGTCAATTTGATGAAACAGTTTTAGAGTCTATTAAAAAATCTTATTTTTACCATAGAAATGCAGGGCGACCACCATGGTTGAATAGTTTATACAATATAGATGTTTTTAATATTAACGCTGTAACGATTTACTATGATACATCCTTTGAAGAAATGAAAGTAAAGATAGATAGGGCTATAGCTGAAAAAAAATGGTTGGTATTAGTTATACATGATGTTGTAAAAGGTAAACCTAAATCTTATCAAATTAACCTTGAATTGCTTGAAAAAACATTAAGGTACCTTAAAGAGCACAATGTGAAGGTTGTAACCATTAAGGATTTTTTAACGGCTCAGGGACTATTAAAGTAAAAGTGGCACTTATAAATAAATTTTTTAGCTATAATAAATTTTCACAAACTCAGTCAACTTCATTCTCTTATCTAATTTAGATTGTATAAAAACAAATAGAAATCTTTTTAGCTTTATTTTTTAAGAAAAATGGCGGAACATCATTAAGAAGAATGATTACTTGAATAATTGCCTTGAGGTTACTCCACTACAATGTTTATGTCACCAAAGGTAGTTTGATTAGGAAACTCAAAGAAAAGTCTGTAGCCTTCCGGATAAACTGCTGAATGAAACAAGATGGCACGGTGGCTTTTGTCTGATTTAAGAAACCATGAAACTGCATCGTATTCCTCTTTTGATGCAACCCTTATCCCTATAACTTTAACTCCTGCTCTTTTTGCCCTCCAAATGAGTTTATCTGCTTTTCCATATTCATTTATATCAACAGAAAGTATTCTCAATTGTCTGCCAATATATTTTTCAAGTTCTCTAAAATAACGATAGGGGGTATCATAATACTGCATAGGATAGCCACCTTCGGTATTTGTGACCATGATAGGTTCATCTATCTTGATAGAAATAGATTGACCACCAATAACTGTCCCGTTTGTTGTCTTCCTAATAGGTGCAGATCCAATTATAGTACCTTTAGTTTTTACTCCTATCAATATTGATAAAAATCTATCTGTTGGCATATATACATTTACCCCATGTGATGCAAGATAAAAAGCAGCTTGAACTTTGCCCTCCAGGTCTCCACAGCCTAATACAAGATCAGCATCCAAGGAATCCCAAGCGATTGCATTAATTCCATGGGTATCATTCATGATAACAGTATTTTCATCTATTATGAATGTGCTTGGATAATTATAAATTTTGTCCTCTGAAATCCTGAACCGAAAGTAACCCTCTGCATCAGGTGCATACCAGAAATTTTCAATCTTTTTTGCTAAAGTTCCCCAGACCGGTATCACTTGAACATCAGAATTTTTCAAGATCTCTCTTATCTTTTCACCTTCGTGCCAGGGTACTATTTTCTCTTTTTTAATTTGCCAAGGGGCAAAGGTTATGTTATATGCAGATATCCAATCCCTTGTAACACGATCAACCTGAGTTTTTATTTTCATTCCATTTGTTATCTTGATAGAGGATCTGCCAATTATTATTTTTTTGAAATTTTTATTTTTAGAAAAAGGTTTTTTTTCTATAGATATAGGTTTTGCTGATACTTGATCTAAAACTATATCATTTGAAAATGATTTATTTAGTAAAAGATTGTTAGTATATTGTAGACCTATTTTTGCTATTTCCCTTTCTCTGGGATGTTCACCTTTTTCTGAAGAGAGAGTAAAGAGAAGTTTCGCACCTAAAATAGCGTTTTTATCCTCTTCAATAAGTCCTAAGGTGAGCTTGGTTAATGCAAAACCATAGAGGTTAGATTCATCTATATCTCTATATTTAAGCAGTTTTGTGAACTCTGCTGTATCTTTATAGAAGTTTTTAATAATTGATGAAAAATTAAATTGTGGAGGTAACTTAAAATTTGGGTTTTTATCTGAAGCAAAAGCTAATGCATAGTTGAAGAAGAGAAATAAAATAAGTATTATTTTTGAAAAAAGAGGCATTTAATTTTCCATTTTTATTTTTATGACCTACTTTTTGATTTATATCACGTATGGTAAATTATTATCAATACTTAAAAAGCATCTATCAATATCTGCTGATAAAAATTACAAAACAGCATAGTATTCAATGAAAATAGCTTTGTGTTGCTTTTGCACCACAGAAGACTTGTTTAACTGATAAGAACAGTTAGAGCTTTCAGAGAAATAGAAAAAGGTGTTTCTTCAGCACTGAACTGCTTTGATCTTTCTTTGATTAATTGAGCATTGATATTTTTCTAACTCATATATAATTAGTGAAGAAAAAAAATTTTAAGTGATTAAATATTTTTTTTATTTTGGGTCAAAAATGTAAATATAACTCCAGAGTGTAGAATTAATCTTTACTTAGTTTGTTTAAAAACTAACTATTACAATTTTGCGATGATGTTTTTACTTACTGATCTTACATCTTTTGTCCCAGTAAGAAGCATTGCATGTTTTAGTTCGGTTTTGATTTTATTAAGAATAGTTTTTACTCCTTCTTTTCTGCCTCCAAATGCTCCTACTATAAGTGGTCTTCCAATAAGCACGGCATCAGCACCCAAAGAGAGTAGTTTTAATACATCTGAACCACTTCTTACTCCTCCATCAGCTAAAATAGTAATTTTACCTTTTAAATGGGAAGCTATATTTTCTAATACATCTGCAGCACCTGGGGTATAGTCAAGTATTCTTCCACCATGGTTAGAAACTACAATTGCAGAAGCTCCACAATCTGATGCTATTATTGCTTCATCAAGGGTCATTATACCTTTGACTATGAATGGTAGGGATGTGGATGAAATAAGTTGACGAAGTTCTTTGGGGGTTTTTGTCTCAACAGGCTGACCTTTCATAGTCATTATTATTAATCCCGCTGCATCAATATCAATGCCGATGGCGATGCACCCAGAATCTTCTGCAAGCCTAATTCTTTTAATGATTTCTTCGTTCAATCTTGGTTTAATAATTGCTATTCCTTTACCATTGTTTTTTTTTATTGCCTCTAATCCACTTTGAAAAAATGCAGGGTCAGCTCCATCTCCGCACATACCTAAGGTCTCAGCTAATATAGAGCCTGAGATTATGTCATCAATAAATTCTGCCTCAGTAAGTTGGCCTCCCATATTGTAGGAGGCACCTGTCATAGGGGCAGAAAGAACTGGAAAACTAATCTTTTCATTAAAAATTGTGGTCTCTGTTTTAGGGTTTTTTACATCATGAATAGTGCGCATGTTTAGTTTTAATTTAGCTAATGCCTCTATATTTGCTCTAAAGGAGTTACCTGTGCCGATGCCTCCCATGCCTGGTATTTCACCTGAGCAGGCTTTGCCATCGCAAAAATTACAGACTCTGCAGAAGCCTTTAAGTTTCTCTCTTGCTATTTGTTTTATTTCATTAATATCCATAAAGTATTCTCCCATCATAGCTTAACATAGTAAGAGTTAATAGACTAATAAATTTTTCTTTTTTAGTCAATATAAAGAATTGCTGAAACTACCCTATCAAGAAAGGGAGCATATCACTACAATTGAAGCTATTTGATTAAAAAAAAAGAAAATATTATACTTGATAGAATGGATATTGTTCTTGCAACGAGGAATGTAAAAAAAGCACAGGAACTTCAAAGAATATTAGGAGATACTTCATTTCGTATACTTACCCTTGATTCTTTCCCTGACTGCCCAGAAGTTATTGAAGATAAAGACTCTTTTGAAGGAAATGCTTTGAAGAAAGCAACAACTGTTGCAAAACATACCGGCTTAGTAGCAATAGCAGATGATTCAGGACTTGAGGTAGATGCCTTAGATGGAAGACCAGGTGTGATATCAGCTTATTATGCAGGCATGGAAGCTTCAGATGCTGAAAATATTGCTAAACTGCTTTTTGAACTTAAAGGGGTACCTGCCGAGAAAAGGACAGCAAGGTTTGTCTGTTGTATAGCTATTGCCTTTCCAGATGGTCAAAAAGAGACTTTCTTTGGATATGTGTATGGTAAAATTGCAGAGGAACCAAAGGGTAGAAGTGGGTTTGGTTATGATCCAATTTTTTATCCATTAGGTCAGGAAAAGACTTTTGCAGAAATGTCTGCTGATCAGAAAGATTCTATCAGTCACAGAAAACAAGCATTACTAAAGCTTAAAAATTATCTAAGGAAATATCTTAATAAGCAAAGAGATAATACATAAATAAATTCAATAATTAAATTACATTTTTTAATTTGTAATCATCGTCATCTTCAATTAAATTATCTTATACTTCAAAAATTTATAGCCTTTTCGTTTTGAAAATTATTTCAATTTGGAGGGTTTCTCATGAAATTAGTTTTCTTAGGTGCACCTGGAGCGGGAAAGGGGACTCAGGCAAAAAAGCTTGTTGAGAAATATTCAATCCCTCAAATTTCTACAGGAGATCTTTTGCGAGCTGCTGTTGCCGCAGGAACAGCCCTTGGCAAAGAAGCTAAATCTTACATGGACAAAGGGGAACTTGTTCCTGATAGAGTCGTCTTAGGGATGGTTGAGGAAAGGCTCAAACAAGATGATTGTAAAAAAGGTTATATACTTGACGGTTTCCCAAGAAACACAGCACAAGCTGAGGCCCTTGATAAGATGCTTGAATCTTTAAATATGCAACTTGATGCGGCTGTGAGTGTAGATGTTCCTTTTGATGATCTTATGAAAAGGCTAACAGGCAGAAGGACATGTAAAGCTTGTGGCCAGATGTTCAATATTTATTTTAATGCCCCTAAAAAGGAAGGCGTTTGTGACAAATGTGGTGGAGAGCTATTTCAGAGAGATGACGATAAAGAAGAGACTATAAGAAAGAGGCTTGATGTTTATAACGCTCAAACCGCTCCACTTTTTGATTACTATAAGAAAAAGGGTATTCTTAAGTCTGTTGATGGCACAGGAAGCATTGATGAAATTTTTGCAAACATATGTGCAGCTTTAGGTCTAAAGTAACAATCTTTTAGTACTTTTAGTATTTACTATTGATGCAGAAGGGCAAAATTAATAAAAAGTAGAATAAATCTAATAAGATGTTTTCATTGGCGTTCAAAAAAAGATTAAATTAGGAGGAAGTTATATGGCATTAGTAAACCCACATGGCAAAGAGAAAAAATTGAAACCTCTTCTTCTTTCAGGCGCTGAACTTGAAGCAGAAAAGGCAAAAGCAAAGACACTAACTCAAGTTAGAATCACGTCCAGAGAAACCGGTGACCTCATAATGTTAGGCATTGGTGGTTTTACCCCCCTTGAAGGTTTCATGGGATATGATGATTGGAAAAGCGTTTGCACCGACTACAAGTTAGCTGATGGCACTTTTTGGCCTATTCCTATTACAGTCTCTACAACTGAAGGGCAAGCAGACAGCATTAAGATAGGTGAAGAAATTGCTCTGGTAGATGAGGAATCTGGCGAGATAATGGCTACAATGAAAGTCACAGAAAAATATAAAATTGATAAAGAGTTTGAGTGTAAGCATATTTTCAGAACCACAGATATGGAGCATCCTGGCGTAGCTATGGTAATGAACCAAGAGGCTGTCAACTTAGCAGGAACAGTCAAAGTTTTAAGTGAAGGCTCCTTCCCTGTAGAGTATGCTGGCATTTACATGAGACCTCATGAGACTCGTAAGCTTTTTGAGGAGAAAGGCTGGAGTACAGTAGCCGCTTTACAATTAAGAAATCCAATGCATAGATCTCACGAGTATCTTGCAAAGATCGCTATTGAGATTTGTGATGGCGTCTTAATTCACCAACTTTTAGGAAAATTGAAACCAGGTGATATCCCTGCAGAAGTCAGGGTAAGAGCAATCAATACCTTAGTTGAGCACTACTTTGTTAAAGATACTTGTATCCAAGCTGGATATCCTCTTGATATGAGATACGCAGGTCCTCGTGAGGCACTCTTGCATGCGTTATTTAGACAGAATTACGGCTGTAGCCATTTAATAGTTGGTAGGGATCATGCAGGCGTAGGTGAGTATTATGGACCTTTTGATGCTCAGAAGATTTTTGATGAAATCCCCAAGGATGCATTAGAGACAAAACCATTAAAGATAGATTGGACCTTTTATTGCTACAAGTGCGATGGTATGGCTTCAATGAAGACATGTCCTCATGGCAAAGATGATAGGGTTCTTTTGAGTGGAACAAAACTTAGAAAGATGCTCTCCGAAGGTCAACCTGTATCACCTCAGTTTAGCAGACCAGAAGTTTTAAAGATCTTGCAAGAGTACTATCAAGGCTTGACCGAAAAAGTGGAAGTTAAGCTGCATAAGTATGCAGAAGGAGAAAGCAAGTAAAAAATTAGTTTTTTGATAAAGCAGTAGCGGTATTTCATTAGTTAACTACCGCTACTGTAAATAAAACAAAAGGAGGTGAGCAAAGAGGATAGTAGGTTCAGAAATAACATTTAATACACTATTTTTAATTATTTACACATATTAACAGAAAAGGAGGTTTAATTATGCCAAGCTATGTTATAACCGAGAAATGTGATGGCTGCAAAGCTCAGGATAAAACTGCATGCCAATATATATGCCCCAATGACTTAATGGTATTGAATAGAGATCTGATGAAAGCTTATAACCAAGAGCCAGAGCAGTGCTGGGAGTGCTATAACTGCGTAAAGATTTGCCCTCAACAGGCTATAGAGGTCAGAGCATATCAAGATTTTGCACCAATGGGTGCTAATGTTATTCCTTTAAGAGGAACAGACTCAATTATGTGGACCATTAAATTCAGAAATGGTTCTATAAAAAGATTTAAGTTCCCAATAAGGTTAACAGCAGAGGGTTCTGTTGATGTTTATGCAGGCAAACCCGAACCTGATTTTTCAAAGTTAAAAGAACCGGGATTCTTTAATAATCCCGCCAGAAAAGAGTAAGGAGGGAAAATTATGGAAAAAGAAACCTGCACTTTTTCATATTGTCAGAGACCAGAAGTTGTTGAGATCGAGACAGATCTTCTGCTCATCGGTGGTGGAATGGCTTGTTGTGGTGCGGCAGTTGAAGCATGTCGTTGGGCAACCCCTAAGGGATTGAGAGTTACCATGGTTGATAAAGCAGCCGTTGACAGAAGCGGTGCTGTTGCTATGGGACTTTCAGCAATCAATACCTACATAGGCGAAAATAAAGTAGAAGACTATGTCAGGTATGTCAGAGGCGACCTGATGGGCATCATCAGAGAAGACCTCGTATTTGACCAAGGAAGACACGTTGATGACTCAGTACACCTTTTTGAGGAGTGGGGTCTCCCGATTTGGAAAAGAGGTGATGATGGATTCTCCCTTGATGGCTTCCAGGCAAGAGATGAAGGGAAGCCTCTCTTAAAAGATGGTGGAACTCCTGTAAGGTCTGGAAAATGGCAGATAATGATCAATGGTGAATCTTACAAAGTCGTAGTAGCAGAAGCTGCAAAATCAGCTCTTGAATACAATAGAAAAGCTACCGGTGTTCCTCAAAACCTTTTTGAGAGAGTGTTTATTGTAAAACTCTTTAAAGATGCAAATAAACCTAATACAGTCGCAGCAGCAGCAGGCTTTAGTGTAAGAGAGAATAAAGTTTACATCTTTAAAGCTAAAGCGATGGTAAATGCTGCTGGTGGTGCAGTTAACTGCTTCAGACCAAGATCAGTAGCAGAAGGTCAAGGTAGAGCATGGTATCCTGTATGGAATGCAGGCTCAGGATTCTATCTTGGTATGAGCGTTGGCGCAGAGATGACGATGATGGAAAATAGGTTCGTACCAGCAAGATTCAAAGATGGTTATGGACCTGTCGGTGCTTGGTTCTTGTTCTTCAAAGCTACGGCAACCAATGCTTTAGGAGAAGATTACTGCACAGGTGAAAACTTTGAAGAAACAAAGAAGCTGTACAGCCCTTATGCAGAAAAGATGGGGACCGCAATCAGAAACCATATGATGATGCTTGACATGAAGAAAGGTAAAGGACCAATTCTTATGAATACCCATCTTGCAATGAAGAAAATGTCCGATACCTTTATAGAGAAGTTTGGTGAGAAAGCTGCAAAGAAGAAAATCGCCCATCTTGAGGCAGAAGCATGGGAAGACTTCCTTGATATGGCTATCGGTCAAGCTGGTTTATGGGCATCTAAAAATGTTGAGCCTGATAAAGAGCCTTCAGAGATTATGCCAACAGAGCCTTATCTCCTTGGCTCCCACGCTGGTTGCGCAGGTTTCTGGGTAAGCGGACCTGGCGATATCCCTGGTACTCCTCCTGAGTGGTTCTGGGGCTACAATAGAATGTCAACAGTAAACGGTCTGTTTATGGCTGGTGACGTCGTTGGTGCATCTGGACATAAATTCTCTTCAGGCTCACATGCAGAAGGAAGGATTGCAGCTAAAGCAGCTATAGCTTACATATTAGACAATATGGATTTCAAGCCAACACCAAAAGTAACAGTCGATGAAATGGTTGCTGAGCTCTATCTACCTTTTGAGGTATATGAAAAGTATAAGACTTTATCTACCGATCCATTTGTCAATCCTAACTATATCAGACCCAAAATGCTCCAGGCAAGACTCCAAAAGATTGCCGATGAGTACTTTGGTGGTGTAGCTACTTGGTATATGACTTCAAGGACAATGCTTGAAGAAGGTCTTAAACAGCTTGAGATGCTTAAGGAAGACACCAACAAGATGGCAGCTGCTAATCTCCATGAGCTTCTCAGATGCTGGGAGCAATACCACAGAATCCTCTCAGTTGAGGCACATGCACGCCACATCCTCTTCAGAGAAGAGACAAGGTATCCTGGTTACTACTATAGAGGAGACTTCCTTGCTATTGATGATGCCAACTGGAAATGCTTTGTCAACTCCCGTTATGATATTGAAACCAATACCTGGGAAATCAAGAAAGTACCATATGTACAGATATTCCCATAATTAGCCTGTAAAAGGAGGGGTAAAAATACCCCTCCTTTTTTTATAGTAGTATTTTTTAAAGTCTGAAGTGAGCATTTTTTTCACTTCAGACTTTAAAGAATACTACATATCTTTTTTTTTAAACAGTTCCAAAGGAGGTAAGAATGTCAGCACATAGTAGTGAAAGCACCACACCTCGCCTATTAGTAATTGGTGGTGGATTTAGCGGTTTAACTTCTGCTGTTGATGCTGCCGAAAAAGGTATAGAGGTAATAATTGTTGAGAAAAATCCCTATTTAGGTGGAAGAGTTGCTCAGCTAAATAAGTATTTTCCAAAACTTTGTCCACCAAACTGTGGATTAGAGATAAATTTTAGGAGGATTAGAGAAAATCCTCTTATTACTTTTTACACAATGGCTGAGGTAGAAGATATTTCTGGTAGCCCAGGCGATTACACAGTGACTATTAAACTAAACCCCCGGTATGTTAATGACAACTGTACAGCCTGCAACGCTTGTACGGAGGCATGTCCAAAGACAATACCAAATGAATTTAATTTTGGTATGGATCTGATAAAGGCAGCTTATTTACCTTTTAATCAAGCATTTCCTCTTAAGTATGTAGTAGATGCAGCTCATTGTGATAATAACTGCAAAAAAGCATGTATGGAAGCGTGTAAATATAATGCAATAGACTTTAACATGAAACCTGTCACAATTACAAAGAAAGTAACATCAATAATTTTAGCTACGGGGTGGAACCCTTATGATGCCAATAAAATAGACAATCTTGGGTTTGGACAGATAAAAAATGTAATCACTAATATGATGATGGAGAGGCTTGCCTCACCCAATGGACCAACAAATGGTAAAATTATACGACCCTCAGACGGAAAACCGGTGGATTCAGTTATCTTTGTGCAGTGTGCTGGAAGCAGAGATGAGAATCATTTAGCATTCTGTTCTTATATTTGTTGTATGGCATCTTTGAAACAAGCTCAATATATAAGAGAACAGAATAAGGATGCAAAAATTTATATTTTTTATATTGATATAAGAACACCAGGGAAGTATGAACAGTTTTACTGGAAGGTTAAAGAAGACCCTAATGTGATATTTATAAAAGGGAAGGTAGCAAAGGTAACACAAGACACATCATCAGATGATGTAATAGTTGAAGCTGAAGATATGCTTACGGGTGAAAAAATTCAAACTAAAGCATCCTTAGTTGTTTTAGCGACAGGGATGGAACCTTCTGGTGCAACTATGAAAGTTCCTAAAGTAGAATATACAGAGGAAGGATTTAGTATATCAAGTAATGGTATATTTGCTGCAGGCTGTAGTAAGTATCCTTTAGATGTTGCTAAGTCTGTTCAAGATGCCACAGGTGCCGCAATGAAGGCACTGTCTTTAAAGATTCATGAAGGGGAGGAAGTCTCGCATGGATAAAAAGTATGGTCTTTATATATGCACAGGCTGTTCAATTGGTGAGTCAATAAATGTAGAGAAGGTAGCCACGAAGAGTAAGAATGCTTTAAAAATACCAATTGTTAAATCACATTTTGCTCTCTGCGCCAAAGAAGGCGTAGATTTAATCAAAGCTGATATAACTAACGAGGGGATAAATACAATCATTATAGCGGCATGCTCTCCGAGGGTGAAATATGAAGAGTTTAAATTTCCTGGTTGTTTAGTAGAAAGAGTACCTCTTAGAGAGCTTGCTGTATGGATCAATGAGCCAAATAGTGAAGAGGCTCAACTTGCAGCAGATGATTACATCCGTATGGGTGTTATAAAAGCTCAAAAAGCTTTTATGCCTGAACCATTTTTATTTGAGACAACAAAAGACATTCTTGTTATTGGTGGTGGTATTACCGGGATGACCGCTGCTATTGAGATTGCTAATGCAGGATATAATGTATTTCTTGTTGAAAAAGAAGATAGACTTGGTGGTTTTCTAAACAAACTATATAAGAAAATTCCTGTTTCCAATAAATATCAAGAACCTTTAATTGTTGATACAGAGGTAGATAAAATCATAAAAGAGGTTGAAAGTAATCCTCATATAAAAGTTTATAAATCAGCAAAAGTGGAAAAGACTGAAGGTATGCCGGGAGCCTTTGATGTAACTATTACAAGCAATGGTAATACAGAAACAGTCAAGATCGGTGCAATTGTTCTTGCAGCAGGTTGGAGACCCTATGATGCTTCTAAACTTCAACATCTGGGTTACGGAAAGTTTCAAGATGTGGTTACAAATATTGAGTTTGAGGAAATTGCAAAAAAAGGTAGCATAGTTAGACCATCAGATGGAAGAGAAGCTACTAAGGTGGCTTTCATTCAATGTGCAGGGCAAAGGGACCCTAATCATTTACAGTATTGCTCTGCTATGTGTTGTGCTACCTCTTTAAAACAAGCTAAATATGTCAGGCAAAACCCAAATGCCGTAGCAATGATTTTGTATAAGGACTTAAGGACACCTGGAACTCTTGAATACTATTACAAAGAGGCTCAAAATGATGCAGGTATAATGCTTACGAAAGGTGATGTTATAAGTGTTACTGATGCTGGTAATGGAAATTTGTTTATTGAAATGGAAGACTCCCTTTTTGGAAAGAAGGCTAAAGTAGAAGCTGATCTAATAGTTTTAGCTACAGGAATAGTGCCTGAGACAGCGATAGATCCTGTTTTAAATCTTACTTATCGTCAAGGACCTGGGCTACCTGACCTTGATCTTTATAATGGTTTTGCTGATTCTAATTTTATATGTTTCCAGTATGAAACAAGGCGAACAGGTATCTATGCAGCTGGAGCTGTAAGACAACCAATGAATAGCACTGAAGCTCAAGAGGATGCAAGGGGTGCAGCGTTAAAGGCTATTCAATGTGTTGAACATATAGCAAAAGGAATGGCAGTCCATCCGAGAGCATGGGATTTAACTTATCCTGATCCCATGATGACTAAGTGCACAGCTTGCAAAAGATGCACAGAGGAATGTCCTTTTGGTGCAATTGATGAAGATGAAAAAGGTACACCTTTTTATAAAGTTGGCCGATGCAGAAGGTGTGGAACCTGTATGGGGGCATGTCCTGAAAGAATAGTATCTTTTAAAGACTTTAATGTTGATATGATCGGGACGATGATGAAGAATGTTTCTGTCCCATCTGATGAAGAAGAACCAAGAATTATAGTTCTTGCCTGTGAAAATGATGCTTATCCTGCTATAGATACTATTGCAAATACAAAAGTTAAATTAAATTCAGCTGTACGATTCATTCAAGTAAGGTGTCTTGGTTCAACAAATCTTGTCTGGGTAGCTGATGCTTTTTCAAGGGGAATTGATGGGATGTTACTTTTAGGCTGTAAGTATGGTGATAACTATCAATGCCACTTCGCAAAAGGTAGTGAGTTAGCAAATTACAGACTTGGTAAAGTGCAGGAGACATTAGATAGGCTCATGCTTGAGGCAGATAGAGTTCAGATGATGCAGTTAGCGATTGATGAATATGAAAAACTGCCTTCTTTAATAGAAGATTTCGTTGAAAGAGTAAAAGAGATTGGACCTAATCCATACAGAGGATAAAGGCTTTTAGGAGGAGGTGTTTTTAATGTCAGAAGAGATTGTTAAACCAGACTTAAATTTTGTTAAAGAAGTAATATCCTCAGGCGGGGAATCCTTGAAAAAGTGCTATCAATGTTCAACTTGTACTGTTGTCTGTGGCATGACCCCTGATAACTCTCCTTTCCCTCGAAAAGAGATGCTTTATGCTCAGTGGGGTATGAGAGATAAGTTAATAAGTAATCCTGATATATGGCTTTGCCATCAGTGCAGTGACTGCACCGCCTATTGTCCCAGAGGTGCTAAACCAGGAGAAGTGCTTGGTGCAATAAGAAAGATGGCAATAAAAAATTACTCTAAGCCTTCTTTCTTAGCAAGCATGGTTAATGAACCAAAAAGTGCTATTCTCCTATTTGCAATTCCGATTGTTATATTTTTAGTTTTCATGATGATACAGGGGCACTTCACAACAGGTATTCCAAGAGGAGAGGGAGGTATTATATCTTTCTCAAAGTTTATGCCTCCTATACCTTATATTGACTTTCTCTTTATTCCTTTAGCAGCTTTAGTTGTGTTATCCTTTGTAGCAAGTATAAAAAGTTATTGGGCTGATATGGCTAAAAACTATGGCAAGCCTACCGATGCTGATATTAACAAATCAATTACAGATACAATAATTGAGATATTAAGTCATAAAAAATTTAGTAAGTGCAACGTCACAGCTGATAGAAAGATAGCTCATTTGCTTGTTTTTTATTCTTTTATAGGGTTAGCTATTACCACCTCAATTGCTGTTTTCTACCTTTATCTTCTAAAATGGGAATCCCCATATCCTCAAACTAATATTATAAAGATAATTGGCAATATCAGTGGCATAGCCCTGTTAGTTGGAATTACCATGATAGTCTCTAACAGGATAAAAAATAAAGATAAAGCTGGTATAGGAAGCTATTTTGACTGGCTTTTTATAGTCATAGTCTACGGTGTTGGTGCTACTGGAATGTTCGCTCAGATATTCAGACTCCTTGATATTGCTTTTATTGCTTATCCTATGTATTTTGCTCATCTTGTTTTTATATTTGCCTTATTCGCCTACGCACCTTTCTCAAAAATGGCACATATGGTATATAGAACAACTGCTTTGGTTTTTGCTAAACATGTGGGGCGTGATAAGTCAATCTAAATTATATGATTGATAAAAAAACATTTTATTTACAATAAAAAAGGTATAGTGACGATATGCATATATCTAAGGCTATGGGAAGTGTTAGATAAGAGTCATATCTGATGATATCTTTTTTTACCAGTAAAATTTATTTTTATATCTTTCCTCAAAGGAGGTGGGAGTTAGTTATCCAAAACTTAAAGTATAGTACTTGATGGGATTTTGGATTATTTGTAAGTCTGCCTAATTAAAATCAAAAAAAGAAGGAGGAGACAGTCAAATGAGTATTATCTTACTCTTCGCTCTTATCGCTGGGGCGATAGGAGTTTTGTATGCACTTACCACGGCTTCATGGGTCATGAAGCAAGATGCTGGAACGGAAAGAATGCGGGCAATTTCAGATGCAGTTAGAGAAGGTGCAGAAGCATTTCTTGCTCGTGAGTATAAGACAGTTGCAATAGTTGCGGTGATTTTATTTGCTTTGCTGGCTATTTTCTTAGGCATCTGGACAGCTATAGGCTTCTTGATTGGAACAGTTGGTTCAGCAGCTGCTGGTTACTTAGGCATGATGGTTTGTGTTAGAGCAAACGTAAGAACAGCTCAGGCTGCAAGAAAGGGTTTGCAAGCAGCTCTTACCTTATCTTTTAAAGGTGGAGCTGTCACGGGAATGATGGTAGTCGGGCTTGGTCTGCTTGGTATTGTTATTTATTATGCAGTAGTTAAGACCGCTGCAGGTAACATTGATGATGCCTTCCATGCCTTAGTTGGATTAGGTTTTGGTTGTTCATTGATGAGTGTTTTTGCTCGTATTGCAGGTGGTATCTATACAAAAGCTGCAGACGTCGGAGCTGACCTTGTTGGTAAGGTTGAGGCAGGAATACCTGAAGATGACCCAAGAAACCCAGCAGTTATTGCAGACAATGTTGGCGATAACGTAGGTGACTGTGCTGGTATGGCTGCTGACCTTTATGAGACTTATACAGTCACGGTTGTTGCTGCAATGCTTCTTGCTAAGACTGTTTTTGGTGCACAGAGTCTTTGGGTAGAATTCCCATTACTAATAGGTGGTATCTCAATAATAGCATCGGTTATTGGTACTTTCTTTGTAAAACTTGGAGCAAAACAGTATATAATGGGAGCTCTTTACAAAGCATTGGCTGTTTCAGGAATATTAGCTGCGATCGCATTTTTCTTTGCATCTCAATGGTTCTTGGGGTTACCGGGAGTTGAGCAGAAGTTTTCAGCAGGTGCAGTCTTCACAACAGCTCTGATTGGTTTATTGCTTACAGCTCTCATAGTTATGATTACTGAATACTTTACCTCTAAAAGCTTTCATCCAGTTAAGCATATCGCTGCATCAAGCCAGACAGGACATGCTACAAACATTATCGCTGGTTTAGCAGTAAGTATGAAATCAACTGGACTACCAGTTCTTTGTATATCAGGTGCTATTCTCTGGGCATACGCATTAGGTGGAGGTTTTAGTGGAGATCCTGCAAATGGTCTTTTTGCTATTGCTCTTTCAGCTGTTGCGATGCTATCTATGACAGGAATTGTTGTTGCTATAGACTCCTATGGTCCTATTACTGACAATGCCGGTGGTATCGCTGAAATGGCTGAACTTCCTCCAGAAGTAAGAAACATCACTGACCCACTTGATGCTGTCGGAAACACAACAAAAGCAGTTACAAAAGGTTATGCAATAGGTTCAGCAGGATTGGCTGCTCTTGTTTTGTTTGCTGAGTATTCAAGGTCATTCCCTGGGCAATTAGCCTTTGACCTTTCAAATCCTATGGTTCTCGTTGGCTTGTTTATAGGTGGTCTGCTGCCTTACTACTTTGCAGCTCTCCTCATGGAAGCTGTTGGGTACGCAGCTGGTGGAGTTGTTGAAGAGGTTAGAAGACAGTTCAGAGAAATCCCTGGTATTATGGAATATAAAGCAAAACCCGAGTATGGAACTTGTGTTGATATAGTTACAAAAGGTGCTATTAGACAGATGATGGTCCCATCGCTCATAACAGTAGTAGCTCCGTTGTTAGTTGGTTTTATTCTTGGTAAAGAAGCACTTGGTGGAATGCTCATTGGTAGTATTATCACAGGTTTATTCCTTGCTATATCAATGACAAGTGGTGGTGGAGCTTGGGATAATGCTAAGAAGTACATAGAAGATGGTGCCTTTGGTGGCAAAAAATCTGATGCCCATAAGGCAGCGGTCACAGGTGATACAGTAGGTGACCCATACAAAGACACGGCTGGACCTGCTATTAACCCGATGATTAAGGTTGTCAATATTGTTGCACTTCTGATAGTTCCATTACTGAAGTAGTACTAAAAAAAGCTGGCAGAAGGTGTATATTAACCCCTGCCAGCTTTTTAATGTTATTGAAACTTGCAAAAATAATTTGCTTAAGAGGCTTACAGTAGAATAATTAAGCCTCTTACAAACCTTCATCTTGAGGGGGGTCATTATAAGGTGTATAGATTGTATTTAAAACTTTTTAAGATTTTTATATAGTGTCCTTTTTTTTCTTAGCGTTAAGTATTAAGAAAGATTCTTGCTAAAAGATAAGGTTTTTTTTTAAAATTAATAAATGCTTTTTTGGAGGTCTGAGAGTTGAAAGAAAAAATTCATCCTGAATACCACAAGGTAACAGTCACTTGTGCATGCGGCGAGACTTTTGAGACTGGTTCCACTCGTAAGAGTATAAGAGTAGACATATGTTCTAAGTGCCATCCTTACTTTACTGGTAAGCAGAAGATAATAGATACAGAAGGTAGGGTTGAAAGATTTAAGAAAAAATACGCAAAAAAATAACTTCTCTTAAGATCTGAAAGAGGATTAGATTGCTTTAATTTGTTTTCTAATCCTTTTTTATTGTTTATTTATAATTTTTTTACAGTAACAGAACTAAAATGAAAAACATTGGTGGTCAAGCAGTAATTGAAGGTGTAATGATGAAGTCCCCTTTTGGGTGGACTGTCGCAGTCAGAAACTCAAAAGGTGAGATTAGTCTTAAGACTACTAAGACTAAGAAGCCAAGCGTTTTTTTTAAGCTACCATTCATTAGAGGGGTTTTTGCCCTTTTTAGTGCTCTTGTCATCGGCATTAAAGCGATAGAGTATTCAGGTTCGGTGGCCTATGAAGGGAAAGATGAAAAACCCTTAAGTCTTTGGAGCATTGCTTTATCAATTGCTATAGCATTCTTCGTAGCGATAGGGTTATTTAAGTTTGTTCCTCTTTATATTACAACCTTACTGGGTGATGCATACTCAGCAGTAGCAAATAATAATATTGTTTTTAATCTTATTGATGGCACATTGAGAGTAACAGTTTTTTTGCTATATGTTGTTGCAATAGGATTATGGGGTGAGATGAGGAGGATTTACCAGTATCATGGTGCAGAGCATAAAGTCATCTATGCTTATGAGGCAGGTGAAGAAGTAAACATTCAAAATGCTAAAAAGCATAAACCTTATCATCCAAGGTGCGGAACCAGCTTTCTTTTGATTGTTATGATGACCAGCATCTTTATTTTTGTTCTTATTCCACAAGAGTGGACATTTTTAGAAAAATTTCTTTCAAGGATTATTTTAATACCAGTCATAGCAGGCATATCTTATGAGATATTGCGATTCTCTGCAAAACTGGCAAATGAGGGAATTTTGCGTTTTATTTCATATCCTGGCTTGCTTTTGCAGCGATTGACAGTGAGAGAACCTGATGAATTACAGATTGAAGTAGCTATTGCTGCATTACAGGAAGTACTTAGTTTAGAAAAACAAGACAGTGAGGCTACAAGAAATGCTTGATAAATTATTAATAATAGAAAGTAAGTATGAAGAGATTACCTCTGCTCTTGCTAAACCAGAGGTGCTTGCAAACGCCTCTGAGTTTAATAGATACTCAAAAGAACAAGCCGATTTAGAACCTATCTACAATAGAATCCAAGACTATAAAAAGCTGCTTACCGAGATTGAGGAAGCAGAGGAATTAATTAAAGACTCAAATGGAGATCTCAAGGAATTGGCAGAAGAAGAACTTGCTACACTTAAAAAAAATAAGCCTATCATAGAGAATGAATTAAAACTTATGCTTTTACCTAAGGATCCGCGAGATGATAAAAATGTCATTCTTGAGATTAGGGCTGGTACAGGTGGGGAGGAGGCTGCATTGTTTGCTGCAGCACTCTTTAGGATGTACAGTAAGTATGCTGAGTCAAAAAAGTGGAAAATTGAGGTTATAGACTCCCACCCCACAGGACTTGGTGGTTTCAAGGAGATAATAGCAAATATAACTGGTGCAAAAGCTTACAGCAGACTCAAGTATGAAAGTGGCGTGCATAGGGTACAAAGAGTTCCTATTACTGAAGCTTCTGGCAGGATTCATACTTCTGCAGCCACAGTAGCGGTGTTACCAGAAGCAGATGAGATTGATATAAAGATAGAAGAGAAAGATTTAAGAATTGACACTTTTTGTTCATCTGGTGCTGGAGGACAGAGTGTTAATACAACATATTCAGCTGTAAGGATAACTCATATCCCTACCGGTATAGTTGTTCAATGTCAAGATGAAAGATCACAGATTAAAAATAGAGAAAAGGCTATGAAAGTCTTAAGATCAAGGGTTTTAGAGATTGAGAGAGAAAAAAAGGAAAGGGAGAGAGCTCTTGATAGAAAATCTCAGGTAGGCACTGGAGACAGAAGCGAACGCATAAGAACATACAATTATCCACAAAATAGGGTAACAGATCATAGAATCGGGCTTACACTACATAAACTTGAACAGGTTTTAGAAGGAGAATTAGATGAGATAATAGACCCTTTAATAGCCCATTATCAAGCGATGAGATTAAAAGAAGTTTAAAAGGGCAATTTTCTCAAAATATTGAGTCCATTGCCCTACTATGCAATTAAAATGATTTATTTAGTCTCCTCAGGAAGCGGTGGTATCTGGTCTGTTTCATAAAAAGCTATAACTCTTGTATGCTGATATCTCTGGTGCTCTTTCATTGTAACATTTTTTGGGCTATATATATCGCCTGTGCCGTATACTTTGAAAAATTGATGGGGTATATTTACAAGATACTTATCTATCACATCTATTACCACTTCTGAGCGTCTTTTGCTTAGTTTTTCATTGACTTTTTTATCACCAAATGCTGAAGCACTACCTATGGAGATAAGCAAAACCTTTCTACCCTTACTCTCACGTGCTAAGTAGTCAGTAAAGTTTACAAGTCTTTCAAATTCATGGGAGCCTTTTTTCAACTCACTTGATCCTACTGGGAAGAAAATTGTTATCTCACCAGTGCCTTGATTTTTTGATAATTGCTCAATCATTTGGAGAGCTTTTTGTGCGGTTTCAAGATTTTTCTGCTGAGATGCCATTATTGCTTCTTGGTTAGCTAAGGACTTTTTACTCATCTTTTTTAGTTCATCAAACTCTTGCATAGCCATGTTATGAGAATCAACAAAGATTTGGGCTAAAGCAGTTGCTTGTTCTTTGGATGCACCACCTAATATGGTTCCATTGGGGAAAACAATTTCTCTTTTTGCTCCTGTAGAATCCATCATATAAAGTTGTTTCGTTTCCCCAGCGCATCCTACTAAAAAAGCACAAATTAAGAATAAAAAGATTACCGATAGATAATTCCTATACATCCTCAAAAACCTCCTTTGAAAAAAAAGTTTTTTATTAATAATACAATCATAACATAATTTTAAAGATAAAGGAGTAAATATTTTTTATCTTTAAAAGGCTTAAGCTAAAAGATGAGGCGTGCAAAATACACCAAAGAAAGGCGTTGAAGTTGGGTTTAAATATAACTTAGCTACTAATTTAAATTAAGTTGCTTGCCTTAAAAGATTAGATTAAAGTGTTAAAAAGAAAGTTAGCATTTAAAACTATGTCTTTGACCGAATGCCGATATCATATGACAAATTCTGTCACCTCAACTGACAAAAATCGTCAGTTTTTGATACTTAATCCTCTACCGTATCTTGCTTTAATGTTAATTTTAAGATGCTTTATGTTTAAAAATAAGTTGGCATAAAAGATGCTAATTAATAAATGAGATTTGAACATCTCAATGAGAATTAACTTTTCTAAAAATAACAACAAGGAATTAATAAGTGAGGAGGTGGGCATAAGGCAGGAATTAGGATTTGGGATTTAGAAATTAGGGAAGGTAGCCGTAGAATTAGTTCGGAAGTTTGGAAGTAAGGAAAAGCGGGAGCGAAGGTAGCCGCAGGCTTCAGCCTGCGAAAGAGAACGCAATGCGAAACAGAAGGCAACCTAAAGGTTGCGGCTACCAAAAAGAAACAAAATAAACAAATGGAACTGGTGGCCGCAGGGTTCAACCTGCGAAATATAGCGCAAACTAAATTAATAAACTACCAGGTAGCTGCAGGCTTCAGCCTTCGAAATTTAAAATTCAAGATTTAAGACACAGGACATCAAAAAAATACCGCCTTTGGCGGAAAAAAAAAAAAGAAGGCATAGCCTTCAAAAGGAGATTTAAAATTATGATGAAGAGAATCCATCAAATGCAGGTAAGGGATCAGAGAGGTTTTACCCTCATCGAGTTATTAATCGTTGTGGCAATCATTGCCATTCTTGCAGCTATAGCTATTCCACAATATTCAAAGTATCGTGAAAACGCAGCGTTAGGTAAAATTCAATCAAATGCTAAAAACTGTTTAAATCTACACATAGCACACTTGACTGATTTACTCCAAAACCCAAATGCAACAGCGCCTACTATGCCTGCCGGATGCACAGCAAGTGGAACTCAAACAACTGGTTATAGCTGTACATGTTCTGACCCAGCGGGTATAACTTCAAAAACATGTACTGCTACCGAGGGTGGCTCAGTTACTTGCTCATAGAACTAAAAACAGTGGAGGGGAGAGAGCTCCCCTCTTTTATTTTTATGAATAATGGGGGCTATATAATTTTTGAATTATGAATTATAATGGATATTTTAGTAGGTATTAGGTATGAAGTGAAATTATGAAAAACTTATATCGCAGTTAAAAAAATATGATATAATAGTAACATGAAAAAATTGCCAAATCTTTATTCAGTTAAAGGTTTTACATTAGTAGAACTCCTCATTATAATAGCCATTATCGCTATCCTCGCATCTATTGCTATACCTCAGTATTCAACATATAGGGCTACCGCTGGTAAAGCAAGATGCCAGTCTGATGTAAGAAACTGCGTAAGCTTATGCTCCGCTCGATATGCACTGAATCCTGGCGCTGCTGTTACCGATTGTGGTTGCACAGGTAGTACAGGAACTTCATTTACTGCAAATAATGTTACTGCCGCTGGTGTTGTTTCAGCTGGAGCAACTTGCGCTGGAGCATATGCAGGAACATGCACATTTGATGCTAACACATCTCAGGTTACTTGTAACTCGTAACATAATTTGAATAAGCCCAATACTATCTAATTTACCAGGGGGTGAGAAATCACCCCCTTTTAGTTCGGAAGTTAGGAAGTAAGGAAGAGCGGAAGTGAAGGTAGGCGCAGGCTTTAGCCTGCGAGATGTAAGAATGCAATCTTAAATTTTGCAAGAGATATATTTTTCTCAAATGTAAGCTCTGCATTGAGGAAGGATTTGTTGAAAAGGTTTGAATTTGTTGAAGACTTAATCATGAGTGAAGATCAGGTGTTGGCATGTAATAACTACTGGTTATATAATTGTATATAATCCTACCTGTAAGGATAGGATGATGTTATAAGAGGGAGAGAGTAGTATTAAGCCTTGGCTAAACTGTATTTATTGCTAACAAAGGTTGCTACTACCCCCTCCAATATCTTCATTACTGTTGTTTTACCTCATCTCTGTCAAGTAATAGATAAGCATATAAGCGAAAAGAATTAATGTTGCTCCAAGAACGGTAAAGCCGATAGGCTTTGGTCTTATTATATCACCTGGGTAAACCTCAAGCTCTTTTTTAATTCTTTCTTGAAGCCTTGCTTTTTTATCATCAGGACTAAGGATCATCAAGATAGAGTCAAATGTGATTCTTGCTACAGCTTTGGGGTTTTTAGTAATCCATACCAGAAATGCAGGTATGGCAGAAAATACTATGGCATTCCACATAGCTCCGATTATGCTTAAAGGATTTTTTAACACCCACATAAAGGCACTGGCACCTTTCCGATAAAACCAGTCAAGCTCAAGATTGGTGGCTCTCATTTCTGCAGGGAATATACCAGCTCTGACTAATAATATATAAGCCAAAATACCAAATAATAGTAGTTGAGTTGTAGTTACTATATGGGAGGCTGTATAAGGCTCAAAATCAACAGAGTATGGTAAAAGACTGTATAGTGGACCAGGCATAACACCGATAAAGATACATAAAAAAGCTGTAATACCCATAGCTATTAGCATATGTAGAGGCGCCTCTTTTGTACGGATGCCAGAGTCATGAGCAAAAAAGGCATGATAAGGGACTTTTATTCCGGCATGTTCAAGAACACCAACTGATGCAAAAAGTAACATTAGCCAAATTATAGACATACCTCCCATGGCTGCTGATTCAACTACCATTGATTTGCTCACAAAGCCGCTGAAAAGAGGAAATGCAGAGATTGAAAGGGCACCTATGATACAGAAGATGGCTGTCAAAGGCATGCTTTTATAGAGACCACCGAGATCAGTGCAGTTTATTTTTCCTGTCCGATAAATCACAGCACCCATTGACATCACAAGAAGTGCTTTATATAAGATATGACAGAAGACATGAGAAACTGTACCGTTTAGTGACAACTGAGTTCCTATTCCTATACCTGTGACCATATATCCAAGCTGGTTAATAAGACTGTAGGATAGGACCTTTCTAAGATTATTTTCCACAACTGCGAAGAATATGGGGAAAACTGTCATTATCGCACCAATCCAGATTAAGATCTCTGTACCAGGGAAAGCTCTTGCAAGTACATAAACAGCAGTTTTTGTTGTAAATGTCCACATAAATACTCCGCCTGTGGCAGTAGTCTGCGGATAAGCGTCTGGTAGCCATGAATGTAGTCCAGGGAAGGCACAATTTATACCAAATCCTATTAAAATAAGCCAAGAGCCTGGGCTATTAAGACCGATATACCCGAACTCAAGAGAACCTGTTTTATAAACATGCATAAACATCCCTATTAGAAGACATAAACCACCAACTAAATGAACGATTAGATATCTTAAGCCAGCACCATAAGATTCTTTGGACTGATTTGCCCAGACGAGAAAAGTGGCGCTTAAAGCCATAATTTCCCAAAAGATGAATAGAGTAATTAAATCACCTGCAAAAACAACTCCTAAGGCAGCACCACCATAGGTAACTGCTGCAACATGTTCAGAGCTCTTCTTGACATGTATGGAAAATAAAAGAGCAATAAGAGTTACAAGATGATAGATATAACCAAAAAATACACTGAGTTTATCAACTTTACATAAAATTAATTCATAGTTAAGAAAACTTAATACCCAATGCTGTCCTTCAGGCAGGTTTATTAAGTTAATAAACCCAATAACTGGTATTAAAAGTAAATAGATGCTTTGCAGTCTTCCTCTAAAAAGTGGAATTAGCAGTGCTCCAAAGATAAATATTAGAGCTGGAGGATATACATTAATCATAGTAGTCCTCCCTTCTTTTTATGATTGGTCTTAGGATATATTTAGCTATAAGTATAAGCACTGTAAAGGCAAGAAAACCAAAAACTCCATAGAAGAAGGGATATTCCTCCCATTTAAAAAATATGTGTTTGTGAATAAAAAATTCTGCTATAAGCGAGATAGCAATAAGAACATAGAAAACCCAAAATAACTTTTCAACTTTTCTGGGGTCATCAAAGAAATCCTTTTTTTCCATTTGAACCCTCTCTTTTTAGCTTTTTAAGAATATAAAAGCAAGATATACCGCACAAATGGCGAATATAATAAAAAAGATTTTTTTATAAAAAGGGTCTGCTTCATGTTTTAATTCCATTAATTCTTCTTGATGATCTTTCATGTTTTGAGATAAACCTCCTTAAACTGAACTTAAATGAACTAAAAATTCCTTATAAATTGATCTTTTCTTTGAAAATTATCCTTTTACACTCTCCACCACCATTTCAGCAAGCTCAAGAAAAATAGAAGGAGCAATGAATAAAGCCACTGCACCAATTGCTGTAAGGACAAGAGGGATGACCATTATTGTAGGTGCCTCTTCAAGCCCC
Source organism: Thermodesulfovibrionales bacterium (assembly GCA_026415415.1). GTDB lineage: Bacteria > Nitrospirota > Thermodesulfovibrionia > Thermodesulfovibrionales > Dissulfurispiraceae > DYHD01. The sequence goes on along the minus strand of JAOAHE010000001.1, from coordinate 44,698 downwards.
TTTTTGCTATGTGAATGTCCATGACTATGTCCATGATGTTCATCATGCCTCTCCTCTTTAAAGAATGCAGAGTAGACAATTGGCATGAAATAACAGGCGTTTAAAATTGTACTTCCAACCAGTACCCCTATTATTGGCAACTGATGAGCTTCTAATGCCCCTATGCCGATATACCACTTGCTTAAAAAGCCTCCAAGAGGCGGTATCCCTATCATAGATAGAGAGCCAAGTGTGAATGCTGCCATTGTGAAAGGCATTTTCTTGCCGATCCCATCTAACTGGCTAATCTCTGTTTTGTGTGTTGCTACATAAATTGCACCTGCTGTAAAAAAGAGGGTAATTTTACCGAAGGCATGAAGAACTATATGCATTATGCTACCGGCAATAGCAGAAGGTGTTAGCAGTGCAACACCAAGAATTACATAAGAAAGCTGGCTTACAGTAGAGTATGCAAGTCGCCTTTTGAGATTGTCTTGTTTTAAAGCTATGATAGAAGCTACTATGATGGTAAAAGAGGCAAAGTATGCCAATGCTGTTCCAAGACCTAAGGAAGACAACAAATCAACACCAAAAACATGCAGAACTACTTTTACTACAACGAAGACGCCCGTCTTAACAACAGCCACTGCATGCAATAAGGCGCTTACAGGGGTTGGTGCTACCATCGCCGCTGGTAGCCAGGAGTGCAGTGGCATCATTGCGGCCTTTGTAATACCAGCCATATATAGAATGAAAGTAATAGTTAAAAATAAATCACTAATGCCTGCCTCTCTTGCACCATTTAGAAGCCCTTGATTAGAAAAATCAAGGGTGCCTGCGGCTTTGTAAGTTAGAAAGATAGCGGTTAGCTGAAAGGCAATAGAGGTGCCAAGAAGGTAGGTAATATATCTTCGAGCACCTTGAAGAGCTTCAGGTGTTTCCTTATGTGCAACGAGAGGATAGGTACATAATGTAATGATTTCATAAAAGACAAAGGTGGTAAACATGTTGCCTGACATAGCAACACCCATTGTAGCTGAAAGGGCTATTGCAAAACAGCAGAAATATCGTGTCTGAGCATGTTCATTTAAAGAACGCATGTAGCCAATTGAATAAAATGAAGTTACTATCCATAGGAATGAGGCTAATATGGCAAAGAAGATCCCAAGGGCATCAACTTTAAACTGGATTTTTAGCCCAGGTGCTATAGTAACAAGGGTATACTCTATGAGTTTACCATCAAGGATATGAGGTAGCATGGACATTACAAAAGAAAATTTAATAACTGACGCAATGATAGTCCATGCTTCTCTTAGATTTTTTGACAACTCATCAGTAAAGAATATTAAAAAAGTGGCAACTAAGGATGTTGAGATAATGATTAATGGTGTTATTGAAGTTATAGTTTCCATTGTATCTCCTTAAAAACCCTTTGGTACTGCATGTTGAATTAATAAATCTATAATTTGACCGCTTAAGAATCCTATTAATAAAAGAGAGACACTCATTACAAAGATGGGTAGTAACATCCCTGAAGGCACCTCATCTCTTATTGGCTCCTCATGCTTATGATGAGATTCTGAAGGATGGAAAAAGGTATTCTGTATGATCTTGAAAAAAGCCACAGCGACCATCAAGCTGCTTAGAAGTAAAAATGCAACGAAGAACCACTTTTGGGCATTAATAGCTCCAAGGATTAGATACCACTTGCTAAAAAAACCTGCTGTTGGAGGTACACCCACCATAGATATAGCAGCTATAACAAAACAGCCCATAGTAACAGGCATTTTTTTATGAAGGTTAGCAAACTTTTTTATGTTTCTGTGCCCTTCCTTATACATAATCGCACCTGCAACTAAAAAAAGACTTACCATCATGAATGAATCATTCAAAATATGAAGTACAGATCCGATAAAACCTTCTTTATTCCCAACGCTAACTCCCATTACTATATAACCAACCTCAGCAACGAGAATATAGGCAAGCATTCTTTTGAGGTCATCTTGGGCTAAAGCCATTATGCAACCAAACATCATTGCGGCTGAAGCTACCCATCCTAATATCTCCGTTGTGGGAAGGGCTTCTAAGGTAAAGCTTGGTTCAAATACTGTGAACATCACTCTAATCATCGCATAGGCACCTACCTTTGTCATGGTAGCTGCGACAAAGGCACTTACTGTTGATGGTGCATGGGTATAGGCATCTGGAAGCCAAGTATGTAGGGGGAAAAGGGCTATTTTTATAGCTACACCAACTACGAAAAATGCGAAGGCTACAAGTACTACTTTTGAGTGGTAAAGAGGTGGTAGGAGTTTAGTAAGATCTGTGATATTTAAGGAACCAGTAACTATATAAAGATAGCCAACTCCAAGTAGATAAAAGCAAGCACCAATGGTTCCCATAACTATGTAATTAAATGTTGCAAGAGGTGCTCTGTCTTCTCCAATAGCTACGAGAGCGTAGCCTGCAAGTGATGCTATTTCAAGGAAAACAAATAGATTAAACAAGTCACCTGTGACAACTATACCAAGAAGCCCTGTAACAAGAAGTAAATAAATAGTGTAGAAGTAAACAGTCTTTTCCTTAGCTATTTCTTTTTCAATACTATTTTTTGAATATATCGCCACTATAAAGCTAACTATAGAGACGATAATGAGCATATAAGCGTTTAAGTGATCAATAGCATACTCAATACCCCAGGGGGGCTCCCACCCTCCAAGGCGATAACTGATGTTACCATTATTTACCACGGTATCAGCGATAAGATAGGAAAAATAGACACATAAAAAAGTTGTAATTACCGTAATTGGATAACTGAGGGTTCTTTTAAACAATCCAAAAGGAATGTTTAAGAAAGCCATAAGCAATGGGATTGCAACTATTAAAATTGGTGCTTGTTCTTTCATTTTTGCTTCTCCATTTTTATAATCGCCATTATTTCATCTTCTTCAAGGGTGCCATATCTTCTGTAAAGCATAATAAGAATAGCTACAGCAACTCCGAAGGTACTCACCATAACAACAATAGCCGTAAGCATAAGAACATGAGGAAGTGGATTTAAATATTGATGTGCTTTATCAAGACCTTCTTTAATAATAGGTATGGTTGCCCCACCTTTTTTGGATGCAATTGAGATATAATAAAGGATTATCGCTGTCTGAAAGATATTCATTCCTACAAGCTTTTTTACAAAATTATTCTTAGCTATCATTGCATAAAAACCTATCATCATTAGAACTATATAAACCCAGTAATTATATTTGCCAATTATAAAATCCATTGTATCCATCAGTTCAACGCTCCTTCGTGTTCTCCCCTTGAGGCTATATTTAAGAAAATTGAGATCATAACTGACATAACAGCTATGCCAACACCTATCTCAACCATAAGCATTCCCATGTACCTTGCCTTTATAGGATCAACAGGAAGAATCTTGTGAAGAACACTATAGTCTAAAAAATTTCCACCTAAAATCACGCATAGCAAGCCTGTTCCACCATATATGAAGACCCCAATAGCACAGAGAATTGTATTTAAATTTTCGCTCATGCGACTTTTTAACTCTTTTATATCATAAGAGATAACCATCAGTATAAAACTTGCAGCTAATATACAACCACCTTGGAACCCACCACCTGGACTTCCATGTCCATGAGCTATTACATAAAGACCAAACAGTTGCATAGCTGGGATAAGAAGTCTTGTGACAGTTTCTATTAGTACATTTTCATATCTATTGACCATTTGTTACCCTCCTGAGGAGCATTAAACATACAATACCAGCGGTAAAAATAACTGTGGTCTCACCAAGAGTATCATACCCTCTGTAATCAGCAAGGACAGATGTAACCATGTTTGGAGTTGCCGTCTCAGGCATTGTGCCTTCTATGTATCTTGGTGATACATGCCTGCTTGCGGGGGAGTTTGGGTCGCCCCAATTAGGCATATCAAGGGTTGCATAGATAAGAAGAAATCCTGTAATAACGACAGCAAAAATAGCTATGATTCTCAATCCTTTGTCCTCCTTGTAGTATAATAGATAGCGCCAATAAAGAAGGCTGTGCTTATACCTGCCCCTACAGCCGCTTCGGTAAATGCTACATCCACTGCTCCCATTTCTGTCCACAGTAGACACATAAGAAAACTATAAGCACCTAATAACAAAGCTGAACTTAAAAGGTCTTTAACGGTAATAGAGGCAATTGCACAAATTACAACTAAGATGAGGATTAGGATGTCTAACTGCCATATCATGATTGCACCTCCTTCTTTTTTGTCCATGGTTTAACTTCACAGTCTATGCCTGCTTTTGATATTGCGTGTGTAGCAGTTGGGTTAGCTATAAAAATAAATATAGCTATGAACATTATTTTTATGCTCACAATGATATTAGCAAAGGAGAGCCCAGAGTCAAGATTATAAAGGGCAAGCCCACTGAGACAGAGGACAGCTCCAAGAGTATCACCTTTCCCCGTAGCTTGCATCCTGCAGTAGTAATCAGGCATTCTTATAAGACCTACTGTTGCTGTAAAGAAGAAAAAAAGACCACCAAGAATTAGAATTATTGAGATGATTTCTAAGATAGACATTTATTTTTTTGCCCCCTTTCAGCAAAATATTTAGAGCCAGGGATAATACTCTTTCTGGAGTAGAAAAATTTTGATATAGCAAGGGTGCCAATAAAGTTTAAGATCGCATATCCCATAGAGATATCTATGAACATATCAATTCTGCTATAAATGAATCCCATCAGCAAAAGAATGACAGTAGTTTTTGTACCTATTACGCTAATAGCTACTATTCTATCCATTACAGTAGGACCCACTGATGCACGATAAAGACAGACAAAAACTAAACAACCAAGAGCAATTCCTATCCATAAAAAGAAATTTATCATTTATCCTCCCCAAATACTTTAGCTACCCTTTGCTCCATCTCCCCTGTTAGGAGGTCTTCTGCTACTTTTTTATCAAGACAGTGCACATAGAATTTATCATCAACAATAAGAGCAGTAATGGTGCCAGGGGTTAGGATGATTGAGTTAGCAAATGTTGTTATTGATATATCTTTTTTAAGTTTGTGCTGATAGGGAACAATATCTGGATCAATAGGCATCTCAGGCTTAAGCACTATCTTTGCAACATGGATATTAGAAAGAATAATCTGATAAAGTAGCCAAGGTATATATGCAAAGAATCTGAAAGCCTCAGAGATATCTGACCACTTAAATGTTTTTCTTTTGAAAAGAAGATCATGTGACATAAAGGTAACTATCAAGCATGAAATTACCCCAAGTGATAGATGAAAGAGATCAAGTAGTCCTGACCAAATAACCCAGTTGATGAATAATATGATGAATACTATTACATACCTCATAGTATCTCCTTGTTGTTTTAAAGTAAATCTTTCTATTTCTAAATTAGCATGGTTAAGTTGTCTTATGAACTATTTTTAGACTTTGATATTAAAAGGATTTTTGTAACATTCAAAAAATCTATTTCGGTGTTATTTTTAAATTTCCTGTTTTTGAAAGAATGCTTAGTATCTTTCATTATTATTTTTTAGCCTACTTTGTTAAATGGTTCCTTTGCTATAACTGAATTTAGTTATTAGTTAAGATAAATCTTTTGATCAATTATGTTTTTCTATTTTGTTACAAAACCTATTTTTTCCTTCTCAACAAGGGCTTGACCTTCAGTTGTAATAATGAAATCCATGAAGGTTTTTATAGCTCCTTTTGGTTCTCCTTTAGTAATTAAGTAATAGGGTATTGTTATTGGATAAGTACCAGCTTTAACATTAGCAATAGTTGGAGCAACGCCGTCTAACTCTAAAGGCTTAACTTTCTTATCAAGAGCACTGATTAGGATATACCCTATTGCTGATTTGTCAAGAGCAACTTCAGTTTTTACATCTCCCATACTGCTAATCTCTCTGACCCTTCCAATTGGAACTTTTTCACCACCCATTATAACTTTTTCAAAGGCTACCCTTTGATTGGATGCTTTCTCTCTCATAATCATGCTTATTACTTCTTTTTTGCCTCCAAGCTGAGACCAATTTGTAATCTTACCTTTGATGATATCCTTCAATTGAGCTGGTGTTATAGACTTTACTGGGTTTGCAGGATGCACTATTATAGCTACACCATCTTTTGCAAAAAGAAAAGTTTGTATATCAGGATAGGCGCTTTTTTCTTTGTCATTTAAGGGACGGTTAATCATTCCAAATAATGACCCATCTTTTGAGGTCCCTACTGCTTTAATAGCGGCATCAACCTTATCTTCCTTTGTTTTAACTTGTATGGAAGGGTTCTTTTTTGCAAATGCCCTTCCTAATTTTTCAACTACATCTTTGACTGCTGCTACCCCAACACCAGTGATTGTCTCTTTGCATGTAGCTGTGTCAGCCATTGATAATATAAAACAACCGATTACAATGAGTATAATCAACCTCTTAAACATTTTCCCTCCTTATCTAAATTGCTAAAATAAAGTATCCAATAGTTGCAAATGAAGTCCTAAGGTTCTGAATCCTAAATAAAGTATGAACTTTTGATTTAAAGTTAAATAATAATAGCCGCTTTACAGAGTTAAGTGTTGTGTTTTGAAACTGCTCATCTCTTAAAATGAGCTATCAAAATTTTAAAGTAAATTCTTAAGGAGAGAGCCTAAAGCTCTCTCCTGATCATTTGTTATTTTGAGATTAACTCCACTCCTAAGGTAGTAAGTTTTGCTGGTGTCTGCATCATATCAAGGTTTCCGGGCATGCCTGCAATAGGCCACCAAACAGCTTGCACTAAACTTGCCATCAGGAGGCAGATTATAGTCCTAACGAAGAATACTTTGAATGCTTCAACCTGAGTAAAGTAACCAAGTCCATAGGCAATAAGGGTAGGAGGACAACCAATAACCAAAAGAACAAAGGTAGTTGCTAAAGGAACGGTCATTGCTATTGGGAATGTTGGTATCCCAGCCATGTCTGCCATAGGAACTACAACAGGAACAATAAGAGCTGTTGCTGCAGCATTTGCCATAAAACTAGTAATAATTGAGGATATCCAGCCAACGCCGAAAGAAACAACTGGCCAAGGTGCGCCTTCAAAAATCGGGAAAATCTGCTCAGCAATCCACTTACCTGCACCTGTATCAAGCATTGCTATACCAAGTGCAAAACCTGCTCCAAATACCATCATCGGGTTCCAAGGAAATTCAGCAAGACATTTCTTCCAGCTAACCAGCCCAAAAAGCATAACTGCAATTATAAAACCTGCACCTACAACGGATACATGAACTTTCGTTAAGTCACTTAGAATCCATAAGATAAGAGCTATAACTATGGCAATGCTTAATCCTTTTTCTTTGCTCGTAAGAGGAGGTAATTTTTCAGCTACAATGGCTTCTGGTAATTCCTTTATCTTGGGAGGAAATACAAGAGTAACTGCGATCCATGTGCCTAACCCATATATCATTGAAGGAAGCATTTGATAGATAGCATATTCTGTAAATCCGATCTGATATCCTGTAGCCGCAAAGAACATCTCAGCTGCGGCAGGTGAGCGTCCGCTTCCTATGAAAGTTCCCCCACCACCACAAGCTGCTCCAAGAGGGATCATTAGTAAAAAGTGTTTTGTTAGATTATTACTCTTTGCAGGTGTTAATCCCATTTTTAAGAACATAGGAAGAATTGAAAACATCAAGATAATTGTTATAGCAGCATCGTGTGTCCAGGCAGATAGAAAAGTTGATGCCATACAAAGGGTAAAACTAAGTTTTAAAGGTTTTCTACCACCTACCCTTAAGACCCATCCAAGAATTCTATTTGGCAAAGTAGTTTGACTTATGATAACTCCTAACATAATTATGGTGAATACAAATACAACTGCAGGATGGGCATAGGATTGCCATGCCTTTGCAAGTGGTTGAATGCCAAAAAGGATGAGCCCTGCACCAACGGCTATCGCGGTAATTCCTATGGATATTGCCTCAGATGTCCAGAGTATGACGATTGTAACAAGCAATGCAAGAAATTTATGACCTCTATCTGACAATCCTTCAGGGGTTGGTAGCAGATAGACAGCGATACCTGCGGCTACTGCAATAAGAACCCATGTAGCGACAAATTTTGTTGACTTAGGCGGTTTTTCCCCTTCTTCAAGTTCATGAATGGTTATCTCCGCAGGGGGTGGCGGAAGACCTTCAGGATGCTTTGAATCCTTTTCTTTAGCGCTCATAGAAACCTCCAACTAAAATTCATTTTATTAATAAATTAATTACTCTAAAACTACTGCCGAAACCCAATTAAAGACTGCATTCATACTAATCATCCCAACAAGCTTTTGCTTGTTCTCCAACACTGGAATAAAAGGTAGGTTATGTTGTGCCATTAAGTATGCAGCTTTTGCTGGGGAGTCATCAGGTGAAACAGAAACCTTTGAGACAATCATGATCTCCCTCACTTGTTTTTCAGCTTCTTTTTTTGCGTCTTCCTTAAACAAGCTCTCTGCCATACGGGCAACCATCTCTTCACTGAGGGGTGTGACATCCCGACTGACTTCGGTCATAGGTCCTGTCCATACAGTTTTCTTAAGTAGTACAGGTTCTAAACCGAAGACGATATCCCTGTGCCTTATCATCCCCATATAGTTATACTTCTCATCAAAGATTAAAATAGTATCAGAAACTACCGCTTTTTCTTTACCAGAAGATACCCTTCTTAATATCTCCATTGCTTGCCTAATAGTAAACCAGTATGGGATATGGGGAAAATCAAAGATATCAATCATTATGTCTTTTACAGTGCTATTTCTTTTCATATAACACCTCCTTTCTGAGAATTCTTCTGTTGACTAACTTTAGCCTGAATTTTTAAATCTTCTTGTTAGTATTTTTTTCAAAGCTGTTTTTTGTCCTTTTAAGTCTGTCAAAAATGGATATAATGTTTCTTATGCTTTTTTCACCTCCTTTCTTTATTTATTTTCATCGGCAAGGCTCTTCAGTAATAATTTTTACTAAGTTTTTAAAAACTTTTCTTTTCAAACTCTATGAAGAACCCCCCCCTTCCTGGCCTTCTAACTGAACGACTAAACATTATGTTGTTTAATCCTGAGTATAACTGTTGCGTAAGCATAATAGCGGGTGTTTTTATGGGATACTCAAAAAGTTTTGCTTCCTCTGCGTTCAGAAGAGTTGGCTCAAAATTGTTTTTCACTGCTGTAATGTGTATTGAGGCTCTCTTTTCAAAGAACTCAAATAATGACATATTTTGTAAGTCTTCTCTTAGCAAATAGGGGCAAAAATGCAACGGTATAAATGATTCTTGAATCAACAGCACCATATCTTTGAATTCTCTTGTTCTTTTGATATAAATAATGTGTTTATCGCTTGAAACATCAAGCTTATCAACCAGATCATCGGTAGGCATCATGATAGTTTGAGCATGAACTGTAGTTTTAATCCCCTCTGAAGGCTCTATCATTAGTTCATCAAAGCTTACAAGCATAGTAAGTTTGTCAGCTACTACTTTCTTTAGGACAAAAGTTCCCTTCCCCTGCTGTTTTGTAATATATCCCTCTTTGGTTAATTCAGAAATGGCTAATCTCACCGTTGCCCTGCTAACATCATAAATTTTACATAGCTCCTCTTCAGTTGGAATCTGGCTCCCAATCTCCCATTCACCTAACTCAATCCTTTTCTTGAGAATATCTGCAAGTTGTAAATATAATTTTACGGGGTTATCTCTGTCTATTAGTTTTCCCACTTATATACCCTTTTATTTATTATAACATTATTATAAATTTAAGATAATGTTATAATGTCATAATATTTTGCTAATAATATATCATTTTAAAATTTTGATGTCAATACTTTTTAGATTGTATTTTGTGAATTTTGATTGTTATACTTATTTGTTATTTTAATCTTATAATTGGAAACTATAATGGATATTGAAAAACTTAAAGATATAGCGAAAAGTATTAAACTGCTAATCCTTGATGTTGATGGGGTCCTTACTGATGGCAGTATAATATTAGATGACCAAGGCAATGAAATTAAGAGCTTCTATGTTAGAGATGGGCATGGAATTAAGATGTTAACCCATATTGGGGTGCAAGTGGCTATTATAACTGGGAGATACTCTAAGGTTGTAGAAAGAAGAGCCGAAGAGCTTGGGATCAAAGAAGTGTATCAAAGATGCCATTCAAAGACCGTAGCATATGAGCATTTAGTGGAAAAATTAAATATTAAAGATTCAGAGATAGCTTATGTTGGTGATGATATTGTAGATATACCTATTATGAAAAAAGTAGCCTTGCCTGTCGCTGTAGCTGATGCAGAAATTGATACTAAAGCTTCAGCTATTTACATTACTAAAAAAAGAGGTGGCAAAGGAGCTGTACGAGAAGTGTGTGAGCTTATCATCAAAGCAAAGGGTAAATGGGAAGGCTTAGTTAATGACTACGATTAATCTTAATTTACCAACCTTTCTGACTTTTTTAAGGGTTATATCTATACCTTTTTTTATTATTATTACCCCTGAAAATCCTCTTTTAGGGGTTAGTATATTTATACTTGCTTCAATAACTGACTTTTTGGATGGTTATATAGCAAGAAAATCAGGTCAAATAACTAAGTTTGGAATAATATTAGACCCGATTGCTGATAAATTTTTAGTGATATCAGCTCTTATTCTTCTTGTAGACATGGTAAAGATCTCAGCATGGATCGCAATATTAATTATAGTACGAGAGTTTCTTGTGACAGGACTGAGGATTTTTGCTCTTTCAAAAAATATAATTATGCCTTCAGAGGTAGGAGGTAAGATGAAAGCTGTTACCCAAATGCTTTCTATTATTTTTCTTTTACTTCCCGGTGGGTTAGGTTCAATCTATTTCTACGATATTGGTCTCGTCTTAATATATTTAGCTGTTATTTTTACTATTATTTCAGGGATTAAGTATACTCATTCTTTTCTAAAACACTCGTATCATAATGCTTCTACAGAAAGGAGTTCTTAAGATGGACAATTTATTCATTATATTTGTCCTCTCCTTTCTAATAGGTTCTATCCCGACAGGTGTAATAATTGCTAAGATTAAAGGTGTTGACCTTAGAAAAGTCGGCAGCGGCAATATTGGAGCTACAAATGTTCTAAGGGCAATGGGTAAAGAAGCAGCAATTTTGACTCTTTTAGGTGATATGGGAAAAGGCATTTTTGCTGTTTATTTAGCTCGGGTTCTTATGACAAGTACAGATTATCAGATCTTAAATACTTTTCTAATTCCTTATCTTACCCAACCTCGCCAGTTCTTAGAGGGTATTGTTGGAATAATAGCTATTTTAGGACATAACTACTCTTTATTTCTAAAATTCAAAGGTGGTAAAGGAGTAGCTACCAGTTTGGGTGTTCTTTTTGCTCTTTCTCCTCAAGCAGCACTTATAACTATAACTATATGGCTTTTTACTTTAGCAAGAAGTGGCTATTCTTCTTTAAGTTCTTTGGTCTCTTTTGGGGTTTTGCCGTTAGTTATTTTTATAGTAGATAGATCAAACGAAAAAATTCTAATAGCTTTTGCAATCGCTATTTTAATTATAATAAGACATATATCAAACATAAAGCGATTGGTTGCAGGAACAGAAAATAAAGTATTCAAAAAATAATTTTATACTACATTTCAATTATGGGATTTAGAGTAAATGCAAGTGCCTAAGGCTGTAGTACTTTTAAGTGGTGGGATAGATTCAAGCACAACTTTATATATAGCTAAATCTCAAGGTTTTGAACTTTATGCTTTGAGTTTTGATTATTCACAAAAACATAAAAGAGAGTTGTTATCTGCAAAAATGGTTGCAGATTCTGCACAAGTTAAAGAGCATCTTATTGTCAAATTTGATATGAGCATGATAGGAAAGTCTGCACTTACTTCAACATATGAAGAGGTTCCAAAGGATAGAATTTTTGTGCAAGATGTTTTAAAAAATGTTCAGCCATCAATACCTCCTACATATGTTCCAGCTCGTAATACTATATTTTTATCTTTTGCCCTTGCATGGGCAGAGACTCTTATGGCATCAGATATCTTTATCGGAGCTAACATTTTAGATTATAGTGGTTATCCTGATTGTAGGCCTCAGTATTTAAGAGCCTTTGAACAGATGGCAAACTTAGCTACAAAAGTATCAACTGAAGGGATTTTGCAATTTAAAATAAATGCACCTCTTCTTTATTCTACAAAATCAGAGACTATACTCAAAGGAGTTGCATTAGGATTAGACTACTCCTTAACTTGGAGTTGTTATGATCCTCAATTAAAAAGAGGATCTCATTGTGGTGAAGAAAAGGATTTTGAACCTTGTAAAAGATGCGACAGTTGTTTTTTTAGAGCCAGAGGATTTGAAGAGGCAGGGATAGAAGATCCATTACTAAGAATGCTGAATTGCCACTAACATAAAGCTTGATACTTCAAATATTAAAAAAGACGATGTGCCCTCCTTAACTTTAGTATAGATTGAGCATTATTAGTAGCGGTAATAATAATTAATTGTAGAATGCTTAGATGATACGATTCTGGTTTAATTTTTTACTAATTTAATATTATTTACAGTATAATTAGTTAATAATTTATTAAAAAAATTAGAGGTTTTAAAATGAATAGACTCTCTAAAGAAAGATCTGCTTATCTTCAGCACGCCTCAAAACAAAAGATAAACTGGTATCCATGGTCTGAAGAGGCATTTGAAGCAGCTAAGGAACAGAAAAAACCAGTCTTTTTAAGCTCTGGAGCTGTATGGTGTCATTGGTGTCATGTTATGGAAAAGGAATCTTTTTACAATGATGAAATAGTAAAGCTTTTAAATGAAAAATTCATATGCATTAAACTGGATAGGGATGAAAGGCCTGATATAGACAAAAGGTATCAGACAGCTCTATCAGTTATGGGGGTAGGAGGAGGTTGGCCCCTATCTATGTTCTTAACAGATGATAGGAAACCTTTTTTTGGGGGTACTTATTTCCCACCTGACGATAGGTTTGGAAAACCAGGGTTTAAAAAAGTTCTTATTACAGTTGCTGAATTTTATAAAAATAATAGAGATAAAATTGATGATTACACTAAAGAGCTTATAAAAGCGATCTCATCATCTTCTAACCTTTCTGCTGATATAGATGAAGGTTATATAAATAAAGCTATAAATAGTATTTCTTTATTCTTTGATAAAAAAAATGGTGGCTTCAGCTCAGCTCCTAAATTTCCAATGCCTGGGGTAGTAGATTTTTTAATCAATAGATACTGTCTTACAAAAGAGCATTTTCTTGAAGATTTTTTAAAGATTACCCTTTATAAGATGGCAAAGGGTGGCTTTCACGACCATTTAGCAGGAGGTTTTCATAGATACTCTACTGATGAAGAGTGGATAATCCCTCACTTTGAGAAAATGGCTGATGATAACGCTTGGCTTTTAAGAAATTATTGTAAAGCATACTGGATTTTTGATGAACCGTTCTTTAAAAAAGTAGCTGAAGGTATAGTAAGATTTTTTATTAATACCTTATCTTCTGCTGACGGTGGATTTTATGCAAGTCAAGATGCAGATGTAACGCCTGATGATGAGGGAGGGTATTTTACATGGACAGAAAGGGAAATAAAAAATCTATTGACTGAAGAAGAGTTGAGATTTTTTCAAAAATTTTATTTTAATCCAAAAGGTTTTATGCATCATGATAGATCTAAGATCGTTATTTTTGAGGCTGGCAATATAGAAGAAATAGCTAAGGAGAACAAAAGGGATAAAGAAGAGATACAAAAAATACTAAATACTTGCAAAGAGAAGTTGCTTTTTATTAGAAACCAAAGACAAGCTCCTTTTGTAGATAAATCATTATATACTTCCATAAATGGTATGGTTATAACCTCTTTTTTATTGTCTTATCAACTTTTAACTCAGACATTTTTAAGAGATTTTGCTTTAAAGAGTCTTCATTTAATAACTAATCAAAACTTTGTAGAAGGCAATCTTTACCACTCAGAAAATGTTAAAGCTATGCTTGATGATTATATATACTTAATTGAGGCTTTCCTAACTGCTTATGAGATTACTGGAGAAGATCAATATAAAAATATGGCTACTAAACTTATGAATCTTTGTATTGAAAGGTTATGGGATAAGGAGAGTTATGGTTTCTTTGATACTGAAGAAGAACTTCTCGGGGTTAAATTAAAACTAATTGAAGACACACCTCATCCTTCTGCAAACTCTATAGCAATTATGCTACTTCTAAAATTAAGCTTAATAAACAAGGACCCTTATTACGAAGAGTTAGCCTTAAAGTCATTAAAGACTTTTTACTTAAGAGCTCAAGAGATAGGTCCACATGCAGGAAGTTATTTTAATGCTTTGCAAATGTATTTTTACTCGCTAAAACTTAATATATTCGCTGAACCTAAAAGCCCCTTAGTAAAAGAAATATTTAATCTTAAAGTGCCTTATATATCCTTAAATTATGAAGACAATAAAGGATACATAATACCTTGTTATCGGAATACTTGTTTATCACCTATTCATGATGTAGAGGAGCTACAAGATTTCATTAAGAAACTTTATAAAGACTTTTCTTACTCTTAATTTCCTTTAAGACTTTTTAATTTATCCTTTACTAATAAGGGAATATCTGAAGAGAGGTTAATTTTTAGCTATGTGGAATAGGTAAGATAAAAAGGCGTTCAAGAGAGGGTTCTACTTTAGAGTTTTAAGTTAAGGAATATTTTTCATAAATTCTATCCAAATAGGCAGTGCAGCTGAAGCACCTGTCTCTTTTTGTCCAATTGGGGTATGATTATCTCTGCCAACCCAGACACCTACTACTAATCTGTCATCAAAACCTATAAACCATGCATCAGAAAAATTATTAGTAGTTCCTGTTTTCCCGTATACCTTTCTGTCTAAATCTTTTGCTCTCTGAGCAGTTCCCTCTTCTACTACGCTTCTAAGAAGCATCTTCATTTTTTCGGTGATATCAGGTGATATCACTTCTTCAGAAGAAGGTAGAACTTCCTCTAAGGTTATGCCTTCTCTGCTTACAATTTTTTCGTAAAATATTGGCAGCACTTTTCTACCTGTTGAAAAAACTGAGTAAGCAGATGTTAACTCTAAAAGAGTCACCTCTGACGCCCCTAACGCTAAAGGCAAGTAGGGATCTAAATTCCGCTCTATCCCACATCTTTGAATAAACTCAATAATATTATCTATACCTACACTGTTTGCAAGTCTTACAGTTGCTGTATTTAAAGAAAGAGCAAGGGCTGTCCGTAGGGGCACATAGCCATGATACTTGTTATCATAGTTCTTTGGTGACCATATCTTTTGTTTGCCTGAGGCTTTAAATGATATAGGACTATCTAAGATTTTGTCTTCCACTTCCATGCCATTTTGTAGCGCTACCGCATAAACAAAAGGTTTAAAAGCTGAGCCGGGCTGTCTTAGAGCTGATATGGCTCTATTGAACTGGGACCCCCAAAAGTCTTTGCCACCTACTAAAGCTTTTATATGACCTGTTCTTAAATCCATGGCAATTAAGGCAGCTTGAACACCAGCCCCAGTTCTTTTCTCTACATTGCTTATGCCATTTTTTATTGCCTCTTCAGCGATATTTTGCATATAGAAATCTATAGTTGAAAAAACCTTTAAGCCAGAAGTATATAAATCTTCATTATATTTACTTTCAAGTTGAGATCTAAGGAACTCAACAAAATAAGGTGCGTTATATCTACGAGGGTTAATTTTCTGTGGCAGTGGCTCGGCGTTTGCAGATTGCATCTGTTCTTTTGTAATAAAACCGTTTTCATACATTTTGTTTAGGACTATTTGTCTTCTTAAAAAGGCTTTTTTAGGATTTTTAAAGGGGGAGAAGCTTGAAGGAGCCTTTGGCATGCCAGCAAGTAAAGCTATTTCAGCAAGATTTAACTCAAAAGTAGACTTTCCAAAATAGGCTTGAGCTGCCGCTTCTATACCATAAGCACGGGCACCAAAATAAACTTGATTTATATAAATGCCTAATATCTCATCTTTAGTATATTTTTTCTCTATTTGAGCTGATATAATAGCCTCTTTTATCTTTCTAAGTATACTTTTCTCAGGAGTCAAAAAAAGCATCTTCGCTAATTGCTGAGTTATAGTGCTACCTCCTTCCACTATATCACCAGCTAATATATCTTTATAAAGGGCTCTAAGAATGCCTATGACATCTATACCCGGATGGGAGTAAAACCTTTGATCCTCTATTGCTACAAAAGCAAGTTTTACAAGAGGTGGGATACTGTCTTCTGGTATAAAGATCCTTCTTTCTACAAATAACTCCCCGAGCACTCTTCCGTCTGAAGAATAAATTATAGTTGATTCAAGGGGTTTGTAGCTTTTAAGAGAAGCTATGTCGGGTAGCTCTGCTAATATAAAATAGTAAAAAGCACCTGCCGCTCCTATACATAAAAAAAGAAAAAACACTAAAAAGAGGTATTTAATCTTCTTAGGCAACGGCATTTGGAAAAATAGTGTTTGTTTTCATTAAATAATTCTACAATAAGATAAAAAGGTTAGAGAAAAAATTATAGCAAAAATTATAGCACATTAATATCTTTTAATATTTTTAAGACTCTGTCTGTTGCTCCAGAGTTTTTATAGTATAGATCTCTTGCCTTTTTACCAATTTTTTCTAAATCTTCTTCTTTTTTCAGTAATCTAAAAATATCATCATATAAATCTTTCTTAGAGCTCATTATAATCGCTTTTTCTTTAATAAATTCTTCAATGAACGGGAAATTTTCCATACTTGGTCCACAAATTATTACCTTTCCCCAGTAAGCTGGTTCAAGAGGGTTTTGTCCTCCATGTTTGATAAAACTACCACCTATAATAGCTATATCACAAATTGCATAAATTGAAGCAAGCTCACCAATCACATTTAAAAGGATAACTAAGGGACCTTTTAGAGTTTGATCAAAGGTTTCAATGTCAGTTCGTTTTATATAGTTGAGGTTTTTACTCTTTACTAATTCCTCAACTTCTTCGAATCTTTCGGGGTGCCGAGGGGCTAAAATTAAAATTAGATTGTCAAACTCAGTCAATAAATTAAGAAAAGAATCTAATATTATCTCTTCTTCTGGATAGTGAGTACTGCCTGCGACTAAAATTCTACCTTTTAATAGTTTTGTCCATGAGGGTGAAGTGGACGGTTGAACATCAAATTTGAAACTCCCAGTAATATACACTCTTTGTTGAGGTGCACCAAGTTGAATAATTCTTTCAGCATAAAGGGCATTCTGCATTAGGTAGAAATCTATATTTTTGAGGACATCTTTTATGAAGTATTTGATTTTTTTATAACCACTGAAAGATTTTTGAGAGATTCTACCGTTTACCAAAAGGATTGGTATAGATTTTTTCTTTAGTTCTTTGAGCATATTAGGCCAGAGTTCTGTCTCTATAATCATAAAGGTAGATGGGTTTAAATTGTCTATAGCCCTTTTGATACAGTAAGGAATATCTAATGGAAAATAAATTATCTTTGCTATATCTGAAAGTCGCTCTTTGGCTATCTTTTGACCTGTATCAGTTACTGTTGAGACAATTAAATTTAAATCAGGAGAGGTTGAGTAGAGCTTTCTTAGAAAGGTTGTTATAGATATGACTTCTCCAACTGATACGGCATGTATCCATATGGTCTTCTTTAAAGAAGGATTTTTATCAAAGAGTCCTATCTTTTCTCTAAACCATTTCCTTCTAATATCTGCAGGTCTTCTGAAGTATTCTTTAGGCAGAAGAAAAAAAAGTAGTAAGCAATAGATAAAGGTATAAATAAGATGTAGCATTAAACATCCTCTAATGATTTTATATCAATAATATATTATTATTTCTTGCACAATTGCTGTGCAATCTCAGAGACTCTTCTGGAAGCATTTTTATTAATAAAAAGACTTTTGATTTTAAACAAAGAATTCAATATTGAGTTTCTATACTCACTGTTTTCTATTATGGCTAATATTTCTTTTATTATTTCGTTTTTATTGACCTCATTTTGTAATAATTCTTTGACTCTAATATCTTTGCTATCCTTTATTGAATAATCAAGTAAAACATTTACTAAGGAAAAATGTTTAATTTTTACCAGCAAGCGAGCTAAAAAATAACTTAGTGGAGATAACTTGTATATTACAACCATAGGAACTCCTAATAATGCTGCCTGAAGTGTGGCTGTCCCTGAGGCTATGATAGCAACATCAGAAGCCATGAGGCTTTCTAAAGAATCATCAGTAAAAATACATTGATCAGAAAATCTTCTTTTAATTCTATCAAATAAAAGAACTTGTTTTTGAGATAAGTTTGGAGCTATTGGAATTATAAAAAAGTAATTATCAGTTTTTGATAACTCAAAGATTACCTCTTCAAAGATAGGCAAGAGATTTCTTAACTCATGCTCTCTACTGCCGGGCATTAAGGTTACCATGATCTTGGAAGGGTCTTTTTGATAATTGAGACGTAGATTTTGCTTCAGTCTACCCGATGAGATGTCCTGTTGGGTAAATCCTAACTTCTTATATTTAAGCTCTATCTCATCTAAGACTGGATGACCAACAAACTCACATGGAATTTGAGCCTTTCTGTATAATTCTTCCTCAAATGGTAAGACTACAACCATTTTATCTACAAGTCTTTTGATAGTTTTAATCCTTGATGGTCTCCAAGCCCATATCTGAGGACTAACATAGTAGAGGACTTTGATATTTAGCTTTTTGGCCTTTTTGGCTACTTTGAGGTTAAAATCAGGATAATCTATTAGGATAAGAATGTCAGGTTGAAAAACCTCAAGACAATGAACTACCTTTTTGAAAGTTATTCTAATCTGTCTATAAGCACTTAAAAGTTCTGTAAGCCCAAAGGCACTGCTTATAGGTGAAATAAGCTCTACTGATGAGGCTTGCATTTTTGCCCCGCCAACACCCACTATCTTTATATTGGGATTGAGTTCCTTAAGGTGAGAGGCTAAAAGCGCACCGTATAGTTCTCCTGAACTCTCACCTGAGATTATCATTACTTTCTCAAGCATTCTTTAATTGCTTCTGCGGTTATGACTATATCTTCTTCATTAAGTTCAGGATAAATTGGTAAAGAAAGAACCTCAGAGGAGATTTTTTCGGCTATGGGAAAATCTCCTTTATTATACCCTAAATAGCTTAGAGCCTCCTGCAGGTGTAAAGGAAGAGGATAGTATATTACTGATGGTATTCCTATTCGTTTTAAATGTTCTTGGATAAGGTCTCGTTTTTCACTTACTATGGTATATTGGTGATAGACATGAGTCATATTATCTTTAACCACAGGGCATTTTACATAGCCGTTTAGCAAACTTGTGTAAAGACTTGCTTTTTCTTGCCTTTTTCTGTTGTATTCTTCTATCCTTTTGAATTTAACGCTCAATATACCCGCCTGTATTTCATCAAGTCTGCTATTGTACCCTATGGTTTTGTGAATATAAGAAGATTTAGAGCCATGATTTCTTAGTAATCTAATCCTTTCAGCTATGGAAATATCATTAGTTATAATCATGCCTCCATCTCCATAGGCACCTAAGTTTTTACTCGGATAGAAGCTGAAACAGCCGGTATCGCCAAAACTGCCAACTTTTTTGTTGCCTATTTTTGCTCCAAAGGCTTGAGCACAGTCCTCAACTACTTTAAGATCGTATTTTTTTGCTATGTTAAGTATTGATACCATATCAGCAGGATGACCGAAAATATGCACTGGTAAGATAGCTTGAGTCCTTTCAGTAATTCTTGACTCAATCTGAGCTACATCTATGTTAAAGGTCTCAGGCTCAATATCTACAAATACGGGCTTAGCACCAGTATATACAATAGCCTCCACAGTAGCAAAAAAAGTAAAAGGTGTAGTTATAACTTCATCACCTTTTTTTAATCCAATTGATAGCAAAGATAAAAATAGGGCATCTGTTCCTGAAGCTACACCAACAGCACTGTTTACATTGTGATAGGCACTAATCATCTCTTCAAAAGCTTTAACTTTTTTACCAAGAATAAATTGGGAGCTTTGAAAAATCTCTTTTAGCTCGGAAAAAATTTCGTCTTTTAGCTCAAGGAATTGTTTATTAAGATCAATCATAGGCTTCATTGTAATGCACCTTTCTAATTATTTTGTTGGCTATTTTCAAAGCATTTAACCCGTCAATAGCTGTTACACGAGGCTTTCTTCTGTGGATTAGGCATTTAACAAAGTCCTCTAACTCTTCTTTGAGAGGTTCTTTTTTTTCAACTTCTATGATTTCTTTGTGAATTTTATCATCATCTTTGTAAAACCTTGTAATAACCATATGCTGGTAGTCAAGTATTATATAAGAATTCTTCTGATAAATCTTAAGTTTTCTGGATTTCCCAGAGGAAATCCTGGCTGCAGTCATTAGAGCATGGACGTTGTTACCAAAGTCAACCCAAGCTTTTGCAACATCAATTTTATCTGTAAGAATCTGAGCACCTACAGCTTTAATGTCCTTAGTCACAAAGCCTTTACTGCCTCTGTGGTGTTGTATAATAGATAAAATTATATCAATGTCATGTATCATAAGATCTGTGACAATGTCTACATCAATTCCTCTACCCATAAAGGGAGATAGACGCTCAGCCTCAAAGAAAACAGGGCTTTCAACTAAGGAATATAATTTCTTTACGGCTGGGTTAAACCTTTCTATGTGTCCTACTTGAATGATTAAGCCTTTCTTATCTGCTTCTTCTATCAATATCTCTGCATCTTTTATTGAATCAGTAATAGGTTTCTCTATGAAGATATCCTTACCTGCCTTTATACAATCTAAGGCGATTGGGAAATGAGTATTGGTAGGAGTAACTATACTAACAGCGTCTACCTTCTTTAATAACTCTCTGAAGTCTTTATGATGTGTGCATTGAAATCTATTGGCAATTTCTATCGCTTTTTCTTCATTTATATCAGCTACTGCTATTAACTTGGCATCTTTTATCTCAGAAAAAACTCGTACATGATGTTGACCTAAGTAACCGACTCCTATAATTCCTACTTTAATCATGACTTTATAAGCTAAACTCTTTGAGTTTTCTTAATACAGCTTTTTTAGCCTCAGTATATCCTTTTTTTCTTAATATTGTAAAAATATAGTTACACGCCACATATCTGAGCATTTGCCTTCTTTTTTTAGAGTCTTTGAGCTTATTTTTTATCTCTTTGCGAAACTTGCTAAGGAAATAAAGATATTTGATAAAATCTTTGCTATATAGGATATTTAACTCATTTTTAATAGCCTTAGAAATTGCGGGGCTAATGCCTGATGTAGAAATGGCTATTGTCAATGCTCCCCTTCTTACTATGGAAGGAACTATAAAATTTGCTAAATCTGGCTGATCCACTACATTTACTAAAAAAGGGGCCGAGATAGCCACTTTTTTATTGATTTCTTTATTGGATGTAGCCGCTACCACTAAAAATGCTCCTTCTAAATCATTTTCTTTATATTCTCTATCAATGTGAATAATATTTCCTTTTTGTATCTCTTTTTTTAATCTCTTGGTAAGTTCAGGACTAATAATAGTCACTTTTGCCCCACAATTAAGTAAGTTTAAAGCTTTTCTTTCAGCAACCCTTCCACCACCTATTATCACACAATTTTTGTCTTTGATATTTAAAAAAGCAGGATAAAAAAAGGTATTCACGACTTAGTTAAACCTTTTTTTTGCCTCAGATACAAACCTGCTGGTAGGATATTTTTGAATAAGTAAGCTAAAAAATTCCTTAGCTTTATCTGTCATCTTTAGTTCTTGGTAAGCCTTTGCAATTAGAAATAAAGCCTCGTCATTTTTAATGTATTGAGGAAACTGCTCTATAAGCCCTTGCAATCTGTTGATAGCGGCTTTATAAGAACCTTTTTTGAAGTAAAACTCTCCAACAAGAAACTCTCCCTCGGCAATTACATTTTTGCACTTTTGAATTCTTAGCTCAACTATATCTCTAAATGGGTTTCTTGGATATTTTTCTTTAAGTAACAAAAACTCTTTTAGAGCTTTTTGGGCAGAGCCTGAACCTCTATCAGGTGATTCAATCTCGTTGAAATAAGCCATAGCTATCTGATACTGAGCATAGGATGCATAACGATTGTCAGGATAAAGCTCTATGAATTTTCTATACTCTTCAATAGCCGAGGGTATGTCTTCTTCTTTTATATACGAGTCAGCTATCTTTAAGTGAGCGATAGGGATATGTTTTTTAGTGGCGTCACGATTTTTGACTTCAGTTAATATCTTTCTTGCCTCTTCAAACTGTTTATCTTGAATGAGTTTATCTGCCTGAGAAAGAAATTTTTCAGCGTCAAAGACTTCATCTCTTGTGACAGCTTTTTTGCCACAGCCACTTAAGATTAAAATTAAAAAAACAAAAAGAGATATACAAAATTTTAACTTCATGAAGATTTATTAAAACTTTTTAAAGTGAATTTAGTCAAGATGTAGACTAATTGTAAATCTACTGATAAGGGAAATTATCAAATGCCTAATTCACAAAAGGATAGTTGTAATCTAATTTGCTTATCATGAAAGTCTTCTTTTAGCGATAGTTAAATTGAGTGTATCTTTTGAGAACTTAAAACCTCAGCTTGCAGTTTTAAATTTTACTATAACCTTGATCTGTAAACTTTTAATTATTTAGATTTATGCTTTTCAAAAGTTATTTAAGTTTTTTTAAAACATAAGTAATCAATTGAAATTAACTTTGAGAATACCTTGATGACTCTTCATTAGTAGTTTAAAGTAAGTTAAGTTCTTTGTAAACTTTATCTATTAAAAGATTTATTTTTTCTCTTTGAGAGCCATGCCAAAATACTTTATTACAACTTGAGCACTTAAAAAATTGATTGATATTAAAAACTATATACTCTGGCGCATCATTTAATATAAGGGTTCTGTCAACTGAGAAAAGTTCTCCATTGCAAACTGCACATCTGCCTGATAAGTGAAGTATTTCTTGGTTAATACCTTTTAAATAACTTAAGACTTCCTTGATCTGTTCATAATAATTATTTGAGCGTATGAGAAAAACTCCATAAACCATTTTAGATCGGGATAACTCTACATCTCTGGTTAGTATTATCCTTTGCTCTCTTTTTGATATTCTGATTAGTTCATGGTCATCAATTAACTTAAAATATAATGTATCAAACCCCAAAATCCTAAGCCATTTAGCAAGCCTGCCGAGCATTACATCGGCAATAAATTTACAACTTCTTTCCATAACATATTAAAATTTAGTCTTTTCAAACCAGGGAGGTTTTGGTGGTATTTCTTTTTCTTTGGGGAATTCAGCAAGTAAGGTATTGAACATTATCTTTAAGTCATTGGGATTATTACTATTTGCAAGAGCTTCTTCTTTTGTTATAATACCTTGTTTAACATAGTCAAAGAGATGTTGATTAAGGGTTTGCATCTTAAAAAGTTTCTTTGACTCTGCGATAACCTGGTCTATGTGATCAAGTTTATCTTCAGCGATAAGTTTCTTAATAGTGGGTGTGTTGAGCATGATCTCCATTACAGCAATCCTGCCTGATCCATCTGCTTTTACAACTAACTTTTGAGCAATTACGGCACGAAGGGTCATAGCTGTCCTTATTCTTATGTATTGTTGATCTTCTAAAGGAAAGGCATCTATTATCCTATTTATAGATTGTTTTGCATAAGTAGTATGAAGAGTGCTAAAGACGAGATGACCTGTTTCAGAGGCTCTTAAAGCCATGTTTATGGTCTCATTGTCTCTCATCTCACCAATTAATATCACATCTGGGTCCTGTCTCATAGCTTTTTTAACTGCCTCTGTAAAGGTTCTTGCATCATTGCCTATTTCTCTCTGGTTAATAGTGCATTTTATATCGCTGTGGACAAATTCTATAGGATCCTCTATAGTGATAATATGCCTGTTGAATCTTTCATTAATATATTGAATTATGGCAGCAAGTGTGGTTGATTTGCCACACCCTGTAGGTCCTGTAACAAGCACAAGCCCTTGGTTCTGAGAAGCTATGTCTTTTAAAACTAATGGTAAGCCAAGATCATCTATGGTTTTAATCTGAAATGGGATATATCTGAAAACCCCTCCCAAAGTTCCCATTTGAAAGAATATGTTACCTCTAAATCTGCCAACACCATTAATTAGGTAAGAGAAGTCAATATCTCTCTCCTTTTCTAATCTATTTAACTGTAACTCGTTAAGCAGTGGTAGTAAAAGTTCTTCAATATCTTTTTTGCTTATAACTGGGTGCTCTGAGGGTAATAACTCACCATTTATCCTCATAAGAGGAGGTCTGCCTACCTTAAGATGTAAGTCTGAACCTTTTTTATCAACTAATTGTTGTAATAAAAAATCTATCTTCATATTTACCCCTTACACAGTTGCAGTTACTTGGGTTGATTTGATACCCATCGCTGATAATTTTAACCTTAATAAATCTGGATTGTTAGCCTTTGCAAAGGCATCTTCAATTCTGATTAGCTTATCTCTTACTAATTCTGCTAAAGCAGTCTCTAGTGTATGCATCCCATACTTTAGACCTGTTTCTATTGAACCGTAAATCTGATGTGTTTTACCTTCTCTTATAAGGTTTGAGATAGCTGGTGTAACTATCATAACTTCTCTTGCAGCTATCCTGCCTCTTCCATCTGCACGAGGCAGTAGTTGCTGGCTAATTACGCCTTTAAGAGTGGCAGCCAATTGAGCTCTTACTTGGTGTTGTTGATGAGGGGGGAAAACATCTATTATTCTGTCAACTGTCTGGGGAGCATCTTGTGTATGTAAAGTAGAGAAAACGAGATGTCCTGTCTCTGCAGCGGTTAAAGCAAGTGATATGGTCTCAAGGTCTCTCATCTCGCCAACTAAGATCACATCAGGATCTTGCCTTAATGCATGTTTTAAAGCTTCTGCAAAGGAATGAGTATGTAAACCAACTTCTCGCTGTCTAACAATACATTTCTTATGATCATACACATACTCTATAGGTTCTTCTATAGTAAGGATATGTTCATATCTTTCGTTGTTTATAACATTTAGCATTGATGCTAAAGTGGTAGTTTTCCCTGTCCCAGTAGGTCCTGTAACTAACACAAGTCCACGGGGCAATTTTGTGAAGGATAAAATTGCATCAGAAAGCTTTATTTCAGCTGGGGAGGGTATTTTGCTTGGGATAAGTCTTAAGGCAGCCTCTATACCATTTTTCTGTGATAATACATTTACCCTAAATCTGCTTAGCCCTGGTATAAAATAAGACATATCAAGCTCAAGGCGTTCCTCAAACCTTGCTATTTGATCTTGATACAACATACTATAAATTAACATCTTTGTATCTTCAGCGGTAAGTACTGGATAATTTGGTAGAGGTCTGATAAATCCATTAACTCTGACCATAGGTGGTTTATCAACAACTAAATGAATATCTGAAGCCTTTAGATGAACCGCTTGAGATAAGATCTCAATAAGTTCCATATATCACCTCTAAAATAAACTTTAATTTAAATTATACAATGAAAATTAGGAAAATCAAAATTTTTATTTAGTTATAACTATTTTTTAAAAAACTTCCTTAGCTCATCAATACTTAGCTCTATCTTTGTCGGTCTACCGTGTGGGCATCTATCAGGATTATCTGTCTTAGCAAGTGAATTCATTAGCTCTGCAACTTTAAGGTTATCAGGAATCTCTTTGCCTCTTATTGAGTTGTGACATGCTACAGTTGATGCTATTTTTTTTCTAATAGAGTCTAAACTTTCAAGATCAACTACTTCTTTAAACTCTCTTGAGTTTATAATTGAAGATGCGAGCTCATTAATAAGAATGTCTAAATTATAGTTATCAACGAAATCGGGAACAGCTCTTACTAATATGCTGCAGTTACCAAAATCTTCAATCTCAAAACCAAATTTATTTATTAGCTGAAGATTTTCAGTAATAGCTTTATATTTAGCTGGGTCTAAAAGCACATGTTGGGAAAAAAGAAGGCTTACGGAACGAATATCTGATTTAAGCAATTTATCATAAATCACTCTTTCATGTACTGCATGATAGTCAATAATAGTAAGCCCTTTTTCAGTCGGCATAGCTAAGAAAGTATCCCCTATATGTATTGTTTTAGGGATGGAGATATAGGTAAAAGGTATAGATTCTGAAATAGAACTTGAAATTCCATAAGGCATGGTGTCTTCTTTAAAAACCTGTGTAGGTGTACTTATTGGTTCATCGGATACCCTTAAAGAAGAAGTAGAAATTAGACCCTGTTTTATAGTTGACATTACAAAATCATAGATAAAATTTTTATTTCTAAACCTTACCTCTCTTTTTGTAGGATGGACATTGAAGTCCACTTCCTTAGGGTCAATTTCAAGAAAGATAAAAAAAATAGGATGTTTGTCCTTAGTTAAAGAACCCTCATAACTTTGGTAAACAGCGTAGCTAATTAGTTGATCTTTAACATACCTTTTGTTTACAAAAATGTATTGATGAGATCTGTTTGTTCTGAAATTAGAGTTCTTAGATATGAAAGCCTTTATTTTGGCAAGATCACACTCACCAGATATCTCTAAGAGATCGTCTAAAAAATTTTTGCCAAATATTTGGGATATCCTTTCAGCTTCACTAAAAGCGTTGGGAAGTATCAAGATGTCTTCTTCGTTCATCGTTAATTCAAAAGATATATTAAAATTAGCTATTGCTTCTTTTGTCACTATATCTATAATGTGATGATTTTCTGTTTGGTCTGATTTTAAAAACTTTTTTCTTGCTGGTGTATTAAAAAAAAGGTCTCTTACCTCTATTGTAGTGCCAGAGGCAGGTGAAATAGATATATTTTTTATCTCTCCCCCTTGTATTTCTACCACAGTTCCAAGGTTATTTTGACCTATATAATCACTTTGCTCCTTAGATCCTGTTATAAGTTTTATCTTTGATACAGAAGAAATAGAAGAAAGCGCTTCACCTCTGAAACCAAAAGTTTTGAGGTTAAAAAGATCATCCTCACTACTTATTTTACTAGTTGCGAATCGTTGAAAAGCTATCAAAGCATCTTCTTTATCCATTCCACAGCCATTGTCAATAACCTTTATTAATTTCTTACCAGCAGAGAGTGTTTTAATTATTATCTTAGAGCTACCTGCATCTATTGAGTTTTCTATGAGTTCTTTAACAACTGAGGCAGGTCTTTCTATCACTTCACCAGCGGCTATTTTATTTTGAAGAGATTCGCTAAGGATGTTTATTTTAGGCATGTCTTATTATTGAATTTTTATTTAATTATAACATTACAATAAGTCTTTGGGTGAGCTCTTTTTTAAGAGTTTCTAAGTCTTTCTTTATACGGAAGCCCGCTGCATTTTTGTGTCCACCACCGCCAAATTCTCTTGCTACTTGTGCTACATCAAAATTTTTAGAAGCCCTAAGGCTTACCCGAAAGTAGTTTTCTTCTATCTCAGTTATCATTACAGATATTTTCACACCATCAATGATTCTTGGGAAAGAAACGAAACTCTCTGTATCATCCTCATTGGCTAAGGTATCTTGAAACATCTGCTTTGTTATTACTCCTATAGCGATACCGTTATTAATTTTTAATGACTTAAGAACTTCTACTAAAAGTTTAAACCGATGAACCCCCCACTTTTCAAAGAGAGAAGAATAAACTAAATAAGGCTTGACGCCTGCCTCTACGAGTTCAGCTGTGACTTTGAAGACTTCTGAGTCGGTATTTTCATACCTAAAGTTGCCTGTATCAAAAGAAATAGCTGTATAGAGATTTACAGCAATTTCATAACTAAGACTAATTTTTAAGTGTTTGCAGAGATAATAAATCAATATGCCAGTAGCTGGAGCTTGAGGAACTATCCAGGCTAAATCATCAAACTTTTTGGTTGTTTCATGATGATCAATTATAGCTATCTTTTTAAGAGTGTATGAGTTAACAAAATTCTCAAGTCCTGTCCTTTGGATAGAATTGCAATCAACTAAAATTAAGTTTTCAGGTCTCCAGTGTGGAAGGCTAAGATTATCTAAAGATTGAAAATTACTAATCTTTGGTAGGAATAGATATTGTTTAGGGGGAGGGTCCTTTATAATTATTAAATTTTTTTTACCCATAAGAGTTAAGAGCATTGAAAGGGCATTAGCTGAGCCAAGTCCATCACCATCTGGACTAATATGGGTGGTAATTAAAAAGTTATCAGAATTTCTTAAAAATTCTATTAGTGTTTTTGGAGGGATCATCTTTTTTCTTTAATCTGCTGCAAAAGCTCATCAATCCTACGACCATGTTGAGCAGATTTGTCAGCCCTAAATTCAATTGAGGGTATATGTTTTATCCTTATTCTTTTTGATATCTCACTTCTGAAAAGCCCTGTAGAAGCATTCAAGATATCTAAATTTAGTTGTTCCTCTTCTTCATTCATAACGCTTATATATACCCTTGCAAGTTTCAAGTCTGGTGTTAACTCTACATCTGTAACTGTTATAAAACCTATGCGAGGGTCTTTTAATTTTTTTACTATAATATCAGCTATTTCTTCCCTAAGCAATATATTTAGTCTTTGAGTTCTTTTATATGGTTGCATAATTAACCCTTTAAATTTATGTGAGAGGCAATAATAGGGGATAGATTAAGTTTACAATTTAGCTGCAATTTTCTCAATAATGTAATCTTCTAAAATATCGCCAATCTTTATGTCATTAAAATTCTCTATTGTTAAGCCACATTCATATCCGCTTTGAACCTCTCTTACATCATCTTTAAATCTTTTAAGAGAGGAAATTTTTCCTTCGTGTATTACTATGTTATCTCTTATTACTCTAATGCCATCACTGGCTCTACTGATAGTCCCTTCTAAAACATAACAACCAGCAATAGTTCCAAAACGAGAGGTCTGAAATATCTGCCTAACTTCTGCTCTACCTAAGACCTTTTCCTTAAGGGTAGGGGATAGCATACCTTCAAGTGCTTTTTTAACATCTTCAATAGCATCATATATGATATTGTAAAGCCTAATATCTACAGCTTCTTTTTCTGCTATTTGTGTAGCTTTCAACTCAGGACGTACATTAAAGCCTATTATAATCGCATTTGAGGCTGAGGCGAGCATAACATCTGACTCTTTTATTCCACCTACGGAGGCATGTAAGACTTTGACCTTCACATCAGGATGAACTATGCTTTCTAACGCTTTCTTCATAGCTTCAACGGAACCTTGAACATCGCCTTTAATTATAATATTTAAATCCTTTATCTGTCCTTCTTTAATTTTGGCGTATAGTTCATCCAAGGTAAGCTTAGACCTCTTCTGCATATCAACACTCCTAAGCTTTTGCATCCTTGCAAGGGCTATCTGACGGGCTTTTCTTTCATCTTCTACTGAGATACAGATATCACCAGCAGAAGGAACTTCAGAAAAACCTATTACCTCTACAGGAGTTGCTGGTCCTGCGCTTTCAATCCTGCGACCCCTATCATCAATCAGAGCCCTAACCTTACCAGATGCAGTCCCTGCTACGATAGCATCACCGATATGTAAAGTTCCACTTTGTATCAATACAGTTGCAACAGGCCCTCTTCCCTTATCAAGTTTAGCCTCTATAATAGGTCCTCTTGCTT
This sequence comes from Thermodesulfovibrionales bacterium, assembly GCA_026415415.1. Classification (GTDB taxonomy): domain Bacteria; phylum Nitrospirota; class Thermodesulfovibrionia; order Thermodesulfovibrionales; family Dissulfurispiraceae; genus DYHD01. Next base: position 15,022 of record JAOAHE010000001.1, on the reverse strand, counting down.
TTTTATTAGGGTTAGCTTTCAGTTCCATAATCTCAGCTTGTAGCAATATCATCTCCAATAGATTCTCAATGCCTATCTTTTTCTTAGCTGATACTTCTACAAATATATTTTGTCCTCCCCACTCCTCAGGGATAATTCCATGTTCTGCTAGTTCGTTTTTAACTCGTGAAATATTTGCTTCAGGCTTATCAATCTTATTTATGGCTACAACTATTGGTACATTTGCTGCCTTTGCGTGATTTATAGCCTCTACAGTTTGAGGCATTACTCCGTCATCGGCTGCTACAACTAAAACAACTATGTCGGTTGCTTTAGCACCTCTTGCTCTCATAGAGGTAAAAGCTTCATGTCCAGGTGTATCAAGGAATGTTATATCCTTTCCGTGAAGTGATACTTTATAGGCTCCGATGTGTTGGGTGATGCCACCTGCTTCAGATTCTGTGACCTTTGTCTTTCTGATAGCATCAAGTAAAGATGTTTTTCCATGGTCAACATGTCCCATAATTGTAACGACAGGAGGCTTTGGTAAAAGATTAGTTGTATCTGTATCCTCAATCTCTTCTATAATATCAATTTGTTCTACAGGGACTACGTCTACTTTAATGCCAAAACTTTCAGCTACAATAGCAGCAGCATCTAAGTCAACAGGCTGATTAATAGAAGGCATAAAACCAAGATCCATAAATTTCTTGATAACAAGAGGTATCTTTTGCCCTATTAACTCTGCAAATTCTTTTATGGTTAAGCCTTCTGTAATCTTTATTGATTTTTTTCTTGGTGCTGTGATGGGTGGTGTCAGTATTTTTTCTGCTTGCTGAATTTTATTAGGTTTCTTAAATCCTTTTTGCTCAATAAACTTCTTGTGTTCTATCTTCTTTATAGTCTGAAAAGCCTTTTGCATTGTAGGCTTTACTTTGATTTTTTCAAGTTTCTCAACATCTATTTCTTTCTTAAATCTTTCAGGAATTTTTTCTTCTTCGTCAATCTCTTCAGGTTCCAAAATTTTGTTTTTGGAGGGGTCGCCAACTTCCTCTACTTGTGGCTCAGGAAGGGGTGGGGATATTTCTTCTTTTTTTTCTTCTATAACAACTTCAGACGTTTTATTTTCTGAAATCTCTTCTTTTCTAAAATATTCTCTTATCTTTTCAGCGTCTTCAGATTTAATTTTAAGATTAGTTGTGCCTTTTTTATATTGAACGCCAAGAAGTTTTTCTAAAGCTTTAACTACTTCTGTAGCCTTAACTCCCAACTCCTTTGCAAGTTCGGTTGTCTTTATTTCCTTGTCACTCATTTAACCTCCATTTAATGTTGCCGTTCAATACTCTAAAAAGACAGTAACTAAATTAATAAAAATTATTTATAATTTTTTATTTTTTTGTTTGAAAGTAGAAATCTTTTAAAGATTAATCTTAAAATGTTATCATAAAAGACTTTGTTTATGCAATGAAAGGGGAATAAACTATGGCTGTCTGTTATTCTTGTAACAAAAAGAAAATAATAGGACATAATGTAAGTCATGCAAACAATAAAACTAAAAGGATAATATTGCCAAATTTACAAAGAGTGAAAATATTTACAGATAAGGGTGTAAAGAGGACTTATGTTTGCACAAGATGTTTAAGGTCTAACAAGGTAGTCAAAGCTCTTTAATAAAACATTTATTTAATGAGATAAGAATTGAGGAGATAGGCATAAAGTTAGTTAAAGCTAATTTTAACTCAAAGAGTCTAAATTATTTTTTTAAATGGATCATATATCTTCTATAATTTTACCCTTATGTAAAGATTTGGGGATTGAGGAGCGAATTATCCTTAAAGAGGTGCAGCTTAAATGGAGAAGCATATTCGGTAGTCCTGTGAGTCATCATACTTATCCCTTTGAACTTAAAAATGGTGAACTTACGATCTTAGTCGACTTACCGGCTTGGTTAAATGAGCTAAAATATATGCAAGATATTATATTGGAGAGGCTAAGCCGTTATAATGTAAAATCTATTAAGCTCAAGATAGGCAAGATTAGAGCTCTATAAAAAGAATTTTTTATTGCTCACATTTACATGGTATACCATAAGTTTTGCGAAAAGCTTCTTTGCCTTCTTTGAAAGACCAAAGAGCTATCGCAAAGGCGCCTATTGAGTCAATATCTCCTAACCCAAAGGACTCATGTAGAAGACTTGAGACAAGCAAAATAAGTGATAAAATCATGCAGGCTTTACTACAATTAGCATCAGCTATAATAGCCTGAGAGTTTAGTCTTTTTCCTACCTTAAGTTTATAATGAATAAGAAGCCACATAACCATAAGAGAGATAAGGGATATTATAATCCCCCATAAGGTAGTCTCTGGTTGGTTTCTCATGTATAAATTGATAGCTGAGCCAAATATTAGACCAGTAGCTAACAGATAGAAGGCTATACCAGTAACTTTAAGTGCAGTTTTTTCAAAATGGTCTATTTCTTTCCCTCTACTCTTTTGTGCTTTTTTAATCATATGGAAAATACCTATGCCTGATATGGTCTCTACAAACGAATCAAGTCCAAAACCAGCAAGAGCTATGGTATTGTCTTCAACTCCTAAATAAACAGAAACAATGCCTTCAATTATGTTATAAATGATTGTAATTAAAGCTAAGAGCAAAGCTTTTCTATAAAGCAAGTCTTTGTCTTTCTTTGATATCATTATTAAGTTAAGAGGGGGTTTATTTGAAGGCATGTCTGTGAGCTAACTTTTCAAACATCATGACAAGACCTGAACACAAAGCATATAGAGCTTCAATGTTTAGGTTTTCTTCAACGGTTTTATCAAAAAAGAAATCAAGATCCGACTCAAATCCTTCTTCAGGCTCCCAGTAGGAAATTAAAATTGGTACCAAAGGCAAAGGAAGTAGGGCAACTGAGATATCTGCTTTATAGTGTCCTGCTATTTGTCTACCCCCAAAAATATGAACCATATCTTTGAAAATTTCTGTATAGCTATCTGCAACATTTTTTAAAGGTTTGATGCATCTTTGAACAAAAAGAGGGTTCCATTTTTTTCCCTCTTTTAATTCCCTGAAAGGAATCCAAATGCCTGAAAGAGGAACGCCTTTACAACTTATGAAGTAACTTAAGATGGGATAAAGTACCCAAGGGTGCATATGCAAGTCCGTAGATATATTGCCAGCTTGATTAATTGTAAAGTCTTTTCCTAAAACCTTTATTGTGAGTTTCCCCTCTGAAAACTCGCCACCTAATCTTTTTGCTGTTGACTCTAAGTCCATTGATAAAATCTCAACTTTGAACTGCTCTACTATCTTGCTTAGGTTCTGGTCAAAGGTTTTGGTAGTATCTATCTTATTTTCAAACTCAGAGATCTCATTAGTAGCTAAAAAAGGGCACTCAGTTAATCGTTTTTCTCCTTTGAAAACTAATAAAGAGAAAGCCATACAAGTGGGTGCTCCACACTTTCTACAGTTAGTCTTTGGCAATACATTAAAAAGGTCTATGAACGTATAACTTTTAGCCATTTACCCCTCTATGAAATAGCCTATAAAACCTTAGTTTCTAATTTTATATTCAACTCTCTTAACTGTTTAGGACTGACTGAGGAAGGAGCCCCACTTAAGAGACAGAAAGCTTTTTGGGTTTTAGGAAATGCTATTACATCTCTAATAGTACTTGCTCCAACTAAAAGCATCACGAGCCTATCAAGTCCTAAAGCGATTCCTCCATGAGGTGGGGCACCATATTGGAGAGCATCAATTAAAAAACCAAATTTTGTATTTGCTTCTTCCTCAGAGATGCCCAAGACTTCAAAAACTTTTTTCTGGACATCTTTTTTATGGATTCGAATACTGCCACCACCTATTTCATGTCCATTTAAGACAATATCATAGGCTTTTGCTTTGATTTTTGATAGTTTTGATGTTGGCGTTGAGATATCATATTTATCTGATGAAAAAAGGATATCAATATCTTCGTCTGCAGGAGAGGTAAAAGGATGGTGCATAGCATTAAATCTACCTTCTTCCTCATCCCACTCAAGCAATGGAAAGTCTGTAATCCACAAAAAATTAAAGCTATTTTTAATAAGGTTTAGTTTTCTACCAAGATCTAATCTCATCTTGCTTAATACATCGTTGACTACCTTCTCTTTGTCAGCTACAAACATCAATAAATCACCTTCTTCAGCTTGAAGTTTTTCTGCAATCTTTTTAAGTGTCTGGGAAGGGAAAAATTTAGTAATCGGGGACTCAAAACCATTTTTAATTTTAATCCAAGCAAGTCCTTTTGCTCCATAAGATTGTGCCTCCAAAGTGAGATTGTCAATCTCCTTTCTTGAAAGGGATGCCAATCCTTTTCCATTTAGAGCTTTAACTGAGCCGCCTTCTTCTAAAGCATCTAAGAAGACTTTAAAAGAGCAATCTTTTGCAATATCGTTTATAGATTTCAGTTCCAATCCAAATCTCGTATCTGGTTTGTCATTGCCAAATCTCTCTAAGGACTCATTATAGCTAAGTCTTTCAAAGGGAATATTTATAGAGATATCAAATACCTCTTTGAATATTCTTTTAAGCAATTCTTCTATAGTTTGCATAACAGAGAGACTATCAACAAAAGACATCTCAACGTCAATTTGAGTAAATTCAGGTTGTCTGTCAGCTCTTAAGTCTTCATCTCTGAAACATTTAACAACCTGAAAGTATCTATCAAGCCCAGACATCATTAGTATCTGTTTAAAAAGCTGTGGCGATTGAGGTAAAGCATAGAAAGTACCTGGATTTAACCGAGAAGGCACCAGAAAGTCTCTTGCTCCTTCAGGGGTAGATTTAGTAAGCATTGGTGTTTCTATCTCAAAAAAACCCCGCTCATCAAAGTAATCTCTTGTAACTTTTACGACCTTATGTCTAAGAAATAGATTGTGTTGTAAGTCCGGCCTTCTTAAGTCAAGATACCTATATTTAAATCTCAAAGACTCAGATGCCTCTGCAGCATCTTCAATAGCAAAGGGCAGGGGTTGAGATTCATTAAGAATATTTAATTCATTGACATATACTTCAACATTTCCAGTTAAAAGGTTAGGGTTTTCTGTGCCCGGGGGTCTTCTACGAACCTCTCCTTTTATTGAAATAACGAACTCAGCCCTAAGACTATGAGCTACTTTGTGAGGTTCAGGAGAGAAGTCAGGACTGAAAACTATTTGGATTACACCACTTCTGTCTCTTAGGTCAACAAAAATAAGTCCACCATGATCTCTTCTTCTAAATACCCAACCAGCTAATCTGATGGTACATCCTATATCTAACTCGCCGACCTCGTTACACCATTTATCTCTATACATATAGCCTCCACAAAATTTAAAAAGATGTCTTTTCCATTTCATCAATTAATGAGATTATCTTGTCTGATATTAATTTTATAGCAAGCTCTCCTTTTTTTTCAGAAGCTTTTGTGGGGTCACCCCATACACCACCCGGCCAATACTTGACTTTGTCTTTGACTATAAAAGGCTTGGGTATTTTTGGATATTCTTCTTCTGATCTTCCTTTCACAAGTTCTGGAGTAAGGAAAAGAACTATAGAAGTTTCTAACTCTCCTGCATGGGAGTCGTTGGTGGTCTGTACAATTGAAGACAATTCTTTGGAGAGAATATCATAAGGAGAAAAAACAGCTATTTTTATATCTTCAAATTTATCTATGATTTGCTCAGCAGTTTCTTTTAAAGCTGACATATGTAACCCACCACCGTGACCAGAAATAAGAAAGATATTTCTAAGCCCTTTTTTATAACTCTCTGTGACTAAATCATAGGAAAGTTGCCTTAAAGTCTCAGGTCTTATACTTATTGTGCCTAAATGTTCTTTGGTGGTAGTGCAAACACCATAAGGAATAATTGGAGCAAGAAAGAATTTCTTCTTCTTGGCTACTTGATATAGGACTTCTTGGATAATTAAGGAGTCAGTGTATAAAGGTAGATGTTTTCCATGTTCTTCAATTGTTCCAAAAGGGAATATTATTGTTTTTGTCTGAAGAAGATAATTCTGAAACTCAACCATTGTTATTTTCTCTAATAAAATCATGTCAGCCTCAACTAAACAATTAATATTTAATGTGAAATTACTTTATTCTAACACGAAGCTTTAAATATAATATATATAGTTTGTTTTTGGGAAATTTTAGTTGTAATTTAATAAGTTTATAATTTTTTGCTAATTCAATCAGCTTTTAAAAAGGAATAGTTTGTGAGAATAACAATAATAGGAGCCGGAATCTCTGGACTTTCCCTTGCCTTTGCGATATGGCAAAAAAGAAAAGATATAGATTTAAAGATTTTTGAGAAATGTGAGCAGGTTGGTGGAAAGATAAAAACTGAGCGGATAAATGGCTATCTTTGTGAGGCAAGTGTAAATGGCTTTCTCAGTAATAAAAAAGAAACCTTAGATTTAACAAATACCCTATCTCTGCCTTTACTTAGAAGTAATGATAATGCCAGAAAAAGATTTATCTTATTAGGTGAGCAATTAAAATTAATACCTGATAATCCAAAGGCTTTTTTATTTTCAAATTTTCTTAGCATAAGAGGAAGGTTGAGGGTATTAGCAGAGTATTTTATTCCTAAAGGGTCTTTTGATGACGAATCTCTTGAGGCTTTTGCTATAAGGAGGGTTGGGAAGGAGTTTTTTGAGAAACTATTAGATCCAATGGCTTCAGGTATTTATGCAGGTGATCCGTCAGAAATGAGCATTAAGAGTTGTTTTAGGCGGGTCTATGATATTGAAAAAAAATATGGTAGTTTGATAAAAGGCTTTATAGCTTTAGCCAAAGAAGGAAAAAAAAGTGGTAAACAGGTCTCAGCTGGACCTTCAGGTATACTACATACCTTTTCAGAGGGAATGTATAGTATAATTAGTTGTTTAAGAGAGGCTCTCAAAGAAAGCATTCAGACAGAAAAAATTGTCCAAGGAATTCATAAAAAAAAGAATTGCTATGAAATACATTTTACTGATGGCACCTCTTATGACTCAGAGATAGTAGTTTTTGCCACACCTGCTTATGTGACAGCAAGATGTTTAAGTAACTTAGACAATGAAATAGGGAAAATACTAAATACTATTCCATACCCGCCAGTTTCAGTAGTAGCAATAGGAATTTCAACAAATAAAATTAAAAGAGACACTAACTCTTTTGGTTTTTTGATCCCAGCAAAGGAAAACAAAAAGATTCTCGGAACTTTGTTTGACTCAAGTATTTTTTCAGGTAGGGCACCTAAAGATAAAACACTCATGAGGGTATTCGTTGGGGGGCAGAGAAATCCTCAAATTGCTATGTTGGATGATGAGGCCCTTATAAAAACAGTTTTTACTGAGTTAAAAAATATACTATTTATGGAAGGGGAGCCTGATTTAGTAAAGATATATAGGTGGGAAAAAGCAATACCTCAATACTTGCTTGGACATGATGAAAAATTAAGGTTGATTGATCAAATCCTCTTAAAGTTTAAAGGTATATATCTAACTGGCAATGCATATAGGGGCGTTTCTTTCAATGATTGTGTGGCAAATAGTTTTAAATTAGCTGATGAGATAATATATAGCATACAGAATCAGTGAAAGAGTTATATGCAGAAAAACCCTGAACTTTTGATAATCCTATTTTTTTTAGTATTTCTTTTATTACTTATTTTAGCGCTGGTCATATCCTTTTTCAGATATCTAAAGAAAAGGGATAGAAAAGACTCAAACAAAGAAATGAACGCTATAGCTGATGCTTTCAAAACCATAGGGAACGAGATAAATACTTTAAAAGAACAACTAACTATCAAAGATCAACTTGCTACTATCGGTGAGATCTCAGCAGGCATAGCGCATCAAATAAAAAACCCTTTAGCCGTTATAGCTGGATATACTAAGCTAATCCTTAAGAGTGTAGATGAAAAAGATGAAAAAAAACCCATGCTTGAGGCGATATTGAAAGAGACAGACGAGATTAATCGAATTATAGAGGAACTTTTTAAATTATCAAGACATGAAGAGATAAAAAAATCAAAAATTGATATTACCAGACTTATAAAAGACATTATAGAAGAAAACCCTAATTTCAGGGAGAAAGTGACAATTCTTGAGAACAAGCCTTTTTTTGCTAATGTTGATAAGATACTTTTATCTCAAGTAATAAAAAATCTTCTTCAAAATGCTATTGATGCAAGTTCAGAGGCTAAGGTTGAATTAAAGGGTTATACTTTTTCCAATAAAGAAGGGCTTTTAGTGAATATTATAAATTCTGGAATAGTTATACCAAAAGAAAATAGAGACAAGTTGTTTAAGCCTTTTTTTACTACAAAGCCTGATGGAATGGGGATAGGTCTTACCATCTCTCATAAAATTATAACTGCTCATGGTGGCAGTATATGGTTAAATGCCCAAAATGAAGAAGCCACTGTATTTAGTATTTTTTTGCCATTTAACTAAGAAAAGAGACTGATTATGCAAAAAATCTTAGTTATTGAAGATAAACAGAGTCTCGCACAAATGCTAAGGAAAACTTTTGAATTAGCTGGTTTTTCTGTAAGCACCTGTTCAAATCTAAAAGAAGCTATAAATTGCTTATTAGACGGTGATATTGATGTCATAGTGTCAGATTTGAAGCTACCAGATGGAGATGGTACGGAGATTATAAAAATAGTTAAATCAAGGCAAAAAGCTATACCAATAATAATAATGACTGCTCATGGCACGATAGAGATCGCCGTAAAGGCGGTAAAGGAGGGTGCCTATGATTTTATAACTAAGCCTTTTGATATTGACCAACTTATTTATATGGTAAGAAAAGCTTTGTCAGAGAAAACATCAGATAACTTAGAGAGAGAAGGTGACGATAAGGAATCCTATCTATGTGCACCTCTTAGTAATGTAATTGGAATTAGTCCAGTATGGAACAATATAATAGAAAAAGTAATAAAGGTTGCACCTCTTAAAACTACAATCTTGCTTTTAGGTGAAAGCGGAACTGGTAAAGAACTCATTGCAAAAACTATTCATAGTTTAAGCCCACGACATAAAAACCCTTTTGTTACTATTAACTGTGCTGCTATTCCACGGGATTTAATTGAAAATGAACTTTTTGGTCACGAAAAAGGTGCTTTCACAGGTGCTATTGAGATAAAGCAGGGAAAGTTTGAGTTGGCAAATAAAGGGACAATTTTTCTTGATGAGATAGGTGATATGTCACTTCCTTTGCAATCAAAACTTCTTAGAGTGCTCCAAGAAAGTGAGTTTCAAAGGGTGGGGGGGACAAAAAACATTACAGTAGATGTTAGAGTTATTGCTGCCACTAATAAAGATTTACAAAAGGAAGTTAGATCTGGTAACTTCAGAGAGGATTTATTTTACAGAATTAATGTATTTCCGATATCTATTCCTCCATTAAGGGAGAGAAAAGAAGATATCTTGCCGCTTGCAAACTTTTTTTTAAATTTTTTTGCAAATGCTATGAACAAAGGCTTTCTTCGGATTAGCCCCGAAGCAGAAAGGATTCTTCTTGATCATCAATGGAGAGGTAATGTTAGGGAGCTAAAAAATGTCATTGAAAGAGCAGTAATACTTTGTGATGGCAGTATAATCTTGGATAAACATATTTGTTTAGATGAAAAGGTGTCAAAGATTACAGAAACTCCTCAAGATTCTTTACATAACATCAAAGAGTCAGCTTTAAGATCCTTAGAGATAGCAAAAATAAAAGAAGCTCTCCAGCAGTCAGGGGGGAATAAAACAAAGGCAGCACAGCTACTTAAAGTGAGTTACAAAACTCTACTTACAAAGATAAAAGAATATAAAATTGAAAACTTAATCGAGATAAATAAAGATCCTACATGTTGAAAAAGATTTCTTATCATCTTATTGACAAATTAAATATCTGTAAATATCAAGCATTCTTTACTTTTTATACAATCTTATGATACAAAAAAATGCCATAAAATTTAAAATCAAGCCATTGGCTTTTTAAAATATCAAAAAAGGAGGTTATAAAAAATGGAGGGAGTGCCCCAAGCCAGTGTTATGGTTATTCTAAGTGGCTTATTAGTTGGTGTCATGTTCGGCTTTGCTCTTCAACGTGGCAGATATTGAATGAACACTGCTTTTAGAGACGTGATCTTTATAAACGATTTAACCATGTTCCGTTCTTGGCTAATAGCCTTAGGTATAGCTATAATAGGCTCTAACTTTATTGAAGATGTAGGTTTATTAGGGGATGATGGGTTAAGAAGGCAGGTTTTTTCGCCAATTTCTGCAATAGTCGGTGGCTATCTCTTTGGTATAGGTATTGTAATAGCAGGTGGGTGTGGAAGTGGAGTTCTCTATAAACAAGGTGAAGGACAGTTTGCAGCTCTTGTTGCCACCTTTGGTTTTGCTGTTTCTTTAATAGCTTCATTACATGGTCCTCTTAATCCAATAGTTAAAGCATTAAAAAGCTATAAAGTAGCTATAGGATCAGGGGATGATGCTATAACTACACCAGCTCTATGGGACTTTTTTGGTCAATCTCTATATATTAAATGGGCAGTAATTGCTGTTGTTATCGCTATTATAATTCCCATAGTTTTCAAAGGCAAACCATTCTCTGGAGTAGCAAAGAAAGGATGGACTTGGTCGGCTGGTGGCGCTATAATTGGTCTTTTAGTCATATTAGCATGGTGGGCATCTTATTATTTTGGTGGACAGGCAAGAGGCTTATCTTTTTCAGGTCCTACAGTAGATTTTCTAATGTTTGGGCTTACTGGAAATAGTCAAGCTCCTTTTGATCCTATGTTTAGTCTTTTTGGAATAGGAATACTCACATGGAGTGCTCTTTATGTAGTAGGCGTTCCCATAGGTGCTTATATGAGTGCGAAGGGGTTAAAAGAGTTTAAACTTACAGCACCAAAACAGGCAGATGAGCTTTTAAGGGTTTTTATTGGAGGATTAATAATGGGTTTTGGTGCTATAGTTGCTGGAGGTTGAACTGTTGGGCATTCACTGACAGGTATGTCAGCGTTGTCATTACAAAGTATTCTTGCTACTATATTTATCATTCTCGGTAACTGGACTATGGCTTATTTCATGTTTATTAAGCCTATGCAAGACTAAATTCCTTAAAAGGGGAATTAATCCTCAAAAGGGATTTACTAAGGATATATTTCTATAGTTATAATTAGTAATAGCATTTAAAAGATCGTAATGAATATGCCCTTTTAAGTAAAGGGTATGAAATTTGCGTATGTAGTAAAAAGTTCAAGCCACAAAGAAAGGAGGTGAAAGTTAATGAAAATTAAGTCAATTATAGCTTTAATGGTTGCTATAATTTTCACTATGGGTTTAGTATCCATGGCATTTGCAGCAGCCGAGGTAAAGGGCACTGTTTCTAAGGTTGAGGGCAATAAAGTGACCGTAAAAGACGACAAAGGAAAAGAGACAACTGTTGAGGTAAAAGACGCAAAAGATGTGAAGGTTGGTGATAAGGTCACTATTAAAGATGGTGTTGTAAAGAAGGAAGCTCCAAAGAAGAAAAAACCTGAAGGCTGCTAATTCTCTTTAAATATCAATGCAAAAGGGGGTAAACTTATTTATCCCTTTTTGCATTTTAGTATTAAATCTTTTTAAAAACATCAAAGATTCCCTCTATTACCTCCTCAGGTTTTATCTCAAGGATGCAAGCTTTAATTTCTGGACCTAAGCATCTATCCTGTTCACATTGCCTACAAGGCAAAGGGCTTATATCAAAGAGGAGGCTTTTGTCTGTCCAAGGCTTACAATATTTTGATAGGGTTGGACCATATAGTCCTACTACAAACATGCCTGTGGCAGCAGCTATATGTATTGGAGCTGAGTCATTTCCTAAGAAAATATCACTGATAGAACATAGAGCTGTAAACTCTGTCAGAGCTAAATCAGAGGAAATGAGAGAAGGTCTTTTTTTTAAGGACAAAGCTATTTTATTGATTAAATCCTTTTCAGAATTTCCTGCTACGAGATATACTCTAAACTTATCTATCAGGGCGTTTATAACTTTTGCAAAGTTCTCTACACCCCATTGTCTCAAATAACCCCGTGCACCAGGATGGATAAGAATAGATTTTTTATCCCTCTGCATAGGGATATTAAATCTTTTAGAGATTGCTTCTATGGTGCTTTTAGGTGCAGTCAGAGTAATACTTGTATCATAAATTTTAAGTCCTAAATCTTTAAGAATCTGAAGATTATGTTCTATTAAATGGATGTTTTTCTCATAATCATATTTAAGTTTATGTGTTAAAAGGTGATTGCGCCACCAAGATCTTGATTCATAACCAATCCTTACCTTAGCACCAGAAAAATATCCTATTATCGTTGGTCTGTCTGACTGTGGGATTATTATTACTGTGTCAAAGTGCCTTTCTCTTATCTTTTTTATTAAATCTAAAAACTTAATAATCCTGTTTTTTAAACTTCTTTTAATCTCTTGTCTTTTAAAAGGGATAGCTTCAGTCAGTTCAGGTAAAAGTGACAATAAACTATCGCCACCTTCTATAACTAAGGCGGAAATCTTAGCACTTGGTAGATTTGCTCTTAAATTTTTAATTATTGGTATCAGGAAAATAGCATCCCCAATATATCTAAGGTCTATTAACAAGATGTTCTTAGGATTATAGTCAGATAAGTTCATAATAGTGTATTATAGAAAGAAAATGAAAAAATTTCCCTTTCTTCACATTTTTTTGTTTCTACTTACTTTTGTTGCTACTTTGGTAGCTGGAGCTTTACAGCTTGGCATAAATATAGTAAAAGAGCCATACAGAATAGTTGAGGGCTTACCCTTTTCTGCATCACTAATGAGTATTTTGTTGGTTCATGAGTTTTCTCATTATTTAGCCTCAAAAAAACACCGTGTTGAGGCAACTTTGCCTTATTTCATCCCTGCCCCTTCATTGGTAGGGACATTTGGTGCTTTTATAAAGATGAAATCCCCAATAGCAACTAGAAAAGCCCTCATAGATATAGGTGCATCAGGACCTATAGCAGGATTCTTTATCTCGGTTTTGGCAAGTATAATAGGTCTTTATCTGTCAAAGGTGGTAGAAGTAAAAGAGCTTGAGATGGCTTTGAGCTTAGGCAATTCTATCTTGTTTTCCTTTCTTTCTTGGGCGACCTTAGGGGTAACCCCTGATGAGTACGATATACTTTTACATCCAATTGCTTTTGCTGGCTGGATAGGACTCTTCATTACCTCACTTAATCTTTTGCCTATAGGACAATTAGATGGTGGCCATATAATCTATGCTGTATTTGGGCATAGGCATAGGAGTATCTCTATTTTTATGGTTTTTCTTTTAATGTTTCTTGGCTTATTTTTTTGGGAAGGCTGGGCTATATGGGCTGTTTTGATGTTAATTATAGGGATTAAACATCCGCCGGTAATCTTTTGGGAGATCCCTCTTGACAGTAGAAGGAGATTTATCTCGCTATTATGTTTTTTTATTTTTCTTATTACTTTTGTTCCATCACCTTTTAAATTATTATTGTAAGAAGTTGAGGTTTATCTTAGGTTTTATTAAAACTTAAAAAAGAGATTATTTATCCACTTCTACATCTTTAAAAGACAAGAAAGCAAACTATAACTAAGGTGCATTTAGCCATTAGATTTTAAATTAATAGGTCTTCATAAGCAAACCATTTTATTAATTCTTTATAAGATATAGCTTTATCAATGATATAAAAAGCCTCATAGTAACCTTTCTTTTGACTAAAGATCGCCCTTTGTGCATTTAGTCCTAAGGATGCATGTATATAAATTTCGGGTTTTCCATAAAGACTGAAATGATAATTTAAGATCAACTTCTTTTTGTCTTCTATAAAGCTACTGATATCTATTAGACAGTTAAATCTAATAGTTGAGTATATTTCATAAAAAGCAAGTTTTATTTTTTCAAACCTTTCTTTCACTTTTAAAGATACTTTTGCAGTAGCTATGTGATCTGCATGATAGTCCATGGGAGAGGGGCAAAAGATTATATCTGGTGCTATTGATGAGATTATCATTGAAAGTTTCTCAAAAAGTAATGATTCATTACTTCTAACATCTCCATCAGGTAAGTTCATAAAAAAGACTTCAGAACTGTTAAGTATCATACCTGCATTTTTAGCTTCTTGCACCCTTTTGTCCAAAACACTTTGTGATCTCTCGCCATATAATTTTTCTCCATTTGTTACAAATGTTATATAAGATTTTGCACCTTTTTGCTTTAATAATAAAGCCGTTCCTGAGCATCCCATAGCTTCATCATCAGGATGTGGAGCTATTATTAAAAAGGTATTTACATTGTTGAGTTCATGATTCATAAAAGTAACCTCTTTGGATTTGAAAGCAATTTAATTTTATGGTAAATTCTACACATATGCGTGAATAAAATACACAATGTTAGTAAATTTTTCAAACCCATATTATTATAAGGGCTTATTTAGACTTAATATTGAGTAGGCATTATTTTTGCTATCTAAGAATTCTCAAGAGTTTTGAGAGGTTTTTAATAAGAAAAAGTTCTTGACAACAGTAGCGTTATGCATATATATTTAATAACCTCTATGTTTTTAAAATTTTTATAAAAAAATAAAATGCTTGACAAAGGATTTATCTTTAATTACAATTATCAGTAATAATAGCCTTTTACTTTATTGAGGAGGTGATGTTTCAAGGCAATTAAAGTCAAAGGAGGTGAAGATCGGAAGTAGTTTGAGTTTTAAAGCATTATTAATGAAGTGGTATTATTGATTAATTAGCCATTGGCTAAAAAAATCGAACTTAAGTAATTAAGGAGGTTTTACAAATGAAGAAATTTTTAGTAGTAGTAGCAATGCTAAGTGTGCTCCTTTTTGGCATGGGCACATCTTATGCAGTCTTAGGTGTGGCTGATGATGTACCAGGCACCGATGTAGTAATTCCCTTTATGTGCGAAAAAGGCGGAAGCTTTAACACCCTCTGGGCAGTTGGCAATATAAGTAGTGCAGACCAATCCGCAGATATCTTAGTCTACAC
>JAOAHE010000019.1 GCA_026415415.1 Thermodesulfovibrionales bacterium | reverse complement strand
TGGCAATGCTGGGTAGTCATGTCTGGATGGGATAACCGCTGAAAGCATCTAAGCGGGAAGCCCACCCCAAGATAAGGTCTCCCGACCCGAAAGGGTCCTAAAGGTCTCTGGTAGACTACCAGGTTGATAGGCTGGAGGTGTAAGCGTAGTAATACGTTGAGCTTACCAGTACTAATAGACCGTGAGCCTTGACTACTTTACCCTTACTTGAAAAAGATATTTAAAAGATTTATTTTTATTATAAAATTAAAGAAAGGTAATTCTTTCTTTAATTTTTTTTGTTTTAAAGGGGTATGGTGGGATGAAAGAAAATGATATTTTAGAAGAATTTTTGATGATAGGAAGAAGAAGAGGTTTTTTAACTTATGACGAAATAAATGATGCTCTTCCATCTGAGTTTTTTTCACCTGATGAATTGGAAAATCTGATGGATGAACTTAGTGATAGTGGAATTAAAGTTGTTGATTATGAAGAAGGTATCCCTATTGAAGAAGAAGCTGAAGAGATAGAGGAATATGAAAGGGCAGAGGATCTTGTACAAGCCTATTTCAACTCGATGGGGGATATATCTATTTTAAGAAAAGATGAAGAGACTGATTTGGCTAAAAATTTACAAGAGGGAAAAGATATTATAAGAAAAGCAGTTGAAGAGTTACCTTTATTCAACAATATAAAAGAGACAATAAATGCTGATGAGGAAGAGGAATATGAATTGACAGAAGCAGAAAAAGTTGATGAAGCCATTAAAAAGACTCTTGAAAGATTAGAAGAAATAATGGCATTTATTGAGCAAGAAGAGAAAAAGATTGAAAAAATTGGCACAATCAAAGATTTGAAAATTTTAATAAATGAAAAAAAGAAAAAAGGTTTAAAGCCAAAAAAGTATGAGATGCTTTTGAAAGAGATACAAAATGCCTATAAAAAATGTGAACTTGAAGTAGGTGTTAAGATAGATAAATTAAAAGATATATGGCAAAGAATATCAAAAGCACAGTATCTTGTAAAAGAAGCAAAAAATGAGCTTATTACTAAAAATCTCAGGTTAGTTGTGAATATTGCAAAAAATTATGTTGGAAGAGGGTTGCCTTTATTAGATCTTATACAAGAAGGTAATATCGGTCTAATGAAAGCAGTAGATAAGTTCAAATATGAAAAGGGCTTTAAGTTTAGTACTTATGCAACTTGGTGGATTAGACAGGCAATAACAAGGGCCTTGATAGATCAAACAAAAACTATTCGGGTACCTGTACATATGATGGAATTTTACAACAGAGTTACTAAAGCTTCAAGAGAGTTGACCCAAGTATTGGGTAGAGAGCCATCAAATGAAGAGATTGCTGCTAAACTTAATGTGCCTGTTAAAAAGGTTGAAGAGGTATTCAGGGCAATTCAAGACCCAATAGCTTTGCAAACACCTATAGGTGATGAAGATACAGAATTAGAGGATTTTATAGGTGATAAGGTTAGCCCTTCTCCATTTTCTGAAGCTGAACGAATAGAGACTTCTGAACAAATTCAAAGAGTCTTGAGGACACTAACACCTAAGGAAGAAACCGTGATAAGAATGCGATTTGGGATAGGCGTTGATAGAGACCATACCTTAGAGGAAGTAGGGAGATATCTATCTATCACAAGAGAAAGGGTAAGACAAATTGAAGCAAAAGCTTTAAGAAAGTTAAAACATCCAAATCGCTTAAAAGCTCTTAGAATTTTGACAAGCTAAGAAGTTATAATTGTTTTTATAATTTTGTATATTTTCTTTGGGAGATATTGGTGTGAATGAATTAGGAAAGATTGAGAAACCTTCTGTTGACAGTTTTTCTCAAAAAAGGAAGATTTATTGTGTTCCTAATGTCGTGCCTTTTAGTGATCTTCCAGAGGAATACACAAATCTTGCAAATAAATATTGGGAAGATGTTAATAAACAACTAAATAAATTAAATGTTATCTGGCAAGTAAAAAAGATTTTTTGTGAAAATATATTTGTTGAGGGAAAAGAAGCCTTGGATATACTTGAAAAAACACATAAAAAGGTGTTTGAGATTATTTATTCTAAAATTCAAGAAGGGGCTTCTTTAATCCCTCTTGACAATAAAGATTTGCTTGGCATTTTTGTAGATTGGCGTAACTGTCTAAGTGTTGTCAGAACTCCAGAGGTTTTTAAAGAGGTATATCATTTTTATTCCTTAGCCTTAGATAAGAGACTCAATTATATTAAAGAAACTATAGAGAAAAATCTGTCTTCTGATGAAGCAAGCTTATTGGTTATGGAAGATGAAATGAGAGCAAAGATTCAATTTAATCCTGACATAGAAGTTTTTTTGGTGAGACCTCCCTCTTACGATGATGTTATAAAGTGGTTACGAGATAATTTACGATAGGCTATAATTCCCCGCTATTTAAGTTCTTTATTAGTTTTAAGTAAAAAGTGTTTTAGATTTTAAGCATTTAAAGATTTAAAATTATCATTTGATGAGTGATTTACCATTCCTTCGACCAGAGTTAAAAGAAAAGTTTATTAAAGATTTTGCTTTATCTGAAAAAATTTTTTTTCTCTCCAAAGCTAAGGAGGCTATATTCCAAAAAGGTTATCCTGCCTGTGAAGATCTTTATTACTTTTGTTATTTTTTAACTTTAAAACAAAGGCTATCTAATATTAATACAGCTGGTATATATGGGTTTCAAAAAATACTGCTTGTTTATGGCAAGAAAGATATAGAAGATATGATCAAAATACACGAAGATAGACTGAAAGATATGAAAAAAGATTATTTAGATAGTAGAGATATTGAATTTATTGAGTATTTTAACCGAAAAATTCAGAAATAGCTATTTATGTAATGATTACTTTTGATTCTATAAGAGATATAAAGATATGTCAGTATAAAGATGGTTATCGTTTCTCAATAGATGCTTTGTTACTTTTTTCTTTTGTAAATTTACAAAGGGTTTACAATATTGTTGATTTAGGAGCTGGTAGTGGTATAATTGGTATTCTTTTAGCAAAAAAATACCCTAATGCCCAAGTTACCTTAGTTGAACTACAGCAGAGGCTTGCAAGACTTTCAGAAAGAAATATATTTGATAATGAACTCATAGGCAGAGTGCAAGTTGTTAATAAAGATATAGTAGAACTTTTAGAAGTCAAAGAATATTACGGCAAGTATGATGTTGTTGTGTCTAACCCTCCCTTCAGAAAGCTCAATACGGGTGTAGTAAGTTGTGTTGATGAAAGAGCAATAGCAAGACATGAGATAAAAATTTCATTAGCTGATTTAATTAAGACATCTTCTTATCTTTTAAAGTCTAATGGACGACTGTTTATTATTTATTTGCCTGAGAGGTTAGTAGAAGTATTTGCTGTTATGAGGAAACATTCATTGGAAGTTAAAAGACTTAAGTTTATTCACTCAAAGGTTTCCACAGATTCAAAGATGGTTTTAATAGAGGCAGTTAAAGATGGTAAGCAAAGTTTGAAGGTTGAGAGTCCTTTTTTTATTTATGATGAGGAAGGAAAGTATACACAACAAGCTTTACAGCTTTTTGGCGATTAAGAAAAATATAAGCTATCTGCCCCGCGGTTGTGAAAACGAATTTGATGAGTTTAGATTTTATCTAAGGCTTGTGACAAGTCATTTATTAAATCGTCACTGTCTTCTAAGCCAAGGGCAATTCTAACGAGGTTATCTGTCATCCCAATTGCTTTTCTGTAGTGTTCAGGATAATCAAAAAAAGACATGGTAGCCATTTGTGTTACGAGACTTTCACTACCCCCTAAACTTGGCGTAATAATGAAAAGTTTCAGAGAATCAATGAACTTACAAGTCTCCTTGTAACCACCTTTTATCAAGAAAGTTACTACACTTCCAAAACCTTTCATTTGTTTTACAGCTAAATGATGGTCAGGATGGGATCTTAGTCCGGGATACCAGACTTTTTCTATCTTAGGATGAGATTCAAGCATCTTAGCTACTTTCATACCAGCTTGATTGTGATGTTCCATTCTAATAGCAAATGTTTTAAGTCCTCTTTCAAGTAAAAAACATGTGAATGGATCAGCAATGGAACCGATCATTCGTTGGGTTTTATATAATTCGTTAATCAACTCTTGTCTGCCTAAGACTACACCAGCTAATAAATCATTGTGACCACCTAAATACTTTGTTGCTGAGTGAATGACTATATCAATGCCGAGTTCTATAGGCTTGATATTGTAAGGTGTAGCCATTGTAGCATCAATAATTGTAGTTAAGTTATGTTTTTTAGCTGTTTCAACTACTGAATTAATATCTATTACTCTTAAGTAGGGATTAGTCGGCAGCTCTGTAAAAATAATGTTAGTATTATCTTTAATCTCTTTAGATATAGCGTTACTGTTTGGTTCCACCAAGGAAAATTCTATGCCAAATTTAGGCAGGAAATTAACAGCAAAATCTCTTGTTTGTCTGTAACAATCGTTAGTGAATATTATATGTCCATCCTTTCTTACAAAGGTTAAAATTGTAAGGATAACTGCACTCATTCCTGAGGAAAAGAGTATTGCTTTTTCAGCACCTTCAATAGCAGAAAGCTTTCTTTCACACTCTTCTTGAGTTGGGTTACCGTACCGACCATATTCATGTTCTCTTAGAACTTTTCCTTCTGCCTTTAATTTCATAAAATCAGCTACATCTGAGGATTTATCAAAGTAATAATTTGATGTCTGCACAATAGGTGTAGATACGGCATGATATGCTTTAGGTTTTCTATTTTCGCCATGAACCGAAAGAGTTGCAATCTTGAATTTTTTTGACATCAACTCTCTCCTCCTTTCATTCCTTTAAGATATAGAAAAATGCAAGGGCGAAGCTTCTTGAAGACTTTTAAACTTCTTGAAAGATTAACATAAACACATTTTCTCTATCAATTACTTTTAAGTGCAATAAAGCTAATAGAGCGTTTGAATAAAGTTATTATTTGGATTGTTTATATTAATTTTGATAAAAAATACCCACACCAAACAGCGGCAAGTCCAAGAATTACTTGGATGATGGGGTTGAGGATAGATAAAAATATAAAACCATCTTTATATAGATTAAAGGTTTCATAACCAAATGCTGAAAAGGTTGTGAAACCCCCTAAGATACCAGTAAAAAGGAAAAATTTTATCTCTGCATGGTTGACCTGTTTTATCTCTAATATGCCCCCAATTAGACCTATTAAAAAACAACCAACTACATTGACTGCTAAGGTTCCCACAGGAAACCAATAGATGTTAAGAAGACGATGAACGGTAACTCCTACTAAATATCGAGATATAGAACCGATACAACCTCCAATGCCAATTAATATGATATTTATAATTTGTTTTTCAGACATGATTTCTAAGCATTAATTCAATCGGATGGGGGTTTAAGTAAACTTGGGATTTTAAATAGGGCTCATCGTATTTTTTAACCAAAAATTTAATTAATGTGATAGGAACTATGAGAGGATAAAGTTGTTTATGATAATTATGTATAATGTCGTTAAGTTCATTTTTTTCGTCATCAGTTAAATATTTTTTTAAATAACCGTATATGTGTTGTAAAACATTAGTGTTTTTTTTAACTGTTGCTAATAATTTTAGAGCTTCTATTAATAATGTAAAATAACTTGTTTGGAGTTCATTTTGCTCCATTTTTGCAGCATTAGCAACTAACTTACCTAAAAGCGAGTAATGTTTCGGGCTATGAGAAAGGATTAAGAACTTATGGGTTGTATGAAACTCTATTAGTTTGGCGATTGTGAACCCTTCTAATAATAAATTACGCCATCTTTTGTAAACAAAAATCCTCTCAATGAAGTTTTCTCTTAAAGAGGGATCGTTCATTCTGCCATCATCTTCAACAGGTATTAAAGGAAAGTGTTCCATAAAGAGTTTAGCAAATATACCAACACCATTTTTGTAAGGAATCCCGCTCTCTGAGTAGACCTTAACTTTTCTCATCCCAGAACTGGGAGAATCACTCTTAAAAATAAAACCACATATTTCTTCTTTCTCAAGTTCTTTTAGTCTTTTTTTTGCCCACGTTATCATATTATCAGTATAGTCTATATGGGTTTTGACAGTAACTAATCTTGGATTATTTGAATTACCTGTTAGTCGCATAGCTTCTCTGGGGACTGGTAATCCCATCTCAACCTCTGGACAAACGGTAATCCATTTAACATACTTTCCAAGAGTTTCTTTGAGATACTTATCTAATTTGTGCCCACCGTCGTATCTTACTTTTTCACCTAATAAACAAGAACTTATTCCAACTTTGATTTGTTCTTTTTGCGAGTTCATTTTCTTTTTAATTTATTTTATAAGTTTAAATTTAAAAGCTGTCTTAATATATAATATAAAATAAAATATTAAAAAATACCCATAAAATGAAAAGATTTAACATAATTTTTTTTATCTTTTTTTTATTTTACTCTTGTTCTATTAATCATAGCACCTATTTAAAAGAAATTAAGAATATAAATAACATACCTTTTTTTTCGCAAAAAGAGCATCAATGTGGTCCTTCCTCTTTGGCATCCATATTAGGTTTTTATGGATTGACTGTTACTCCTGAAGAGATAGCTGGCGAGATTTTTAGTTCCTCTGCCAAAGGTACTTTAACTATTGATATGCTTTATTATGTTAATAAAAGGGGTTTTACTGCAAAATCCTACAGCGGTAATTTAACTGACCTGATATCTCATATAGATAAAGGAATCCCTTTAATAGTTTTGGTTGATTATGGGTTTATGTCTTATGAGCAAAAACATTTTATGATTATAAAGGGTTATAACGAGAGAGGCGTTATTGCAATCTCAGGGAATGAAGAAAATCATTTTATAGACTATAAGCGTTTTTCAAAGATTTGGCAAAAAACAAATAATTGGACGCTGCTTGTTACTAAAGAATAATATTTAAGATATTGAAAAGAACATGATTTTTAAAAATTACTCAAAGATAATAATCTTAATTATTTTGTTTTTTTTGTATGGTTGCTTATCATTTCCACGGATTATAGAGGTAAGAGACAAGCTACCAGCAGATGAGTTAATAGCTTTAGGAGTTATTTATGAAAGGAAAGGTCTTTATGAGGAAGCATTGAAAGAGTATTACGCTGCATCAAAGAGTGAGCCTGTAGCTTTTCTTTATATTGGTAATGTTTATTTTTTAAAAAAAGATTATGAAAAAGCTGAGCAGTACTACAGAAAGGCTATAGAGCATGTACCAGATTTTGCTGATGCCTATAATAATCTTGCATGGCTGTACTATGTTCAAGACAAAAACCTTGATGAAGCAGAATTTTTTATTGAGAAAGCTTTAGAGTTTAAGCCAATGAAAAGAGATGTTTATATAGATACTTTGGAAAAGATTAAAGAGCTAAAGTCTCTTAAGAAGTGATTTAAAGGAGCAAAAATATGGTAGATAAACATATTAAGTTGGGAACTTTATTGGTTCAATATGGTCTTATTTCAGAGGAAGATTTAGATGATGGACTTAAGCTACAAAAATTAATGGGGTTGAGGTTAGGTGAGACCTTAGTAAAAATAGGTAAATTGACAGAGGAAAATGTTCAATGGGTTTTAAGCAAACAATATGATATTCCTTTCATAATTATAGAACATGTAAATCTTGATAAAGATTTAATAATGAAACTGCCTAAGAATTTTCTTTTGGAAAATAGAATATTGCCATTGTTTGAGACTGATGAAGAAGTTAGTATAGTGACAGAGGATATCTTAAATTATACAGCTTTTTCTTTTATAGAAGGGGTTTTTAATAAAAAAGTGAGTATCTCAATTGGAGAAGGCAAAAAGATTGAAGAAGTATTAAATAGGTTTTTTAATCAAGATGCCATGCCTTCTTTGCTTTCAGTTTTAGAGGTATTGGTAAAAAAAATAAAGGATACTTTTTTTTATAGAATAGATATAGTTATTAGTAATTATATGTGTGAAATTAGTGTATATGGCTGTGGTATTTTAAAAAAAATTACTACAATTAATAGCTCACTAAAAAAAGAGGATGTTTTACGGACTTTTGATCTTCTAAAAATCCCTTTTTTATATGAAATACATGAAAACTATAGTAAAGTTATATTTTGCATTTATCCTATTTCTACCTTTGTCAGTGAACTGCAATACCCATCAATTATTGGTGGTTATGGTCTTGCTATGACAAATTTTCTTGTTTTTTCTGATACCAGGTCATCTGACATCTCTAACTTAATTTATTCAGAAGAACCAGTTTATGGATATCCTTATCTTGCACTTAAAAAGAGAAATATTCAATATGATAAAGTAATTTACACACCTGACTCTTTCCAAGGAGGTTTTTATAAATTTTTTGTGAAGATGTTCTTACCGCGTAAGTGTAATTTCTGTAAATCTGTAGGCTGTTCAGAATGTGATGAGCTTGGCTATTTTAGTGAAAGACTTGAAGGTCTCTATACTGATCAAGAGATAAGAGATTTTTTAAGTATGAGGGGGAATAATGAGTGATATAGGTAAGTTTCTTAACTATATGCTTCAACATAAAGCAAGTGATTTACATATTAGTGCTGGAGATAAAGCAAGAATAAGGAAATACGGTGAGTTGGAGGAAGTTCAAGGCTGCCCTATTTTATCAAACGAGATTGTTGAAAGAGTTCTTTTTTCTATTTTAAAAGATGAACAAAAAGAAATTTTTAATCAAAAGAAAGAACTTGATTTTGGTTTTGAGTTTTCTGATTCTGCTCGTTTTAGGGTTAATTATTTTCATCAAAAAAGAGGATTGGGTGCAGTCTTTAGGTGTATCCCAAAAGATATACCTTCTTTTGAAGATTTAAAATTACCAAAATCATTGCTGAAGTTTTGTAATATGAATCGTGGTTTAGTATTGGTAACAGGTCCTACAGGTAGTGGAAAATCAACAACCTTAGCTGCACTTATAGATTATATTAACACGACCAGAAAAGATCATATCCTCACTATTGAGGATCCTATTGAATTTGTTCATATTAGTAAAGGTTGTCTTGTAAATCAACGAGAAGTAGGCAAACATACCAATTCCTTTGCATCTGCTCTAAGGTCTGCTTTAAGAGAAGATCCAGATGTTATTCTGGTTGGAGAGATGAGAGATTTAGAGACAATAGAGCTTGCTATAACTGCTGCAGAGACAGGTCATGTGGTTTTTGGCACTCTTCATACTAGTTCTGCAGCAAAGACTGTTGATAGAATTATAGATGCCTTTCCCTCTAACCAACAAGCTCAGATTAGAGTTATGCTGTCTGAATCTCTTAAAGGTGTAATATCTCAACAACTTTTAAAAAGAGCTGATAAATCAGGGAGAATAGCTGCTTTAGAGATACTATTTGTAAATACAGCTGTAGCTAACTTAATTAGAGAAGGAAAGACTTTTCAGATTCCATCAATTATTCAAACAGGAAAAGCTGATGGCATGCAACTTATGGACCAAGTGATAAATGAGTATCTCATGCAGAAGATTATAACTCCTGAGGAGGCTTTCTTAAAATCTAATGATAAAAAAGCCTTTGAAAGATTTTTAAAGTCAGGCACTGTTTGTTAGGCTGTTTTTTGGTAGTTCATCTTTTAGGTTGCAATGGCATTAAAAACTTAAGACTTTTAATCATCTTAAGTTGGTTACATTGAAGATTTAATTACCAATTAAGAGGTAATGATAATTTTGTTATATAAGTTTATTGTATTGACTGTTTTTAATTTAAATAAATAAGTATTTTAATCAATTTACTTATTTAGGGAGTATTAAACTAAAACAACTCCCTTTACCTAATTGACTTCTAACTAAGATGTTGCCTCCAAGAGTTTCTATAATCTTCTTTGCTATTGACAGCCCTAACCCAGAGCCTTTATTATCTTTGGAGATTCGGTAAAAAGCATCAAAAATAAGTGATAATTTATCTTCAGGTATCCCAATTCCAGTGTCTTCTACTTCAATATACATTAATCTATCAGTCTCTTTAAGTGATATTTTTATTAGACCTTCAGGTTTATTATACTTAATTGCGTTATCTAATATGTTTAGTAAAGCTCTTTTTAGTAAATTAATATCGGTTTGAATGAGATAGGTTGATTTATCTTTAAAAAACTGAACATTGATATTTTTCTCTTTAGCCTTAAGTGATAATGACTCTATTTGTTCTTTGATTAATTCACATAGGTTAACTTCTTCTTTAGAAAGTTGATTTTTCTTAGCCTCTATTTTTGAGAATTCTATGAAATCTGATATTAAATTTTCTACTATTTGTAGTTCATTGAGGGCGATGTTTAAGTGCTCATCTAAAAGTTCTCTTTTGCCTGATAATATCCTTTTTATAAAACCAACAGATATAGAGATAGAGTTCTTTATATCATGGGCAAACATAGCTAATATATTTTGTCGTTCCCTTTCAAGCCTTTTGATCTCTGTAACATCTCTAAATATCTCTACTCCACCTATAAAATTTCCATCAGAGTCATAAAGGGGTGCTACACTTACTAATAAAGTAATAATCTGACCATTTTTTTTACGAAAACTTTTTTCTTTTGCTGTGATAGGTTCTTTTTTTTCAAAAGCATGGGTGAATAAAGGACATGGATCGCTTGATGTGTCGGGATGAAATATGCTATTGTGAGGCTTACCAATTACTTCTTCTTTTGTAAATCCAGTTATTGTCTGAGCTGCTTGATTAAAGTCTACGGTAATTCCGTTTTCATCAACAGTAGTGAAGCCAATAGGAAGGTTGTTGATAATAGCCTCATATGACTTTTGTTTAATCATAACTTTATTTTAAAATATTAGTGATTTTTTATTTTAGCTTTTTGTTTCATAAATGACAAGCTTGATTTATGTTGATTAAAAAATACTTGAATAATTTATTAAATGCAAACTTTTGGTTGGAGTGATAAATATTATTTAAAAGAGGAAAATGAATTATTTAGGCATTATTAATAGCTTTATTTATAAGAAAATACTTGTAATCGGCGACCTCATACTTGATCGTTATATTTTAGGTAAAGTAACCAGAATCTCACCTGAAGCACCTGTACCTGTGGTCGATGTTGTTGAGGAAAATTTTCGTATGGGTGGAGCAGCAAATGTAGCAAATAATATTAGAGCTCTTGGTGGGAAAGTCACTATTGCTGGGACTATAGGCAATGATAGTGCAGGTAATAAACTTGTTGAGATGTTAACAACGAGCAATATTAATATAGAAGGTCTAATAACTGATAGAAGACATACCACTGTAAAAACAAGAGTTATTGCTCATAATCAGCAGGTTGTAAGGTTTG
Source organism: Thermodesulfovibrionales bacterium (assembly GCA_026415415.1). Classification (GTDB taxonomy): domain Bacteria; phylum Nitrospirota; class Thermodesulfovibrionia; order Thermodesulfovibrionales; family Dissulfurispiraceae; genus DYHD01. Next base: position 19,652 of record JAOAHE010000019.1, on the reverse strand, counting down.
ATAAAGAGGAAAGAAAAAAGGTTGAAGGTAAAAATTTAGAAAATCTATTAAATTTCCTTAAAGAGTCTATCCCCCAGCACGATGCTATTATAATTTCAGATTATAAAAAAGGTGTCATCTCTTCACCATTAATGGACGAAGTGGTTCTTTTGGCAAATAGGTATCACAAGTTTATATCTGTTGACCCAAAGGTTGGACATTTCCATTTATACAAAAATGTATCTCTTCTTACCCCTAATGTAGTTGAAGCCTCTGAAGGGTCTGGTGTTGAGATCAAGGATGAAAAAAGCCTTATTAAGGCAGGAAAGATTTTGGTTGAGAAATTGCGTTGTCATTCTCTACTCATAACCAGAGGAGAAGAAGGTATGACACTATTTAAAAAAAGTAATGGATTTCCTGCGTTATCTGTAACTCATTTTCCCACGGTAGCAAGAAAGGTTTTTGATGTTACAGGTGCTGGAGATACTGTTATAGCAACCTTCACTTTGGCATATTCCGCTGGTGCTACAATGGAGGAGGCTGCTAAATTATCTAATCATGCTGCTGGAATTGTAGTAGCGGAAGTTGGCACAGCGGTACCTCAAATAGAAAAGCTTCTTAAGTCTCTTGAGCTTTGTAAGTGATAGAGGAGTTTTTTTCCCCTCTTTTATGATTTATGCCATAATTGTTCAATACTGTCCCTTTTTATTCAATGTGTAGTTTTGAGCGAAGTTAGTAATCATAAAAGATGGTCCTTTTAAAATCTGATCAGAGGTGATAAATTTTTATTTTATAATTGTTAATTTACAGTAAAGATTAGGTAAACATTATTTTAGTTATCTTGTTGATGGACAATTAAAGCAAAATAACTAATTGTACTTTTAATATGAAATCTTGTTCACTTTTAGTCAGAGGTTAGGAGTAAGATATAGTTGAATCAACAAGTGCCCCCTGCAGGAATTGAACCTGCGGCACCAGGTTTAGGAAACCTGTGCTCTATCCTACTGAGCTAAGGGGGCTTAAAAATTCAAGTAGTAAATTTGTGAATTTATTATAACATATTTATAGATATTGAAAGTTATAAGGTATTAATTTCTTTAATTAGAAAAACATCATCGTATTGCTTTTTTATATATTTTTGAAAAATTTTTGAGAAATATTAATTTTTTTCTTATCTAATTTAAGCTCAGAAATTTTTTATTATTAGGGTGGAAGAAGGTAACAAATGAAAGCAGAAGGTTTTGTAAGGATTTGTTGTATCTTTCTTAAATAATTTAATATAAATAATATTCCAGCAAAGTTTGGATGTTTATATGAGATTACCTATTAATACTAAATTCGTTTTATGTTGTGCATTCATTTTAACAATTACTTTGGGGATTTCTTTCTACATATTTATCAAACAGCAAGAAAGGCTGATCATGGAGCAAATACTTTATGAAGCAAGAGCTATTTTTAGACATTTAGTTATAACTCGTAAATGGATATCAGATCATCAAGGAGTATTTGTTGAAAAACTACCCGGGGTTAAAGCTAATCCTTACTTAAAAAATATAGAAGCAGAAATAACAGCTCAAAATGGAAAGACCTATGTAAGAAAGAATCCTGCTATGGTTACTCGTGAGTTATCTGATTACGCTAAGGAAAAGGGGTTGTTTTGGTTTAATATTACAAGTCTGAATCTAATTAATCCAGAAAATAAACCGGATGAATTTGAGCGAGATGCTTTATTACTTTTTGAACAGAATAAATCTAATGAACAAATGGCTATAGTTACTAAGGATAATACAAAATACTTCCGGTATATCTCACCTCTTTATATCGAAGACTCATGTATGGGTTGTCATGTTCATCAAGGTTATAAAATTGGTGATGTAAGGGGTGCTATAAGTATAACTATTCCTATAGACAATACTTTTTCATATATAGATTCAAATAATAGAAATATCTTGATAGGAGGGATTTTTACTTTATTATCATTAATAGTTGGGCTTTCTCTCTTAATTAAAAAGCTAATATTAAAACCTTTGAGCGAGTTAAAGAGTTCGATAGATGATTTTTCCAATGGGATTTATAACCCCCAACGGGAGATTAAAAGTGGTGATGAGCTTGAGGAGCTTTACAAATCTTTTGCTTCAATGGCAAGAACATTACAGGACTATCATCATAGTTTAAATGATAAGATAAAGGCTGCCACAAAGGATGTAGAACTAACTAATGCACGGCTTCTTGAGATGAACTCTCTTTTACAAGAAGCTAACTTGAGAAAGTCTGATTTTATTGCAAGGGCATCTCATGAGTTAAGAACTCCCCTTACTTCAATAAAAGGTGCTATTGATTATATAAATGCAAGATATATCAAGGGTAGTAATTATCAACAGATTAGTTCAATTTCTGATGAATTTTTAGTTTTTTTAGATATTATTAAAAACAATGTTGACAGGCTGATTCGGATGGTTAATGATATGCTTGATATTGAACGAATTGAACAGGGAAAATCAGAATTAAATTTAGTAGATGTTAAACCAGAGGATTTAATAAGAGATTTAGTTTATCAATTTAGTTTTGAGGCTCAAAAAAAGAATATACGTTTTGATGTTTATATAGATTGTGACTTTATGATAAAGGTAGATGAAGAAAGAATTAAACAGGTATTGTCAAATTTATTTATAAATGCTATTAAGTTTAGCCCTGTTGATTCTTTGATAAAAGTTGAAGCAGTGAGAAAGGATGGTTGCTTCCATTTTGAAGTCTGTGATCAATGCCAAGGTATTGAAGTTTCAAAACAATATCTCATCTTTGAAAAGTTTTATAAGTTAGGCAGTAAAGAAGGTGCTGGGCTTGGGTTATCAATATGTAAAAGTATAATAGAGGCTCATGGTGGGAAGATAGGTGTTCACAGTAATGGTAAGGATGGATGTTGTTTTTACTTTGATATACCACTTGAATTAAAAATTAAAGATAATACTAAAAATGAAAAATAAAATTTTAGTCATAGATGATGATCATGATATTTTGAAGGTTTTGAAAGCTAACCTTGAGTTTCATGATTTTGAAGTCGTAACCGCTGACTCTTGGACATTAGGTGAAGAGATTTTCAGAAAAGAGAATCCCGATCTGATTGTGCTTGATATAATGCTTCCAGACGGTGATGGCATTGAGATATCCAGAAAGATGCGAAAAGATGATATTAAGATACCGATAATATTGCTTACTGCAAGAGATAAGATTTCAGATAAGGTAATTGGCTTAGAAAGTGGTGCTGATGATTATGTGGTTAAACCCTTTGAGACTATTGAATTGATTGCTCGTATAAGGGCTTGTTTGAGGAGATCTAAGCCATTTGTTGAGGAGATCGTTGTTAATGATATAAAAATAGATTTAAAGCGAAGAAAAGTCACTGTAAAAGATAACTTAATTTTTTTGACACCAAAAGAGTATGATCTTCTATGTCTATTAGTCTCCAATAAAGGCAAGGTTATTTCTCGTGAGGAGATTAAAAGAACTCTATGGAAAAACTCTAAGCTTTATTCATGGAGTAGAGTGATAGATGTGCATATACAGCATTTAAGACAAAAGATTCAAGAAAAATCACCAGATTTTGAGCATATTATAACTGTCCCTGCGGTGGGTTACATGTTTAAAGAAGAATAGGTTTTTTACAGAGAGGAGAGACTTTATTAATAGTTAACCCCTCTCTGTAGTCTGTATTATTCTTTAATTATCTCATAATTAATCTTTACATCCATATCTTTTCTCAAAGAATGATACACTGAACAGTACTTTTCATGTGAGAGAGAAATAGCTCGTTCTATTTTTCTACTATCTATGTTTTGCCCTTTTACCGTAATAGTCATATGAATTGCTTTATAATACTGAGGAGGGGTAGGGTTTCTCTCTGCATTAATTGAAATCTTAAAGTTTTTTATTTCGGCTTGCATTTTTTGCAGAAATACAAAAACATCTATAGCTGTACAACCTGCAAGAGCTAATACTAAAGCATCGGTTGGTTTACAACCCCACTGTAGATTAGCATCAAATTCTATCTCATAGCCTCTTTGTGTTCTCCCAACAAATATAAGGTCTTTATCCCACTCTAATGTGGCAGTTTCTGTTATTGGAACCTTTTCCTTATAGCCTTTTAAAGATTCAATAAGTTTCTCTTTTTCATCCATAAGATTTAACCTCCTAATGTTTTTATTTTATGTTAAACTAAGAGCTTCTAAGTATTGTTCCCACAAAGTTTTCTTTGATATCCCACTATCTATAAAATCCCATGGCATTATTTCATCATAAGACTTCTGACGGAATAAATAGAAAGATAAGTTGGTATTTGAGATAACTGCTGCTTTTTGCCAGTTTTCTGTGTTTATGGCATTAGTTAACAGTTCACTGATCCTTCTGTCGCCAAGAGATAAAATACCTTGTAATTGGGCATGTTTTGGCAAATCATGAAAAACTTTTATATTTTTATTGTTGTTAAGTGATCTCTTTAAAAATTTTAATTTTCCTTTCAAGGATTCTAAGGGCTCCATAGGATGCCATTGAAAGGGTGTATGTGGTTTTGGGACAAATGTGCTTATACTGAGGACTATAGTACCTTTTTCTGAAAGTGATCTAATCTTTTTAGAGATATTTACGATAGCTACGATGTCCTCTTCCTTTTCCGTAGGTAATCCTATCATAAAGTAAAGTCTTAAATTTTCAAAGCCTGCATCAAGGATTGTTTTAGATATTTCCAATATTTCTTCTTCTGTTATCTTTTTATTTATCACTTTTCTAAGCCTGTCTGTAGCAGCCTCAGGTGCTAAAGAGATACTTTTATGGTTTTTGATGTTTTCAATTATTTTAAGACTATCATATGTAGCTCGTAAAGATGTTATAGAGAATTGAACCCCTTCAATACTTAAGATTTTCTCAATACCTGGATAATTTGATAGAGAGGGACCTATTAGACCGATTCTGTCATGGACAAGTTTTAAATCTTTGATTTCTGCTTCTGCTTCATGCAATTTTTTTGCTCTTACAGGATTAAAGGAGTATCCAACAACACAAAATCTACATTTCCATGGACATCCTCTCATTAGTTCTACAAGTGCCATACTAGCAAATTCTGTCTGGGGTGTTGATATACTATACCTTAATGGGGAAATATCTATATTTTTAATAAATCTTTTTGAGATTTTCTCTGGAGCTCCTTTTATATTGATCCTTTTTGAGATTAAGCCTGATTGGTCATAGTAGATGTGGTAAAATTCTGGAATGTACAATCCTTCAATTTTTAAAGAAGCCTCTTTAATTTTTTCTTTAAGATCCTTTCTGGGTTCTAAACGATTAGGGATAGCTTCAATATTTATTGTATTTATAGCTATATCTATAAACTCATTTATTGATTCATCTGCCTCTCCGATGAAGATGATATCGAAAAAAAGTGCTACCGGTTCTGGATTAAAAAACATACAGGCACCACCTGCAATAAGTAAAGGGTGGTATTTATTCCTTTGTTTAGAATAAAAGGGTATGTTTGAGATTTGCAAAATCCTTAGTATGTTAATGTAGTCATTTTCGAAAGATAAAGAAAAAGCTAATATGTGAAATCTATCTAAAGGTGTTTTAGATTCAATAGAAAAAATAGGTGTGTTTGTTCTTATGTACTCAGGTAAATCTTCTGCATCGGGCAGGAAAGCTCTCTCACATACAACATCTATTCTTTTATTTAAAAGACCATAAAGACCATTAAAACCAAGATTAGACATGCCTACGTGATAGGTGTTTGGGTATACAAGACATATCCTTAATTTACCACCGTGCTCTTTATAGATGGTTCCTTTTTCAAGAGTTAGTAAGTGATTTATTTTCTCAATAAGTCTTCTGTTAATTTTTTATCCTTTCTTCCGCATGAATGTTGGGATGTCAAGGTCTTCATCTTCCTCAATCGTTGATGGTTCTTGAGATAAAGGTTTCTCAATAGGGGGTTCTTTTTTTGTTTCAGTTGGGATAATGACATTTTGTTGTTCAATTATAGATTGAAGAGGGAGTTTTTTTGATAAGATTGTGCTCGTTCCACTTACTGTAGTTGTTTGTTTTTGTGGGTGCCATGTTTTAATATTGTCTTTTGGTAGTATTATTGTTTTTTTGCTTTCCATACCAGTAGCTATAACAGTTACTGATATCTCATCTTCCATCTCTGGATTAAGTACAGTACCTAATATTATATTTGCTTCCTCATGAACGGAATTGTGGATATGTTCAGCAATTACTTGAACATCATTATGAGATAGATTAAACCCTCCTGTGATATTTAAAAGTATGTTTTTTGCGTCTTCAATAGAGGAGTCTTCTAAAAGGGGGTTTGATATAGCTTTTTTTGCAGCTTCTATAGCGGCATCTTGTCCTTTACCACGACCGACACCTATTACAGCTTTGCCAGCGTTTTCCATGACCGTTTTGAGATCAGCAAAATCTAAGTTTATAAACCCTGGAGAAAGTATTACATCGGAGATGCCTTGAATAGCCGACCTTAAGACATCATTTGCAATCGCAAAGGATTTTATAAGGGGTGTGCCTTTTTCTACTATTTTATGAATATTGTCATTTGGTAAGACTATAAGGGTATCAACATATCTTTTTAATTCGTTAATTCCGTCTTCGGCTTGTAATGCCCTTTTCCTTCCTTCGTAATAGAAAGGTTTTGTAACTACAGCAATTGTTAAAACTTTAAGCTCTTTAGCAAGACTTGCTATTACTGGTGATGCGCCTGTGCCTGTGCCACCGCCCATTCCAGCCGTTATAAACACCATATCAGCACCTTCTATACACGCAGTTAATGAGTCTTTGTCCTCAATAGCTGCTTGTTTTCCTATTACAGGGTTAGCTCCAGCACCTAAACCTTTAGTTAGTTCTGCTCCTATCTGTACTTTGATAGGTGCTAATGACATCTCAAGATGTTGCAGATCAGTATTGACAGCTATAAACTCAACCCCAAAAAGGGAAGATGAAAGCATGCTGTTTACAGCATTACAGCCACCACCACCAACTCCAATTACTTTTATTTTAGCAATAGTTCTTTCAGCCTGTTCTAACTCAAACATTAAAGCCTCCTATCTTGCTGAAAGTTTTTTTAAACAACGAACTCATTTTAATAGTTATAGTAGCTGATGAGTCTTCTTCAGCATATATATATTGATCGGAACCATAAAGTAGAAGCCCGATACTTGTTGAGTAAATAGGGTTATTGTGCTCAGGTAATAGATCAGTTAAAAAAGGTCGTGAAGAGTTTTTTCTTAAGACAGATGCCTTTGGATAACCTATCCTTACAGGCAGAGAAAGTGTAGCTTGAGCAAGTTTATCAAGTGAATGTAGAAGCGATGCCCCACCAGTCATTACTATGCTCCCTATGTTTATGCCTAATTTGTTAATTTTTGTAAGCTCCTTTTTGATTAGACTTATAAATTCTTCTGCTCTTGGCAGTAAAATTTCTAATAGATACTTTTGTGGTATCTTCTTTATTTGTCCGCTAATTTCGTAGATATCAATTTCTGAATTTTTGCTTTCCTCAGAAAGTAAGATATTGCTGTTTTTAATTTTAATTCTTTCAGCCTCTTGAAATGTTAGTCCTAATCCAATAGATAGATCATTAGTAAAGTGATTACCTCCTAAGGCTATTACTGATACATATTTAAGATAATCATCTTTGTAGACCGCTATATCTGTAGTACCACCTCCTAAATCTATAATAGCTATTCCATTTTTCTTTTCTTCTGGGTATAATGTTGCCTCAGCTGAGGCGATAGATTGAAGGGTTATGTCTTTAATTTCTAATCCTGCTCTCCTACAACATTCAATAAGATTTTGGATAGCAATTGAAGATCCTGTAATGATAATACTATTTATATCCAATTTAAAGCCAGATAGACCTACTGGGTCTGAAATAACACTTGCTCCATCAAGTATAAAATCTGTGGGCACAATCTGGAGTATCTCCCTTTCTGGGGGGATATTAAAGTTTATTGAACTAATAGCTGTTTCTATATCTTGTGAGGTAACCTCATCATTTTTTATGTATGTTGAAGTAGAAACCTGTTCTCCTTTTATGTGGCTACCAGTGACTGCTATTAAAACTTCATGAATGGGTTTCCCTGTAAATCTTTCGGCATCATTTATAACCTTTCTTATAGAGTTGACAGTTGACTCTATATTTATTACTGTCCCTTTTTTAAGCCCTAAAGAAGAGGTAGTGTTAATTGATGTAATAGTGATACCATTTTTACTTAATTCTCCAACTGCAACACAAATTTTTGTTGTGCCTATGTCTAATCCTACAAGATGTTTTTTAAAAGATTTTTTTATAATCATTTTTGATATTAATTTCTTGGTTTAACAATTACTTGATCAGTAAATCTTAAGTCAATTGATTCAATTGAGCTGTATTTATTTTTTATTTCTTCCTTAATTTTTTCAAGTTTATCAAGTTTTTCTTCAAAATTCCCAGCACCAAACTTTATTGTCATCTCTTGTGTTCTCACTGCTAAATCTTCAGGATACTTACCGATAATCTCTATATGATCAGACAGAGGGATAGTGCTTTTATCTTTAAGGGTATTAAGAAGTAAGATAGCTTCTGTAAAAGTATCTTTGTCTTTCATTGGATCAATATCCTTTATGACGGGTAAAAATAAAAATTGGTTTTCAGGTATTTCTTCTAATATTGTACCTGCTTTGTCTATAAGGTAATTTCTTTTTGCATTATGTAGAATGGCTACAGCAGTAGCTTCAGTTATTTGAATAATCAGCTTGCCGTTTAAATCTTTTTTTATTTTTACATCTTTAATCCATGAAGAGCTAATCAAGTTCTTATAAATTTTTTCAGTGGAAATCCAAAAAAGTGGCTCATTGATTTTTACTTTTGATAAATTATATAGGTCGTTGTAACTTAGATAGTGATTACCAGTGAAGATTATTTCTTTTAGGGGAAAATGTTGCTTAATCAAGGAAAGAAGCCAGATAATAGCTAATATAATTGTTATCAGTAAAGAGCATAAAAAAAATATCTTTTTTTTTGCAATAAGGGTTGTTAGTTTTACTTTTTGCACTTATTCTACTACTTTAGAATATTGAATTTTATTAAAGATAATCTGAGTATTTCTTCTACCAAAGTCTCAAAGTCCATCCCAACAAGGTTAGCAATTTTTGGCAATAAGCTCGTCTCGGTCATACCGGGGATAGTGTTTACTTCAAGTACATAAATATTGTTCATATCATCTAAAATTAAATCTACTCTTGTAGCACCTTCGCAGTTGAGTGCTTGATGAGCTTTGAGACCAGCAATTTTAAGTTTATCATAAATATTTGCATCAACCTCAGGGGGAAGGATATATTGAGTTAATCCTGCAGTATATTTTGCTTCGTAACTATAAAACTCAAGGGATGGTCTAACTTCCACGCCCCCTAAAATTTTATCTTCAAGGATTCCTATTTGTATTTCTTTACCTTTTATATATTTTTCTATGATTATTCTGTCAGAATAGCTGAAGGCATTTTCTAAGTATCGGGATATGTCTTCTTCCCCTTTTAAAATATTGACGCCTATACTTGATCCTTCTGTAGCAGGTTTTATAACCCATGGTAAAGGAAAATCTACCCTTTGGGATAAATAATCAAAGGTTTTTTTAGTATCTTTTAGTATGCTTGCTATAGCTTTGTCTTTTTTTATGACTTTAAAATTAGGAACAGATAAGCCATGGGAAAGAAATAATTTTTTGGATATTTCTTTATCCATAGCAAGGGCAGATGCTAAAACTCCTGAGCCAGTATAGGGAATATTCATTATCTCTAAGAGCCCTTGAATGGCACCGTTTTCCCCCCAGCCGCCATGAAGGACGAGGAAAGCTATCTCTATTCCTTCTTTTTTTATCAAGCTTGCTATATCGTACTGGAGATCAAGAAATATAACTTTGTACCCTTTCTTTTGGAGAGCTGAAAATACAGCCTTTCCACTTCTTAAGGACACCTCTCTTTCTGCTGATACCCCACCTGCGAGTATACCTATTAATCTGTCTGTTAACATATAAACTCCTTTAGTGTTGTTATTTTGAAGTTTATCAGAGGCATAATAGATAATACAAGATATATCCAAATAGTTTTTTTCAAAAGTATTTTTTACAGATAGCTTAATTTTAGTTAAAATACTATATGAACCCCTCATTATGGAATGTAAGGATGAGAGCCTCTCAGCAAAGAGACTATCAAGAGTTTCATATTTCAGGTGCAGAAGGTATTTATGAAGAGAAAGATATAAAGAAAGTTTTAGAGAAATATTTAATTAAAGCATCTCAACATCCCCGAGGTGCTGTAGATAAAATTTATTTTACCTTAGAGAAACTTAAGGAAAATCCAATTCAAGTAGAGATCTTAAATATAAAAACTCAGGTTTTTAGCTCACCACAAGAGGCAAAACAGTTTGTGAGGGATAGTTTGAAGAAGTTGAATATTTCAGATTTGGCTATAGATAAGGCTTTTGAGGTATTGGACGCTCATAGAACAATGAGAGGTGCTGCAATTTTAACTTGTAGAGATGCTATAAGGTTAGATCCTGATATGGAAAGGGGGGTAAGGGTTTCAAGACTTGGCATTGAAAAACAATCTTTGAGACGGCTTACAAATAGATTATCAAAATTAAAGATTAATAATAATAGGGTAAAGGAGGCAATTATTCTTGCTTCGAAGGTTGCAAACTATAAAAAAATAGTTGCTGAGATATGCATTTCTGATGATCCTGATTATACGACAGGATATCTTGCTTCAAGGGAAATAGGATATCTTAGAATTACAAATATCAAGGAAATAGGGTCTTTGAGAGGTGGTAGAGTTTTTTTTACAGAGGAAAATGTTAATATTGATGATTTAATAAGATATCTTGAGAAAACGCCTGTTTGGGTGACAGTTTAAATATTCTAAAGGGGGAAAATATGTCTATAGCACTTAGTTACGAAGAGCTTTATAACTGCTGTGATCCTGATATATTTAAGTTTAATACAACCGATGATATTCATACCTTAGAAAGCATCATAGGACAAGAAAGGGCATTAAGGGCTATTGATTTTGGTTTGAGCCTAAATAGCAAAGGCTTTAATATTTTTGCTTTGGGTGAAAATGGAACAGGAAGAGTTAGAACTATTAAAACTTTACTTGAGAAAAAAGCATCAACAGAGAAAGTCCCTCAAGATTGGTGTTATGTCTATAATTTTAAAGATCCCGACAGCCCTATAGCTATATCTTTCCCTCCAGGTAGAGGCAGGGAGTTTCAAAGAGATATGGAATTTCTTATTAAAACTATAAAAGAAGAGATCGTAAAAGTATTTGAGTCAAAAGAATATGATAAGCAAAGAAGTAAGATCATAGAAGAGTTTCAAGATAAACAGAAAAAGTTATTTATGAGCTTAGAAGAAGAAGCTCAGTCAAAGGGTTTTTCTATTAGGAGAACTCCATCAGGATTGCTTATTATTCCTATTAAAAAATCTGGAGAGCCACTAAGTGAAGAGGAATTTGCTTCCTTAGATGAGCAAACTAAGGCAAGGATAGAAGAGATAGGCAAGTCTCTGCAAGAGAGACTTGATGACATAGCTCGAGCAGTAAGAGAGGCAGAGAAGAAGCTCAAAGAGATGTTAAATAGGTTAGAGAGAGAGATAGCCTTGGGAGCTCTTGGAAGTTTAATAAAGGATTTAGCATATAAATACAGAGATATTGAAAAAGTAGAAGCTTATCTTAATGCTGTTGAAGAGGATATCCTGTCTCACTTAGATGATTTTAAACTTCAAGAGGAGCAACCATCTCCTTTTCCCTTTATGAAAATTCCTAAACAGGAGATGTCCTATACCAAATATACTGTTAATTTGATAGTGGATAATTCAGAAACAAAGGGAGCTCCTATTGTCTTTGAGAGCAACCCAACTTATCTAAATCTTTTTGGTCGCATAGAACACAAACTACAGTATGGTATAGCTGTTACTGATTTTTCTATGATTAAGGCTGGTTCTATGCATAAAGCAAATGGCGGATATATTGTAATTAATGGACTTGAACTTTTTAAAAATCTTTTCTCATACGATGCACTCAAAAGAGCTATAAAAAATAAAGAGATAAAAATTGAGGATGTTTGGGAGCAATACCGACTTTTAAGCACTGTAGCTATGAAACCTGAACCTATACCGCTTGATGTTAAAGTAATATTAATAGGAAATCCTTATATGTACTATATTCTTTATAATCTTGATGAGGAGTATAGAGAGTTATTTAAAGTGAAAGCTGATTTTGATAACAGAATGGATAGGAACTTAGAAAATATCAACAAGTATGCCTCATTCATTGCCACTTGTATAAAAGAAGAAAGCCTTAACCCCTTCAATAAACATGGAGTGGCTAAGGTAATTGAGTTCAGTTCAAGATTAGCTGGACATCAGGATAAGCTTTCTACAAGATTTAGTGACATTATTGATATCCTTAGAGAAGCTAATTACTGGGCTACTAAAGAAAATTCTTCAATCGTAACTGATAAACATGTGACTAAAGCTTTAGATGAAAAGATATATCGTTCCAATAGGATCGAAGAGCGAATAAGGGAGATGATCCTTGAAGATACTTTGATCATAAATACTGAAGGTAAAAAGGTAGGCCAAGTAAATGGGTTGGCTGTTTTAGACTTAGGCGATTATAGTTTTGGCAAACCTTCCAGAATTACCGCTCGGACATTTACTGGTAAAGCAGGAATAGTTAATATTGAGCGTGAGACTAAGATGAGCGGTAAAATTCATGAAAAAGCTATAATGATTATCTCAAGCTATTTAGGTAGTAAATATGCTTTAAAAAAACCTCTTAGTATATCTGCCTCTATTACTTTTGAGCAGCTTTATGAGATGGTAGAAGGCGATAGTGCTACTTGTGCTGAGCTTTATGCGTTATTAAGTAGTATTTCAGGAGTTCCCCTTAGACAAGACATTGCTGTTACTGGCTCTATGGATCAAAGCGGTGATGTCCAACCCATCGGTGGTGTTAATGAGAAGATTGAGGGTTTTTTTGAGCTATGTAAACATAGAGGTTTAAATGGGCAAGGGGTAATAATTCCAAGAAGAAATGTTAAACATCTAATGCTAAAACAGAGCGTTATTGAAGCTGTAAAAGAGAAGAAGTTTTTTATATATCCTATTGATAAAATGGAGGAAGGACTTGAAATATTGACAGGTATGCCAGCAGGTATATTGAGGGATGATCAAACTTATCCTGAAGGAACTATTAACTACCTTGTTATGAAAAGATTATCTGAAATATCTGAGGCATTAGAAGCAAAAAAGGAAGAAGAGAAGGAAGATAAAAAGAAGGATAGTGAAAATGAGCGTTGATTAAGGTTAAGTATTTTTTAGAGACTTTTTTTATAATAGTCTTTACCTTACCGATAGCTTTGCTTCCGCAAAGCATGGCTAAGAAAATTGGTGATTTTTTGGGTATTTTATTTTTCCATTTATGGAGCAGTAGAAGATTTATTGCGTTGGAGAATATTAAGAGAGTATTTGGAAATGAGAATTGTCAAAAAATTTGTAAAGAAACTTTTAAAAACTTAGGGAAGTCATTAGTTGAAGTAATTAAGATTTATTACGGCTTTGGCAGAAAGATAATAGAGAATGTTGAAATAATCGGTATTGAGAACTATTATAAAGCCAGGTTTAAAGGTAGAGGTGTAATAATCATAACAGGGCATTGCGGTAATTGGGAACTTATGGCTTTATCCTTATCACGTTATATTGATAATGCATCAATAGTTGTCAGGAAGCAGAAAAATCCCTATCTCAATAAAATCATTGAGAGAATTAGGGCTAAGTTCGGAAACAAAGTTGTCTATAAAAGTGGTGCCTTAAAACAGATTCTTTCTGAATTAAGGGAAAACAAGACGGTAGGGATCCTTATTGACCAAGCTGTTTTGGAGAATGAAGGATATTTGATAAATTTTTTAGGAATGCCTGCCTGGACCTCAAAGATGCCGGCTTTGATAGCAAGAAAGACTCAAGCTGCAGTCATACCTGTTTTTATAAATAGAAACGGTAATGATCAGGTGATCAGAATATATCCAGAGGTATGTCTTTCAGATATTAATGACTTTGAGAGGGCTGTGATTGAAGATACAAAACGTTTTAATCGTTATATAGAGGATTATATACTAAGTCATCCTACTGAATGGTTGTGGATTCATAGAAGATGGAAAAGGGCTTAGTTTTTTGTTGAGGAGTTAACTAATTTCTTCAATTATATTGTAGAAAGCATCTCTTTCAACAGGCCTTTTACCAGTTTTTTTAATAATATTTATGAGGATATCTTTATGCATAATTTGTGGACTTGTGCTTCCCGCTAAATGGGTAATCTTCTCTTCAATTACAGTTCCATCAATATCATCAGCACCAAATAGTAAGGCAATTTGTGATATTTTCTGTCCAAGCATTACCCAATAAGCTTTTATGTGAGGGAAGTTGTCAAGCACCAATCTACTTAACGCTATAGTTTTAAGGTCTTCTATTGCTGAGGTATAATAGCCACCCATTTGATTATTTTTGGGATGGTATGCAAGGGGGATAAAGGCTTGGAATCCGTTTGTTTTATCCTGTAAGTCTCTCAATCTTATTAGATGATCAACTCTATCTTCAATACTTTCTACATGTCCATAAAGCATAGAGGCATTTGTTTTAATTCCTAAGTTATGAGCAATCTCCATAATCTCAAGCCATCTTTCACCTTTAATTTTTTCTGGGCATAGTTGTTGTCTTATTTTTTCTGCAAATATCTCAGCTCCACCACCAGGCAATATATCTAACCCATTTTTCTTAAGCGCAGAAAGGGTTTCTACGATGTCTAAGCCACTAATTTTTGACATGTAATCAATCTCAACAGCTGTGAAAGCTTTGATAGCGATATGTGGAAAGTTATTTTTTATCTCTTTGAGCATTCTTAAATAATAGTCAAATTGCCATTGTGGGTGAAGTCCACCAACTATATGAACCTCTCTTATAGGGATGTTAAATTTTATTGAGTCTTCTTTAATCTTATTTATAATCTCATCTATTGTAAGCTCATAAGCACCTTCTTGTCCCTTTGAACGGCTAAAGGCACAGAATTTACATCGGTTGATGCAAATATTTGTTGGGTTTATATGCCTGTTTAGAATAAAATAAACTTTATTATCATTATACCTGATAGCCACTTTGTTGGCTAATCTTGCTATATCAAAGATATTTTCTGAAGAATAGATTTCTAAAGCTTCTGATCTCTCAAGTCTTTGACCTGCTAATATTTTTTCTTTTATTTTTTTAGGTATCATTAGTGGTTTTAGAGTACTTATTGCTTAACTATACTATTGAATTGCTCTATTTTGTCTAATTTCATCACGTCGTCTTTGTCTTTCCTCCGTGATAGACCTTCTTCTATCAATTGATGGATCTGTCACTGTAGCTTGTACTCTACCTCTTTGGGATGGTTCTTTAATGCTTGTAGTTTCTGGTTTATTTACTGAGGGCTCATTTTTTGTTGATGTGGTCTCTGTGGTTCTTGATTTTTTATGGGTATTTTCATTAATGCTTACTTCCAGTCTTTCGTCTCCTCTTGTCATTACAATCTTATCATGATATACCTCAGAGAGAATAAACCCACTTAAACTGCCACCTTTTTGTAAAGTTTTTTGTCTCTTACCTCTGCCTGCTGTTGTATGGGGTGCTTTTAAGTCTTCTAAATAAGCGATACTTTGGTCATCAGTGATTAAAGTACCATATAGGATAAATTCAGGCTTAGGCAGCTGTTTCTCCTCTTTTTTTTCTGGTATTTTCCTTTCAGGGTGAAATATATTTTGGTCAGCTATTATTAAGTAATCTGCTAACATAAGAGTTTGCACTGAGTGTTGAGTTATTTCTTCATTTTTTTCAGCAGCTTTTATAGGTTTCAGGGCAAGTTGTATATCTATGCTCAATAAGGGCAATATATATAAATAAACTAAAGCTGAGACGGTTATTAGAAGGATTATATTTAAGACTGTAAGGCTTCGTACTATATATCTAACTATAAACATTTTTTGTGATTGTGGATAAATAGTATTTCAATTACAATAACAAAATCCTATTAGTTTTGTCATTGTTGCTAAAGATTAATATTATAAAAAAGTCTCAATAAATTTTATTTAAAAGCTATTTTGTTTTGTTTAATATTAATTGTGTTAAGATTAAGTTACATTAAAGATATTATTTTTAATTGCATAGTGAATTAGTTCAGCGGTTGTTCTTAAATTCATTTTTTCTAAAATCCTTGACCGATGAGTACTTACAGTTTTTATACTTAGATTTAATTCTTCTGCTATCTGAGAGATTGTTTTCCCCTTTACTAGCATCTCAAGTATCTGGTACTCTCTATCTGATAATTTCTCATGAGGCTGCTTCTCTTCATTATCTTTTATGCTAAATAAGAGCCTTTCAGCTATTGTAGCACTGATATAAGTACCTCCTTTTGATATTTTTCTAATAGCATGAATTAGTTCATCTGATGCACTTGATTTTGTTATATAGCCAGCTGCACCATACTTTATAGCTCTTAGGGCATACTGCTCTTCAGGATACATACTCAATATTAATATGGAAATCTTTATTTTATTAGCTTTAATGGCTTTTAAAACTTCAAGACCACTGATGCCTGGCATAGAAATATCTAAAATTAAAAGATCATAAGAGTTTTTGAAAATCTTATCAAGTACTTCTTGCCCTGTACCTGCTTCGTCAACGACGATAATATCTGGTGCTTCAGATAAAATCTGTTTAAGTCCCTCACGGAACATTTTATGATCATCCGCTATTATTACCTTTATCAATTTTATTATACTCCGTATCTTTGAGAGGAACTTTTAGTTCAACTATTGTGCCTTTACCTTGTTGACCTATAATTTTAATATCTCCGCCTAAGAAACAGGCTCTTTCCCTCATTCCCAATATCCCAAACGACATAGGATCAAAAAGCTGTTCTTCTTGTATGCCTTTTCCATTGTCTTCAATAAACAGTATGAGAGTTGAGCCTTTTAAGTCTAAGGATACATTTATTAATGTTGCCATTGAGTGTCGGATAATATTAGTTATGCTTTCTTGAAAAATTCTAAATATAGCAGTAGAACGATCTCTTTCAAGATTTATGATATCAAAGTCTGTGTAATTTTTTAAATTACATTTTATTTTTGTTCTCCTGTGAAGTTCTCTTAATTGCCACTCTATTGCGTCAGCTAAGGAAAGATAGTCTAATACCCCTGGTCTTAATTCTGATGAAATTTTCTGGACAGCATTAACTGTTTGATTTACTATATTTATCATGCTATCTGTTTTTGTTGCTAAAACTGATTGAGTTGGCAGTTTTTTCTTTAACCATGATAAATCAAGCTTTAAAGTTGTTAAGGCGTGTCCCAGTTCATCATGAATCTCTCTTGCTATATGACGCCTTTCTTCTTCTATTGCAGTTTGTAAATGAATTGATAAGTTCCTGAGTTCTTCTCTCGATCTTTTTAACTCTTCTTCGATCAGTTTTTGTCTTGTGATATCTCTTGCAATTGTTCTTGTTTTAATAAGCTCGCCTTTTTCATCTTTTTCTATAAAGACATTTAGGCTCGCAAGAAAGGTCGTACCGTCTTTCCTTACAAACTCCCTTTCAATAGAAGTTCCACTGCCTTTAAGTTTAAGTAGTGGAAATTCTCTTTCATGATCTTGTTTTGATTTTTCTGTGAAAAAGTCGGTGATCGGTCTTCCAATTATCTCCTCTTTTTTATACCCTAACATTTTTGCCTCTGTTTCGTTGCAGTCAATTATGATACTATCTTTATTAACCGAATGATACATATCCGGTGCATTGTCATAGAGGTCACGATATTTTTCTTCAGATTCCCTAAGAAGTTGTTCAGTTTTCTTTCTATTAATTATGTTTAACGCTAAGCTAAGAATAATCAAAGATAGAACTGTTATTATTCCTAAGGTAGTTATAATGAATCTTTTATATTTGCTGTAGAAGGTATCTGGTTGATTTATAAGTATAATATCATCGGGTAAGTTGGTAAGTGAAATATTAAAACGTCTTAATTCTTTAAAGTCAAACATCAAGATGTTAGGACTCTTTTTTATTATAGATAGATTGGCAACATTTTCTCCTTCTAATATTTTATTTGCTAATTCGGCTGCTGCTTTGCCTTGGTGAAAAGCACTTGTTAACATTCCTCCAACTATACCTTTGCCTATGTAAAAATCCCATAGACCATAAATCGGTACTTCTGAATTATTTCTTACCACAGCTAAGCTTTCTTCATAGGTAAAGAACTGACCTTTTTTATCGCGATTAACAATTAACATAAGAATAATGCTATTTAAAGGTAATTTTTTTACTACTGTTCTTAACTCATCAATATCAAGATCATCTAAAAATATAAAGGAAACGCGACTCTGAAAATAGGGCATAATTCTTAATAGCTCAGCTTTTAATGCTATACCCGTTGTAGTTTTATCGTTTATGACATAAACTTGTTTTGTGTTTGGATGTAACTTAAGAGCAATATCAAGAGTGCTTTTCATATCAGTCTCTTCTATAACACCTGTAAATAATTTTTTATTTGATAGCATAGAATCTTTGAAATTATTTATCCCACAGAAAACTATAGGGGTATCGGGAAAAAGCTGATGAGCTTTTTGGTTTAAAAAGTCTAAAGCGTCATTGTCAGTTGCTATTATTAGACTAAATTTTTGTTGATGATATTTTTGCTTAAGTAATTTATAAAATCTTTCAAAGTATCTTTTGTCAAAAAATCTTTTAGTATCCATATACTCAAAGAAAAGCTCAATCTTGGGATTATCACTTCCTATTACTGATTCAATACCTTTGATTATATTGTCTGTCCAGCTTAATCCTTTGTGGTAGGAGTTTAATACTAAGACATTCTTTTTTTGAGGTATTTCTGAAGTAGCGGGATTGGGTAAAAAAATAGTTGATAAGAAAAAAAATATTAGAAAAAACTTTTTTGTAGTTTTCATTGGCAAAAAAAAATCTTTTTCAGGTTTATTCTTTTTATGAAAAGCATTTAAAAATATAGTAGTTAAAACTAATTGGTTGACATAGATATGATGAAGATTTATACTTTTATTAAATTATTTATTTAAATCAACAAAGTTATAGGTTAATCAGTCTAATTTACTTAAATTGAAGGATCATTATATGAATATTATAACAAAATAGGTAGGTTATATTTAATCTATATATGTATACATGCCCTGTGTTCTTCTGTCTGTAAATTTAATTTTAAAAAGGGGAAGAATAGAAAAAGTAAATAATTGTTTAATTTTAGATGAAAGACACGATTTTAATCTTTAATTTTAACCCAATAATGTGTTAAAAGGATTTCTTGATAATGATGGATAATTTATTTATGTAGATTTTTTTTAACTACATTGTAAAAGATATCTTCAATTCATTTTTAGGAAGGCACCTTTTCTACTCTATAAATGTTTCATCATCCTAAATAATTCTACATACAGATTTTGAATTCATAATTATTCCCAAATTTGCCGATAGGCAACTCTCAAAAAAAGTAAAAGCCTCCTCTTTTATTAGGTTTAAGGATGATATAAAAT
>JAOAHE010000018.1 GCA_026415415.1 Thermodesulfovibrionales bacterium | reverse complement strand
TTTTATATCATCCTTAAACCTAATAAAAGAGGAGGCTTTTACTTTTTTTGAGAGTTGCCTATCGGCAAATTTGGGGGAGAAATAATATGTCATAGTCAAGACTATGACATTTTTTTTATTACAAAATATGGATTAAAATTAATGTTAAATAAATTAAAATAATTTTTTTGTTAATGATCTTATTAAGGTTATTACATCTACCCTGTAAATTTTAACTGTATCTATGCTATTTAGAGGCATAAGGAAAAGTTAGGACTTCTTATCCTATAAGCTAAAATATACAACCGTTTCTGAAAGCATTGAAGGGAGAAGTAAAGGTCGTTTAACCTCTTTTATTTTGATAGAAGAAAGTTCTATCTGCTAAAAGAAAACTCATGCTAAAGTTTCTAAGTAGATCTTAGTTGCTCCTATAGTTTAAACTTTATTTAGTGGATGAGACATTTGATTAGGTTGTAAAAGTTTGGGAATGAAATGTCAACACAGTTGAAATCTTTGATATAAGTAGTTCCTTCTGCAATCAAGCCAGCTATCGTTAAGGACATTGCTATTCTATGGTCTTTATAGCTTTCCAGTTCAGCTCCTTTAAGTGGGACTTTCCCTTTTATACTGACTCCATCAGGATACTCTTCAATCTCTACACCCATTTTTCTAAGTTCTGTAACCATCGCTTTAATTCTATCAGATTCTTTTACTCTTAATTCTTCTGCACCTCTTATGTGGCTTATACCTTCAGCTTGTGAAGCCAATACACATAAGATTGGAAACTCGTCTATAAGAGAGGGCATAAGGTTTTTGTTAATCTCAAAAGCTTTTAAGTTATCAGTGCTTTTGCAAATAATATCTGCTACTGGTTCTCCTGAGATTAATTTTATATTTTCTAAAGTGACATTTGCACCAATATCGTTTAACACAGTTAAAAGACCTGTTCTTGTAGGGTTAATGCCAACATCTTTTAAAATTAACTCAGAATTTGGAACTATAATCCCCCCAATTATAAAAAAAGCTGCTGATGAAAAATCTGAAGGCACAGTTACCTCAATAGGGTTAAGAGAACTTAGTTTATCGTCAAGTCCTTTAATTTGTATAGTAAGATCATTAACCTTAATATCAGCTCCCATTGTGATAAGTAGTCTCTCTGAATGGTCTCTTGACTTGAATGGTTCAGTAATCTCTGAGACTCCTTGAGCATATAAAGCTGCAAGCATAAGGCAGGATTTGACTTGAGCTGATGCTATAGGAATTGCATATTTAATAGCCTTTAAAGCACCTCCTTTTATTGCTATTGGAGGGAATCTATCGTTCATTCTTGCTAAGATATGAGCTCCCATTTCTTTTAGCGGATTTATTACTCTTGCCATGGGCCTTTGTTTTAATGAATGATCACCAGTAAGAACAGAAAAGAAAGGATTACCAGCTAATAGCCCAGATATTAGTCTGATAGTTGTTCCAGAGTTGCCACAATTAATTACTTCAAAAGGTTCTTTTAGTCCTCTTAAGCCATTACCATAAATAGTAAGCTCATAACTTTCTTTTGAGGTATTACTTTTTCTTTCTTCTATTTTTATGCCAAGAGCTCTCATTGCTTGTATTGTGCTTAGTGGATCTTCTGCCATTAAAAAGTTTCTTATTATGCTTTTACCATTGGCAATGGAGGCAAATATGACAGATCTATGGGAGATTGACTTATCTGCTGGAACAGCAATTTCGCCTTTTAAAGATTTTATTTTTTCTACTTTAAGGTCTTTCATGATAATTATTTATTTTCTCTTCCTCATTCTTAATAAACAAGTAGCTAAAACAGCTATACCTTCACCTTTTCCTACAAAGCCCATACCTTCGTTAGTTTTGGCTTTTATGCTAATAATATCTTGTGATATGCCTGAAGATGAAATTTTTTCTTTCATCATATCTATGTGGTTTGAAAGTTTTGGTTTTTCTGCTATTATTACAGTATCAACCCAGATTATCTCAAAACCTTTTTTTTGTGCAAGTTTTACAATTTCAGTAAGCAACAAAAGACTTGAAACTCCTTTGTATCTTAAGTCAGTGTCTGGGAAATGTTTACCTATATCTCCTTCGCCTATTGCACCTAAAATGGCATCAATTATAGCATGACAAAGAGCATCTCCATCTGAATGTCCTTCTAATCCTTTTTCTGAGGGGATTTCTACACCACCCAGAATGAACATTCTCCCTTCAGTGAGTTTATGAGAATCGTAACCTATACCAACTCTCATTTTTTTAAAAGGGCCTCTGCGATTTTAATATCTTCAGGTGTTGTTATTTTAATATTTTTATAGGATCCTAATATAATCTTTACTTTTCCTCCATATCTTTCTATTAGAGATGAATCATCGGTAGCATAATAGTTTTCTCCATAGGCTTTTTGATAAGAAGAAAGTAAAATTTCAAAGTTGAATATCTGGGGTGTTTGTACTGCCCAAATTAAGTCTCTATTTAATGTTTTCTCAACGAAAATTTCTTCACTTCCTTGGATAAAATTTTTCTCTATTCTTTTAATTGTATCCTTAACTGGTACCCCTGTAATAATACCATCAATACTTTGATTGCTCATTATTAGTTCATTTAGCATCTTTTTTATTAATTTTGGAGACAAATATGGTCTTACACCGTCATGAATTATCACAATATCAGTATGGGGTTTTATGGTTAATAAGGCATTATATATAGAATCTTGCCTTTCTTTACCACCTTCTATGATATTTTTTGCTTTGGTTATCTTGAAAGATCTAATGAGTTTATGAGTTTTCTCTATATCCTGTTTTTTTACAATTGGAAGAATTTCTGCAACATCTGTAATTTTTTGAAAGCTTTGTAAAGACCATAAAAGCAAAGGCTTATCTAAGAACTTAAAAAAAGGTTTATTTTTTGTCTCTCCAAATCTCTTCCCACTACCAGCTGCTGGTATCAATACAATAATATTTTTTTTAACTCTGTTCTTCATCTCTTGGTTTGGCAAAGATCATTCTGCCTGCTGTAGTTTGGAGCACACTGGTTACAATAACATCTATGCTTTTACCAATGAGTTTTCTGCCATTTTCTATGACTACCATTGTGCCATCATCTAAGTAAGCCACACCTTGATTATATTCTTTACCTTCTTTAACAATAAATAAAGTCAGTGTTTCACCTGGTAAAACAACAGGCTTAAGGACATTTGCAAGCTCGTTTATATTTAGTACTGGCACGCCTTGTAATTCTGCAACCTTATTGAGATTAAAATCATTGGTCATTATTTTAGCATTTTGTTGACGGGCGAGGGCTACTAACTTTGAGTCAACCTCTTTTATTTTTGGAAAGTCTTCTTCAGAGATTTTAACTTTTATTGTTGGGATCTTTTGAAGGCGGTGTAGTATATCAAGACCTCTTCTGCCTTTTGATCGTCTGATAGGGTCAGGGGAGTCAGCTATGTGTTGTAGCTCTTGTAAAATGAATTGGGGGACTATAAATGAACCACCTATAAAACCAACTTCTATAATATCAGCTATTCTGCCATCTATTATCACACTTGTATCTAAGATTTTAATGTCTTCTTCTTTTTCTTTATCTTTGAAAAGTCTCATAAGAGTTGGACCGGTTAAGCCTTTTCCTTTGTGATATCCTATAAAAAGACCTGTATAGGAGAAAAGAATGTAAATTAATTGTTGAATTTCTTGGGGTATTATAGAATCAAGAGGTAGAAGGATTAAATAAGAGAAGGAAATGCCAGCAACTAACCCTAAAAAAATTCCAGCTATTGAGCCAGTTTTCACCTTAATGATTAATGAATAGATTATGCTTGAAATAATACCTACGATAACACCAGTTATTGCCCCTTGCAAAGGCATCTGGTTAGAATAACCATATAAAGTACTGGCAACTAGTATTAAAAGGAATAGTAATATTTTTTGAAGAAAGATCAAATTTTTTCCTTTAGTCTATTGTCTTTTATGAACTGTTTATTGTCACGTAAAACTTTTTTCCTGTGCGATTTATGAAAAGTAAAACAGGAGTATTAGGTTTAAGATTTGCAATTATTTTATTAAAATCATTTAAGTTGCTGATCTTGCGTCTATCAATCTCTTGAATAACATCACCTTTTCTAATTCCTCCTTCTTCAGCAGGAGAACCAGGCTGAATTCTGACTATAACAACGCCTTTTTCATCAGGTTGTACTCCTAATTGTTTAGCTATTGTAGAGTTAAGCTCAATTACTGTGACACCTGAGAGGGCATGTGAATCATTGTTACTGAATGTATCAGAAGAACTTGGTAACATCTGGATCCCTTCTGATGGCAACTCTTTAACTGTTATGTTTATTATAATTTCTTGACCTTGTCTGAATATTTTGAGCTTTACTGGTTTATTTATTTCACTTTGTGCTACCATGTTTCGTAAAAGACTTGCATCTTTTACAGGTCTGTCATTAAATTCTAAGATTATATCTCCTCTCATTAGCCCAGCATGATGAGCAGGGCTACCTTTTGCAATATCAGTTATTAAAACCCCTTCAGAGCTCTTTAAGCCAAATTTTTGAGCTATTTCAGGTGTTAATTCTTGGATAGTAACTCCAATCCAACCCCTTGTTACTTTGCCTTTCTTTATTAACTGTTCTATTACTCCTTTGACCATGTTACTTGGAACTGCAAAACCAATGCCTTGATATCCACCTGTCTTGGAGAATATCGCTGTGTTTATCCCTATAACCTCTCCCTTCATATTAACAAGGGGACCACCTGAGTTGCCTGGATTAATGGCTGCATCAGTTTGGATAAAGTTTTCGTAATCTGCTATACCAACATCTGTTCTACCTATGGCACTTACAATTCCCATTGTAACTGTATTACTTAGACCAAAGGGATTACCGATGGCGAGTACAAATTCACCTACCTGGAGGGAGTCAGAATCTCCCCATTTGAGAACGGGAAGATTTGATGAATCAATTTTTATTACAGCTATATCGGTTTTTGGATCTGCCCCTATAATCTTAGCTTTAAAGCTTCTTTTGTCTAAGAGTATGACTTTTATATCATCTGCTTTTTCGATCACGTGATTATTTGTTACGATGTAACCATCGGAAGATACGATAACGCCTGAACCAAGACTTTGTTCTTTCCATTTTCTTGACCTACCATCTGGAAAGGGCTGAAAAAAGTCAAATAAGTCGTCAAAGGGTGTAGGTTGTCTTTTGAAAGTCTTTATGCTTGAGATGTTTACAACTGTGGGTGAAACTGAGCTCACTATCTCAGAAAAAGCTTTACTTGTTTCTTGGATCTGTGTAGGTACCTGTGGTGTAAAAGTATATTGTGGAGGTAGTGAGGTTTTACTTAAGAAGTAATAAGTTACACCACCTAATAAGAAACCAATAAGTAATAATGTAGGAATCCAAAAAAGTTTTTTGCTCATAATGTATTATTATTTTAACATTAATTTTCTTATCTCCCCAACTCTAAGGGTTATTTTATTTGAATCAAGATACTCTAAAAGCTGTAAAGCATATTTGCGGGTTGTCTTAAGTAGATCTCTGAACTCAGCAACGGTCATATCTTGTTTTTTAGAGAAGTGTTTTTTCAGAAGACTGATCATATCGTCATATTTTTCTTTTGTAATGTACATTGAATCATTAATTCTTACGAGCAGACCAGCTTTAGTCAGAAGAGTTAGTATATCAGTTAAGTCTTTTTCACTGATTGTGAGTTTTTTTGCTAATTCAGTTTTCAAAGATGGCTGGTAATACTCGTCATTTAAAGTATGTAAGATCTTGTTTTTTGTATCCTCTATTGATTGTGAGCCTGCTACTTTAAAATCCTTTAACCTGATTAGGTTTTTTTCTACTGCAAGTTTATCTATTAAAGGAATTAAACTAAAGATCTCTTCCGAGATGGCTATTTCCTTTTTCAGCAAAGCCTTTAGTTCTTCTTTAGTTAGACCTGACTTAAGGGGGTATTGTTTATGAAATGTTTGAAGCTTTGTTAATAATGTATCTTTAAAAAGATCAAAAATCTCTTTATGAAAAAGGATATCTTGATTTTTGATGAGGGTCTTTTCACTAACTAATTCATTTATGGTTTTTCGGATCTCTGTAATGTTTTCACAGATCCAACCTTCAATCTCAGAGATCTTTATGCCCTTATATTTTGAGATTTTAACTTTAGTCTCTATTTTCTTTTTAAGATTTGAAGTATAAAATGTATTAAAGTCAGCTAAGGAGGTATTTCTCAGGTACTTGCCAGGGTGTGGGTCCAATATCTGGCCACCACCAATGGTCTCAAGAGGTGAGAATCTCCTTATTATGAATCTATCACCAGAAAGGGTAATTATAGGGTCTTTTAACCTTAATTGACAATAGGCCGTCTCTGATTTGTCAAGCTGTTCTTTATCGTATAAAATCACTCTTGCTACAGTTTCTGATGTGCCGAGATAGAGATGCACAAGACTTCTATTTTTAATTATAGGGGAATTAGGTAGTAATTCTACTGTAGCATTAACCACTTTAGTAGGAGTAAATCTATTAGGCACTACAACCACATCTCCTCTTTTTAGGTCATCTTTGTCAACACCTTGCAAGTTTATCCCTGACCTTTGTCCTGCATATACTTTTTCTACACTCATTCCATGACTTTGAAGTCCTCTAACCTTAGTTGAGATTCCTGCAGGAAGTATCTCAACAGGTGAGTCTACCGTTATTGAGCCTGATATAACCGTTCCAGTTACAACTGTACCAAACCCCTTAAGGGTAAAAACTCTGTCAATGGGCATTCTAAATAAACCATCTATGAGCTTAGGTTGAACATCTAAAGCTAAATTTTTAATTTTCTCTTTGAGGGTATCCAAGTTATAGCCAGTTTTTGCAGAAACTGTTATAACTTCTGCTTTTTCTAAAAAGGTTCCTTTAGCAAAACTTTGTATATCTTCTTTAATAAGTTCAATCCATTCTTTATCAACAAGATCGGCTTTAGTAATTACAATTATGCCTGATTTTATTTTCAGCAACTCACATATCGCAAGATGCTCTCTTGTTTGAGGCATTACACCTTCATCTGCAGCTATTACCATCATTACAATGTCTATACCTCCAGCACCAGCGAGCATATTTTTAATTAATCTTTCATGTCCAGGGACATCAATAATAGCTACAGTAAGATTTTCTTTTTGGAAATGTAGACTGGCAAAACCAATATCTATAGTAATGCCCCTTTCTTTTTCTTCTTTTAGTCTGTCTGGATCAGTTCCCGTGAGTGCTTTCACAAGAGAACTTTTCCCGTGATCGATGTGACCTGCCGTTCCTAATATTATATTTTTGTTTAACATTTATTACAAAAGTTATTGAAGTTATTAAGAATTTTTAGTCCATTTGTTTGGCTTTTTTCGGGATGAAATTGAACAGCTAATATATTATCTTTTATTACTATTGAGGTAAAATCATAGCCATAATTAGTTTTTCCTGCGATAATATCTGATTCTTCTGGTATGACGTAGTAAGAGTGAACGAAATAAAAGTAGGAGTTATTAGGTATATCTGTGAATAAAAGGTGTTTTTTAGTGAACTCTACACTGTTCCACCCCATATGCGGCACTTTAAGTGTCAAGTTTTCATTTTGACTGATGTTCTCAAAGTTAAATCTATTTACCTTACCTTTAAGTATATTCATGCCTTTACAGAACCCAAATTCTTCTGATTCTGAAAACAATATCTGTAGTCCAAGGCAGATACCAAAATAAGGTTTACCAGTTGTAATTTCTTTTTCAATAGTTTCAATCAATTTTAGTCTATCAAGGTTTTTCATACAGTCAGCAAAAGCACCAACACCTGGCAATACAATACCTCTTGAGTTTTTTATATCATTTATATTTGATGTTATGGATGCCTTGATCCCTAATTTAAGGAAGGCTTTGAGAACACTTTTTAAGTTGCCCATACCATAATCAATGATAGCTATCATTATGGCTGTATCTCCTCTTATAAATAATAGTGTATCATAAAGTATTTTAGATATTTAAAATAAAATATCATAAAAGCTTTTTACAAATTAAATTAAATTTATCGTTTTTAGCCTATGGAGGGGATTTAAGTATGATAGAAATCATATTAATCTTTTTTGCTGTTTTTATGATCATCTGGGTTATTTATACTGTTTTATATTTTAAAAAAATATCACTAAATATGATCCAACAGATTCAAAATAATTATAACTTGATAGAGAAAACTTACGAGAGATTAGAAAAAAATCTAAAAGATGAAATTGCCTTAGTTAGACAAGAAGTAATGGGACATTCAGGACAGCTCAGGCTTGAGGTGATAAACAATATGACATCTCTATCAAAAGTCCAGAATGATCAGCTTGATCTTTTCTCTAATCAGTTATTTTTGTTGACTAAGAACATTGAAGAGAGACTGTCTCGTATGAGTGATAAGATCGAAGAAAAGTTAAAGATGCTGCTTGAACAAACTACTTGTAATTCAAAAGATAGCAGGGAAGAGCTAAGCAGATCATTGAAGTCTTTTGAAGATAGGATTACTTTTAATATGAAGGACTTTAATGAACTACAGACGCAAAAGTTTGATAGCCTTCTAAATATACAAAGAGGGCTCTTACAGATTATTGATTTTAGGTTAGATAAGATAAAAGAGACTATAGATAGTAAGATGAAGGAAATTCAACAAGATAATTCAGAAAAATTGGAGAAAATAAGACTAACAGTTGATGAAAAATTATATGAAACTATTGATAAACGATTAGGAGACTCCTTTAAGATCATAAGTGAGAGATTGGATATGGTTCACAAAGGCTTAGGTGAGATGCAATTTTTGGCTTCGAGTGTTGGCGATCTTAAAAAGATTTTATCCAATATTAAGGCGAGGGGGATTTGGGGAGAAATGCAACTTGAAGCGTTATTAGAGCAAATTTTAACTAAAGATCAGTATGCAAAGAATATAGTAACCAAGAAAAACAGTGCTGAGAGAGTTGAGTTTGCTATAAAATTACCGGTAAGAAATGAAGACAACACAGAGATAATTTGGTTACCAATAGATGCAAAGTTTCCAAAGGAAGATTATGAGAAGCTCTTATTAGCTAATGAAAATGCTGATCAACCTTTAGTAGACGAACTTGTAAAGCAGTTGGAGTATAGGGTTAAGTTATCTGCTAAAAATATTAGAGATAAATATCTTGATCCGCCAAATACGACAGATTTTGCTGTCATGTTTTTCCCAGTAGAAGGGCTTTATGCTGAGGTATTAAGAATACCAGGACTTGTAGATTTTGTTCAGAGGGAATACAGAGTAAATATAGCTGGTCCAACTACTATGGCAGCCCTTTTAAATAGCTTACAGATGGGATTTAGGACATTAGCTATAGAAAGGAGATCTTCAGAGGTGTGGACTTTGCTTTCAGCCGTTAAATCTGAGTTTGGAAGGTTTGGGTTAATTTTAGAGAAAACTCTTAAAAAGCTACAAGAAGCCAGTATAACTATAGAAGATGCTACAAAAGTATCAAGAAGAATTGAGAAAAAGCTTAAAGATGTGCAAGAATTGCCACAGCCCCAAGCAGATGCTATTCTAAAGTGAAGAAAAATGGCAAAAACTCTATAGACTAAGATTTCTTTTATTTTCAAATTAACTAACATTAAAACACGATTATCATGTAAGGGATAGGTTTTTTAAAAAGGGTATAATGACTAATGCTTAAGTTCACTACAAATAATTTATTTTATATTATATGTTCAATCACAACTGTTGCTATTGAGTATTCTTTATCATGGGAGATGCTTAGATATAGTGATAAAGGTATAGTTTTATATGTTCTATTAAAGATGCTGATGCAAGGCTCGTGAAATTTGTTGTTTAAGATTTCTATATCTTTTAATCTCCAATTAATATTTATGAGCTCTATAAGTTCGTCTTTATTTGTTTTAATAAAATATCTTTTCACTCCAGTTAGAGCTTTTATGGTCGCTTCTTTTGCTGCAAAACGCCCGGCAAGATGAATGACAGGGTCTTTTTTTAGCAGACAATAAGAAACCTCTCTTTCAGTGTAAACTTTTGTCAGAAATTTTTCACCCCACTTATCAATAGCTCTTTTTATTCTTTTGTTTTCTACTATATCAGTGCCAAGTCCAACAATCATGGTGAAGACTTACTTTAATCTGCCTCTACCTTCTTACTATATATTAAGATACCATTTTAAAATAATATTTCCTAGAAAAAGGGTAACTATTGATCCAAAAGATAAGAAAGGGCCAAAAGGAACTTTAGTTTTCCTTCCCTTACCTTTAAAGAGCATTAAAAATATGCCAAAAACCGAACCTACTAAGCTACCAATGAAGGT
Organism: Thermodesulfovibrionales bacterium; assembly: GCA_026415415.1. Lineage (GTDB taxonomy): Bacteria > Nitrospirota > Thermodesulfovibrionia > Thermodesulfovibrionales > Dissulfurispiraceae > DYHD01. The sequence goes on along the minus strand of JAOAHE010000018.1, from coordinate 20,893 downwards.
TACCATTAAGACAGCTTTCCACCCTAAAAAAGCTCCGACCATTGCCATCATCTTTATATCTCCTCCTCCCATACCACCGCGACTTAGAACTGCTATCAAAAAAAAGAGACCACCACCTAATAGAAGTCCAATAATAGAGTTAGAAAAACCAACATTCTCATTTAAGTCAAAGGGATCTGGCATTATAAGGGTGGCGGACAGTAAGCCTAATAAAATACCAGGGAGAGTTATTAAATCGGGTATAATTTGAAAATCTAAGTCTATAAATGTTATTACTATCATAGAAGATAAAAAACCAAAAATTGGTATTAGATGCCAACCAAACCCAAAAAGAAAATTTGCTGTTAGATATAAAACTCCATTTAAAAGTTCAATGAGTGGATAGCGAATAGATATTTTTTCACTACAGCTTCTACATTTACCAAAAAGTAAAAGATAACTTAGAACTGGGATATTGTGCCAAGGTTTTATAGAGCTATTACAGGAAGGGCAGGAAGAGGGGGGAGTAACTATAGAAATTCCTCTTGGTAATCTATAGATACAAACATTCAAAAAAGAGCCCACTATTAGACCAAATAGAAAGATTATAATTTCGAAAATTTGCATTATAGCCTCTGTTCATTAAAGTCTATCACCCTACTTTTAATAAGTCAAATCTATCTCCCCAAAACTGTCTTAAAGAGTCATTTAACTTTGTGTAGATAGCTATTGAAGAGTTCTTATCAACTAAAGAAAAGGCTTCGTTGCGGGCTGCAGTAAGTATTTCAGCATCTCTTGGAAGATTTGCTATCTTAAACTCAGGTAATCCCGATTGTTTAGTTCCGAGAAATTCGCCATGTCCTCGAATTTTTAAATCTTCTTCTGCAATTAAAAATCCATTGTTTGTTTTTGTCATTATGGATAGTCTTCTTCGTGCATCTTCGTTGGTTTTATGTTGGACTAAGATACAGTAAGATTGATTACTGCCTCTACCGACGCGACCTCTTAGTTGATGTAATTGAGCAAGTCCAAATCTCTCAGCATTCATTATAATCATTAATGTTGCATTAGAGACATCAACACCTACCTCAACAACAGTAGTAGAAACTAAAATATGTATCTTGCCATTTTTGAATTCTTCCATAGTAGCTTGCCTTTCTTCAGCTTTCATCTTGCCGTGCAATAGCCCTATGCTTAAATTCGGGAATCTTTTTTGAATACCCTGAGCACCTTCTATTGCTGATTCAAGGTCAACTTTTTCTGATTCCTCAATCAATGGATAGATAACGTAAACTTGTCTACCTTTAGCTATCTCTTCTTTAATAAAATTAAACCTTAGATTTTCATTTCTTTTATCTAAAAGTATAGTTTTTATTGGGCTTCTGTTAGGTGGCAATTCATCAATTATGGAGTAGTCAAGGTCTCCATATAAGGTTAGTGCTAAGGTCCTTGGTATAGGTGTTGCAGTCATAACTATTGTATCAGGATTAAACCCTTTTTTTCGTAAAGTGGCTCTTTGAATTACTCCAAACCTGTGTTGTTCATCAATTACAACAAGACCTAACTTCTCAAATCGTATGTTTTCTTGTATCAGTGCATGAGTTCCTACTATGATATTTGCTTTTGAAGTATCAATAGCATCTTCAATCTTCTTTTTAAGCCCTAATTTTTTACTACCTGTTATCAGTTGGACTTTTACGTCTATATCTTTAAGAAAATTTGAGATGTTAGTAAAATGTTGCTCTGCAAGTATTTCCGTAGGTGCCATCAATACTGCTTGGTAGCCATTTTCAACACAGAGAAGCATTGAAAGAAGAGCTACTATAGTTTTACCGGATCCCACATCCCCTTGAATGAGTCTATTCATTGGGAAAGGAGAAGTCATATCATTAGTGATCTCTTTAAATACTCTTTGTTGAGCATTTGTTAAGTTAAAAGGAAGTTTTACTAAAAGTTGATTTATTAAATTTTCTTTGTAATTAAAGGAAATGCCTTTTTCTTTTTGTTCTTTTTTCTTGATAAGTGCAAGCCCTACTTGAAAGAAAAATAGCTCATCAAAAATGAGTCTTTGATGAAATTTAGTTTGAAAATTGTTTAATTTCTCTACAGATATATCATTCGGAGGATAGTGAAGGTTTTTGATGCTTTCTCTTAAATCTGGTAGCCCTTGTGACTGTATTATTTCTTTGGGTAGGGAGTCTTCAATGTATTCTATGTTATCTAATAAAACTGTATAAGTGATATTCCTTATTTGTCTTTGACTTAGACCGTTAGTAAGTCTATAAATTGGCACTATTCTACCTATGTGTATATTAATCTGTTCATTGAATGGCTCCTCTGTGTCCAGTATTTCGTATTCTGGATTGATGGTCTCTAAGGCAGTATGCCAATAATTCAACCTGAACTGCCCATATAGAACAATTTCATCGTTTATCTTAAAAACCTTTTCAAGAAAGGGTTGATTAAACCATTTGGCATATGTTACACCAGAAGAATCTGTAAGGGTTAGTTCTAAAATTTTAAGTTTCTGGTTAAAGGATTTAGGTTGTTTTATAGTAATTTTTTTGACTTTTGCGACTATAGTGCTTATGTCATTTGGTCTTAAGTCTATAATCTTTTTTATTGAGCTTCTATCTTCGTATCTGTATGGCAAAAAGTATAAGGCATCTTTTATTGTTTCGATGCCAAGCTTTGATAGTAACTTAGAACGAGAAGGTCCTACACCCTTAATATAACGAATCGGTGTAGATAAATATTTATCCTTTTGCATCAAACTTAGATAGTAAAGTGATTTTATCTATTTTTCGCCTCTGAAGTTTTTTTCAAGCTCTTCCGTTCTAATCTTTGAGTATTCGGATTCACTTAATATTTCTATTTCCCATCCTGTAAGTTTAGTAGCAAGTTTAATATTTTGTCCTTTTTTACCGATTGCCAGTGATAACTGTTCATCATTAGCTACGACCATAGCAGTCTTCTCTTCTTCATTAAGACCGACCATATTAACAGTTGCAGGTGTAAGTGCACGGGCTATAAATACTCTTGGATCATTACTCCAAGCTATGATATCAATCCTTTCACCTTTTATCTCTCTTACTATTGATTGTATTCTTGTCCCTTTCATACCAACACATGCGCCAACAGGATCAATTGCAGGGTCGTTAGAGGTTACAGCAATTTTTGTTCTTTCTGAAGGTTCTCTTGCAACACCTTTAATAACTACAATATTATCGTTGATCTCTGGGACTTCTTGTTTTAAAAGCTCTATGACAAATTCAGGGCAAGAGCGAGATAAAAATATTAAAGGTCCTTTAGAGGTTTTTTTTATATCAACGAGATATGCTTTCACTACATCGCCTCTCTTTAAGTTTTCATTTGCAAGGGTTTCCTTCTGTGGCAAAATAGCTTCAACATTCTTTAAAGTTACATAATAATTAGCCTTCTCTTTTCTATTGACTGTTACAGTAACAATCTGCCCTACCTTGTCTTTAAACTCATCATATATTAGGTCTTTTTCCAGTTCTCGTACTTTTTGAAGTAAAACTTGTTTTGCTGTTTGAGCTGCTATCCTCCCAAAATCTTGAACAGAGATAGGTACTTCTATTTCATCACCAATGGATTTATCGGGAAATAAGTCTTTGTATTCATCAAATGCTACCTCGTTATTCTTATTAGTAACATTTTTTACAAGTTTTTTCTTCTCCAATACTTGTAACTCACAAGTTTTGGTATCAATACGAACTAATATATTTGGATTTCCCCCAAACTTCTTTTTTGCTGCAGTAATCAGAGCAGACTCAAGTAGTTTAATTATTGATTGCTGGGAAATGCCTTTTTCTTTGCTTATCTGATTTATTATGTTGCAAAGCTCTTTTGACATTATCAATTACCTACTAAAAGTTAGATTTTTAAAACTCTATCTCCAATTTAGCTTTGGATACTTTTTCAAAGGGGATGAATAAATTTTCTTCTTTACTCCCTTTTTTATAAGATATCCTTACCCAGTTTTCTCCTACATCAATTATTCTGCCAATAAAAAAACTTTGATTGTCAAATGGCTCTGTAGTAACAATCCGTACCAGTTTACCTAAATTTTTTTCATAATCCTTTTTTTTCGTAAGAGGTCTGTCAATCCCTGGTGAGGAAACCTCAAGGGTATATGAAGTTTTAATAGGGTCTTCTACGTCTAATAAAGCACTGAGGCTTTTACTTACTCTTTCACAATCATCAATAGTAACCCCACTTTCTTTATCAATAAAAACTCTTACAATAGTCCTTTTTCTTGAACCTAAGATCTGAACATCATAAAGTTCAAGCCCTTCTTGTTCGGCTACCTCAGAAGCAAGAGTATAAATTTTCTGTTTAATAATATCTAATTTCATGATCAAGCATAAAATAAAAGAGTGGGAAACCCCACTCTTTTGCTTTAAAAGTATATATAAAATATAACTTTTTTTAGCTATAAAAAGCAACACCACGAAAGTCTTTGTTTTATCTTTCGTGGTGTTTTATAAAGAACTACTTTTTAGGAGCCTCAGCTGGTTTTGCTGGTTCAGCTGGTTTTGCTGGTTCAGCTGGTTTTGCTGGTTCAGCTGGTTTTGGTGGCTCAGCTGGTTTTGGAGCTTCAACTGGTTTTGGTGGCTCTGGTGGCTTTGGTGGTTCAGCTTTCTTACAACCAACTGCAAATGCTACAAGAAGGGTCAATGAAAGAATTAATGCTAAAAGCTTTTTCATTTATTATTTCACCTCCTTTCATAATTAAAATAGCTCTTTATGAATGCCAATTTAAATATTTTGTTTTACTTTACCATATATATTAATTCTTGTTAAGGAATAAATCAAGTCAAAAATATTTTTTTTTTAGTAATTAATTTAAAGTTTTTTTAAGTAAATAAAATTACATTAAACATTTTAAATATTGTTTACCTTTTAGGGATTTGGTTGATGCTATAAAAACAAGTTTTTATAACTTACATTTAAAGTTTTGCTCAAGAGGTGGATTGTTATAAGTGTAAAAAATTTATATAGAAAAGCTTTCTTATCTTTATATTAAGGGTAATGAAATCAATACATTTGTTGGATATCATAGTGATGAAAAAGCTTTTTATATGAGCATAACTTGGCAGATATGTGGGTAGCTTATACCATTAGAAGGATACGTTTTCATATTCTAAGAGGAATCGGTAATAATAAGGTTATAATAAGAGTTTTAGGTGAGTTGTAAAATCTGACCACATAACTAAAAGTTAGTTGGTTAGGCAATCAAATTGATTATCTCAGGATCATTTTATAAAATTATTTTATCAAGCATTATATCGTAATATAAGGCTATAATTTTTAAAAATTTAAATCATTATTTCAAAAAGAGTCTACATAGCTTAAAACGAATTCTGCAGTATAAATACTGCCATCTCAATTCTAAATATAAATCCATAAAACTTATACAGCGTTTAAGTTTAATATATATATATAACTACATAAAATTAAGTATCATCAACTGAGTCCTTTTCTTAAAAGGCATTATATTCTTTCTTAACTTTTGAAAACATTTATAGGTCTTGTTTTTTTAAATATTACCTCGTTAAAAGCTATATGTATTAATTTCTCAATAAACTCCTTCCCATGGACTTATCTTTAATACCTAAGGCTTTTCAAAAGTATTTATAATTATCAAAGGATTTACCCTATGGCTCATTTTAGGAGTAACTGAAAATATCATCCTTGTCTTTATAGCTATGGGGTTCATCGATAATGTGCATATTTATCTATTTCTTACTTGATATAGTAAATATCATTATAAAATCAGCTATCCTTACTGGATAAATGTTGTCTATCTTTATCTTCGTGATAAATACTTTTAGATATCCTTTATTTATAATTTATTTTTTACTTATCATGGATTATATTTTAATCTCAAACGGGGAATAAACTTGACGCTTTTAAACTAAATATATTAGAATTTCTATTCTTAATTATAAGATTTTTCCCTTTACAGTTATAAGGAGGACAGATGCCAAGGGCTAAAGGTGGTTTTAAAACAAGAAGGTACCATAAAAAGGTAGTTGCAAAAGCAAAGGGGCAGTATGGCGCTCGTAGCCGATTATATAAAGTTGCTGTTATGGTTGTGGATAAGGGTCTTTTGTCAGCATATAAAGATAGAAGACTTAAGAAGAGAGAGTTTAGATCACTTTGGATAGCACGTATCAATGCAGCTGTTAGGGCTATGGGTTTTACATATAGCACTTTTATGAACGCTCTTAAAAAGCAAAATATTAATCTTAATAGAAAATCTCTCGCTGATCTTGCTTATAATGATCCTAAAGCCTTTGAAAGCTTAGTGGAAAAAGTAATAATCAGTAAAGCATAAAATATATCATAAATATATAATGTTAGAAGAAATAAAAGAAAAGTTTTCTAAAGATATTGCTTCTATAACATCTCTTTCAGATCTAAATGATTTAAGAGTAAAATATCTTGGTAAAAAAGGGATTATAACATCCTACCTTAAATCCCTTTCTACTGTTACTCCTGAAGAAAGACCTGTTTTAGGGAAAGTATTGAATGAAACTAAACTATATATTGAAAGAGCTATCTTAGCAAAAGAAAATTCTATCAAAGAATTTGAGTTATCCAATAAGATAAAAACTGAGTATATAGATATAACAGTCCCTGGAAAGTTTGTGGCACCTGGTACAGAACATCCTTTAAATAAAATCTTGAATGAAGTGGTAGATATTTTTGTAAAGATGGGATTTAATGTTGAAGAAGGACCTGAAGTAGAACTTGACTACTTTAACTTTGAAGCCTTAAATATTCCAAAAGATCATCCGGCCAGAGATATGCAAGATACTTTTTATATCACAGATGAGATTGTCTTACGAACACATACTTCACCAGTGCAGATTAGAGGGATGATTAAAAGGAAACCTCCGGTCCGATTTATAGCCCCTGGTAAAGTTTACAGATGCGATGCTGATATCTCTCATACCCCAATGTTTCATCAAGTAGAGGGTTTAATGATAGATGAAAATATATCTTTTAGTAACCTAAAAGGAATTTTAATCTCTTTCATTCATATGATGTTTGGAGAGGGAGTTCCTGTGAGATTTAGACCAAGCTTTTTTCCATTCACCGAACCTTCAGCAGAGGTTGATATGGGATGTATTCTCTGTAAAGGAATAGGCTGTAGAGTCTGTAAACAGTCAGGTTGGTTGGAGATTTTGGGTGCAGGAATGGTACATCCAGTAGTATTAGAAAATGTTGGCTATGATACAGAAAGATATAATGGGTTTGCCTTTGGTATGGGAATTGAGAGAATAGCGATGTTAAAGTATCAGATTGATGATATTAGGCTTTTCTTTGAAAATGATATTAGATTTTTGAGGCAATTTTAATGAAAGTATCTTTTCATTGGCTTAAAGAATTTATTCATATTCCAGATGATATAGAAAAAATAGCTCAAATTCTTACAGAAATTGGACATGAAGTTGAAGCAGTCGAAAGATATGAAGATGATGTTGTGTTAGAGATTAATATTACACCAAATAGACCTGATTGTCTCAGTGTTTTTGGGATAGCAAGAGAATTGTCTGCCTATTATGGGGTTCCTATAAAGTTTCCTGAGTATAATTTTACTCCTGATGTGATTGATCTTAATTTTAATGTTAGTATATTTGATCCAGATTTATGTAATCGCTATGCAGGAAGGATAGTAAAAAATGTTAAAATCTCGACTTCTCCTGAGTGGATGCGCCAGAGGTTAGAGAAGTCTGGGATTAGATCAATCAATAATGTTGTAGATGTAACTAATTATGTCCTTCTTGAACTTGGACACCCCTTGCATGCTTTTGATTTAAACTCACTCAAAGGAAATATGATCAGAGTAGGTACCCCAAAAACTATCTTAGGTAGGGCAGGGAAGATTAAGACTAAAACACTTGATGGCGTAGAAAGACAGGTTTCAGATGATGCTTTACTTATTTGGGACTCTGAAGAACCAATAGCTATAGCAGGTGTGATGGGGGGCTTAAACACAGAAGTTACTGAAAATACAAAAGATATTTTTATAGAAAGTGCCCATTTTAATCCAATATCTATTAGGAGAACCTCTAAAAATCTTGGCTTGAAAACTGAATCATCTTATAGATTTGAGAGAGGTTGTGATATAAAATTACTGAAGAAGGCTTTGGATAGATGTGCATTCTTAATAAAAAATATTGCTGGTGGACAGATTTTTGGTAAAATTGATATTTATCCTAAGATTTTTCAGCCTACAGAGATTAACCTTAGATATGAAAAGGTAAATACAGTTCTTGGCTTAAATTTGTCTAAGGAGGATATTGATATTTATCTAAAAAATCTCTCTTTCGAGGTAGAGTCTGATGATGAAAGGGTAAAAGTAAGACCTCCTTCTTACAGAAATGATATAAAAAGAGAGATAGATATTATTGAGGAGATTGCACGACTCTATGGCTATGATAAAATACCTACTAATATGCCCTTTGCTTCAATAGGTATTGATGATCAAGTAAGCAGACAGTTAAGTCTTCAAAATAGCTTTAGAGAAAGGATAAGAAATACACTTCTAAATTATGGCTTTAACGAAACTATAAATTTTAGCTTTATGAGTCATCAAGATCTTGATTTGCTTAAAATACCCCAGGAAGACCCAAGGCGTAAAACAGTCAATATTCTTAACCCTTTAAGAGTTGAAGATTCTTGTATGAGAACAACCTTGATTCCTTCTCTCCTGAAAAATGTAATATTTAATGTTTCACATGGCAATAGAGATTTACGTTTTTTTGAGATTTCAAGAATTTTTTTAAATGAAAATTCATCAAAAGAACAAGTTAAAGATAGGTTACCTGTGGAAATAGTAAATGTTGGTGTAATTAATTATAAAGAAAAGGTTAAAACTTTATATAAAGAAGAGTCACATGACTTTTATTTAATGAAGGGGGTTGTTGAGGCCTTACTAAATGCATGTAAGATAAAAGACTGTGTTTTTGTTAGAACCACTGAGCCTTTCTTACATCCTGGGCAGTCAGCTGATATTTACATTTCAAACTCAAAAATTGGTTTCTTAGGAGTACTTCTTCCTACCATAATTAATGATTGCGGTATAAAAACACAAAAACCTTCTATATCACTTTTTGAGTTAGATTTAGGTAAGTTGTTCAAATATCATACAGTAGACATTAGGTATAGACCTTTTTCTAAATATCCATATATTGAGAGAGACACAGCTATAGTAGTTGATTCTAACTTAGAGGCTATAACTTTTCAGAATTTAATAAAACAATACCCTACTGATTTAATTGAGGAAATAAGCTTATTTGATATTTACCAAGGTGCAAATATACCACCAAATAAAAAGAGTGTTGCTTTCAGGATTCGCTATAGAGCCTTAGATAGAACTCTTAAAGATGAAGAAGTGGATACTTTGCATAGTCAGTTGGTGAGTTTTATTCTTGAGAAAACCAAGGGACAAATAAGGATGTAATTAAAACTCTACATCTCTCCCATAAATAAGACTTATTATCTCACGAGAAGTTTCCTCAACTGATTTGTTTGTAGTATCAACCATCTTCCATTTTCTATTTTTAGCACACAAAGCATAAACATATTCTACTTCTTCAAAGATCTTTTTTAAATCAGTATAACTACTTTCTGTGTGATAATGCCTCATTCTTGCCATCCTGACTTTTTGTAATACCTCTGGGTTCATTGTCAAACAGATGATCTTGTTTTGATCTATTTGATAGATTTCCTTAGGGAGGTCAATGTTAGGAACAATAGGGATATTGATTACTTTAAAACCCTGTTGGGCTAAGAAAAAGGATGTAGGAGTCTTAGATGTTCTTGATAAACCTATAAGTATAATGTCAGCGGCATATATCCCTTGAATACTTTTGCCATCGTCATGACTTAAAGTAAACTCAATAGCCTCAATTCTTTTAAAATATTTTTCATCAACTTTTCGTAAAAGTGTTGGGTTTTCAAGGGCAGGTTGACCTAAGAATTTAGTCAAGGTGCTCAAGGGAGGTCCTATAATGTCATAGTGAGCTAAAGAATGTCTGTTACAAAACCTCCTGATATAATCTCTGAACTCTTTTCTTACAAGTGTATAGGCTATCAGACTTTTTTCAATTTTTGCTTGCTCTAAGATGGTTTTGAGCTTTTCTTTGGAGTCAATCTTAGGGTATATTGTAAATTTAACTTGTGGATTTTCAAATTGAACTAATGCAGCTCTAAGAATATCCATTGCGCTTTGTCCGGTTGCGTCAGACAGAATAAAAATTTTTTTCAATTTCTAACCTCTTGTAAAAAAAATTTTAAAATTGACATTCTATATTTTACCAATAATTAAAAGGATAATTCTAATAATAGTATTGGAAAGGTTTAGATATGTGACTTTTCTTATTTAAGTTATCAGTTAAAGAGCTGATTAAGTTAATAATAAATATTAATTCTGTATTTTATATTTTATAATATAAAAGTAGGATAAAAGTTTTTATGAAAAAACAGGGGTAAAAACTAAAGCATTGGGTTATATTTAGGGAGGGAAGATGAGGATAGTCATGAGTGGTGCAACGGGCTTTATAGGTAGTAATTTAACAAAGGCATTTAACGAAAAAGGCTGGATTGTTATCCCACTTCTTGTAGATGATTTTAAAGCTTCTAATTCCTCTTTAAGTACTAAATTAAATGGTGCTGATGTGGTTATAAATCTTGCCGGTGCACCTGTTGTTGCTAAATGGACAGAAGAGTATAAGAAAGTACTCTTTGATAGCCGTGTTAAAGTTACTAGTCAAATAGTAGAAACTTTGAAAAACAATGATATTAAACCACGTGTTTTTATCTCTACCTCTGCTGTCGGCATTTATGATTCAAGAGACATTTATAGTGAAGACAACGCAAGTTATGCAAATGATTTTTTAGGAAATCTTGCAATCCAATGGGAAAAGGCTGCTTTAAATGCAGAAGAGTTAGGTATAAGAACGATAATTTTTAGATTTGGTATAGTTTTGGGCAAGGATGGAGGTATTTTAGCTACCATGTTACCATACTTTAAGGTTGGGTTGGGCGGAACAATAGGAAATGGAAAACAAGGTTTTTCTTGGGTACATATTGAAGATCTTAAAAGAGCTTATATTGAAGCTATATTAAATGAGAAATACAGAGGTATATATAATTTAACCGCTCCTAATCCTACTACTAATGAAGGCTTAACAAAGGCCATCAGTAAAAGTTTGGGTATTCCTGCCTTATTTCGTATACCATTATTTGCTTTGAAATTAAAGTACGGAGAAGGTGCTATAGCTATAGCAAGTGGACAAAGAGTGATTCCTAAAAGATTGTTGGAATTAGGTTTTAAGTTTAAGTTTGTGGAAATTAATGAGGCTATAAAAGACGTTTTATCATAAGTTAGTTCTTATGATAAAAATTATAGTTGTAAGTAGTCTAAAAAAAGTTTTTGAGGTCATTTGTTATGAATAGAAGAGATTTTTTAAGATTATCAACTTTAGCAGGATTAACTATTACTATGGAAGGTTTTAGAGGTTATCTTTCACACTCAGATGCTGCTTTAAATAATGAGCTTGCTGTTGCTCAAGGTAGTTCTGTAGAGAAGATCACAAGGGCAGCAATAGATACTTTAGGTGGGATGAAAAGATTTGTCTCAAAAGGTGATATAGTTGTTGTTAAGCCAAATATGGCTTGGGATAGAACACCTGAGTATGCTGCTAATACAAATCCAGAGGTTGTAGCTACAGTAGTTAAGATGTGCTTTGAAGCAGGTGCTAAGAAAGTGAAGGTCTTTGATAGGACAGTCAATGATCCCAGGAGATGCTATGTTCAAAGTGGCATCGCAGATGCTGCAAAAGCTGCAGGCGCTGAGGTTTTACACATAGACCATAGGAGATTTAAGGATGTTGACACCAAAGGTGCTCATCTTAAAACATGGCCTATTTATGTTGATGTGCTTGAGGCTGATAAGGTAATTAACATACCTGTAGCAAAACATCATGGACTTGCCAAGTTAACAATGGCTATGAAAAATTGGATGGGAGTTATGGGGGGCTCTCGTGGTGCTATTCATCAAAAGCTTGACGAGTGCATTGCTGAACTTGCTGTGTTTATTAATCCAACTTTGACTGTTTTAGATGCTGTAAGGATATTAACTGCAAACGGTCCACAGGGTGGAAACTTGGCTGATGTAAAAAAGATTGATACCGTTGTAGTTGGAACTGATCAGGTAGCTGTTGATTCTTATGGAGCTACACTTTTTGGTATGAAGGGAAGTGATTTAGGTTATGTAAGAATTGCCCATCAGATGGGTAAGGGAAATATGGATTTATCCAAAATGAATATAAAAAGGCTTAAGGTTTAGTCTATCCCAAAATTATTATTAGAAAAAAGAATTCCTATGATTTTAGATTAAAATCAAATGGTTATGTCATTCCCGATCCTCGGGAATCTTTTTGACTTGCGCAGGTTGTAGAGGAAAGATTCTGGAGAAGCCAGATTGACAGCAATTACTACCTTACAGGAAATTAAAACTCTAATGACAATTCTGGGTTTTATAACGACTCTTATTGCTGAGAAGTCAAAATAGGAGCAAGTGCTTGTCTTACATGAAGAATATTAATTCTCTTGCTCTATTTTTTTTTAGTCGTCGTTCCGCACTCAGGGCAAAATTTGGCTGTAGCTTCTATCTCCGTTCCGCATTTTTTGCATAATATTTTATCATCGATTTTAGCTCCACATTCAGGGCGGAATTTTACCAAAGTGGGAATTAAAGGTTGCAGGAAAGACATGAAGCTCTGACACCTCTTCTGAAGTTTTCTTCTTTCAGCATTTTTCTATCATCTTCAGCTACCTGTGAGTGTGCCCAAATTTCTTCCACAGTTCGGCTTGCCTGAGCGGCTGCCATTTCAACGACAAGGTCAGGAGCGCAGTTTTTACATAAGTTTTTCTTTAAATTCCAACAGCTTTTGCGGCATACCCATGAAGAGCAACGACTACATTGAATAAATTCAGGCTTAAGCTCTTCCATTGCTTTAATAAATGCTTCGTCGTGAGCCTTTTCCCAAGTAGCCGAATGGGCTCGTTCTCCTATATCGGCAGCCGAACCAAAAATCCCTCCAAACAAACTGCCTGCAGCATCAAGTACTGTTGAGACAGTTCCTAAGGCAGATGGTTGAAAGCCTGTGCGATACCCCGTTCCACACTTATCGCAATAAAACTCAAACTGAAATCCTTTATTTGTGCTCAAATTAGAACAATTTATTGTAAATTCGATTTTTTTCATTTGATCTCTCTCCTTAAATTAATATTACAGAATTTAATTAACTGTAGCATCTTTTTGGCTTTAACTCAATTTTTCGATCTCTTTTCTTTATCTGTATAATAATAAGATTTAAATTTTTAATGTATAATGAGATTATATACTATAGCATAAGCACATACAAAAATTATTTTTTGAAAATAACCTTACCTACAGTAAAAAATTAACTTTTGAAACTAATAGAGTAAGGGAATTCTTTATAATTTTCCACTTCATTTAAACTCAAAATTATCAAATATCGTGCCTCTAATTAATGATAAACTTTAATCTATTATAGGCTGATGTAGGCTGATGGCTTTATTGATTTACATGATTGAGGTTAGAAAAACATACTTATTATTTCAATGAGACTAAAAGCAATCAAGTTCTTAGAAAAAATAAGCATGAGGGAATTTGAGTATATTATGCATTTAATTAAAATTAAGGGGACTATTACATTAAAACTATGATTAGTTAGCCTTTTCACCAAACTTTAATATGATATTAATAAAAAATAATGTTCTTTTAAAAAGGGTTCTATCCCTTATTTTAAATTATCTAATGCTTTTAAATTGTGTCTAAAGATAATCTATAATTGTAATATTAGAAGCTCTTTATTTAGTTGTCATTGATAATTTTCAGAGAATTTCATTATTTCTTTATTCTAAAAGCATTATTTAATAAATATGCTGATTTATGTTAATAATACAATATCATTTGATGATACAAATGGTATCTTTATTTTTTATTATTGGTTTATACTGTAATAAGTGTTTAAATATTAATTAAGAAGTTAATCTAATCAATAAAGAAAAAATAAAATTTAAACTTTATAATAAAGCACTTAAGATATAAATTAAATTTGAGGTGCTTAGATTTTTAGGATTATTGTATGATGCTTTTGTTGACTATATAACTATATATGGTATAGAGAAGAGTTAATGGCATTATCTGCTCCAAATCTTATCGCTGATTTTTTAAAGAAAAATAAAAATGTTTTTATGCAATGGTAAAGATCTGCATAGAGCTTGGGAAAATAAAGCCTGACTTTTATAAATGGGCTTTTGAATATGTAGAGATGTATTGAAACATGGAAAGCTTTTATCATCTCTGGAATTGTAGCTGATCCTGAGTTACTTAGTAAAAGGAAAGGCTTTGTATTTCAGAAATTTTGTTAATTTTATATAAATTACAAATTTCCAAAACATTAGGCATTATTGCGTAAACTATGCAAAACTTAAGAAGAGCTTCTCAAGGACTATTCTTATTTCTTTTTCTTTTCCTTTTTATCCAAACGGAATCAAAGGGAAATGATGAGCTTGGTTATCCAGTAAAGATATTCCTCGATTTTGATCCCCTTTTGTTTATTACCACATTATTTTCAGCCCATTCCGTTGAGAAGGCTTTTTATCTCTCACTAATACTTGTATTTATAACCGCCGTTCTTGGTAGGGTTTTCTGTGGTTGGATATGCCCTCTCGGCACACTCAATAATATATTAAGTTCCTTCAAAAGGAGAAAAAATTATATAAAGAGTGAGGTTTTATATAGACTTAAATATTTTCTCTTGATATTTCTCCTTGCAAGTTCTATCTTTGGCTTGCAGATAGCCGGCGTTTTTGACCCAATATCTTTAACTATTAGGTCTTTCTCTGTCAGTCTTTACCCAATGTTTAGTTATGCTATTTCTTTAATTTTTGATAACATCTACAATTTGAAGATTCCAGTATTTACAGATTTTTCAGAATTTTTATACTCAATATTTAAAAAGACCATCTTGCCTTTTCAACAATCCTACTATAATCAAGGAATTTTTATAGGTATTCTATTTTTCATAATACTTGGGTTAAATCTAATTGAGAATAGATTCTGGTGTAAATTTTTATGCCCCTTAGGTGCTTTGCTTGGCATCTTATCAAGATTTTCTCTACTAAAAAGGGATGTAAGTGAGGGATGCACATCCTGTGGTGTATGTGCAAATGTATGTCAAAGTAGTGCTTTGCCTGATAAAAAAGATTCTTGGCGAAAGAGTGAGTGCCTGTTTTGTTGGAACTGTGATGATATCTGCCCAAATAATGCAGTAAGCTTTGGTTTTAGTAAAAAATCCTCACAAGTTTCATTAAATCTACAGCGAAGAAATGTTATCATTTCAGCTCTTAGCGGCATTGTAGTAGTTCCATTACTGAAACAAAATCCTTTAAACAAAGAGAATGTATTTAATCCATATCTGATTAGACCGCCGGGCTCTCTTGGAGAAGGTGATTTCCTTAAGAAGTGTGTAAGATGTGGTGAGTGTATGAAGGTTTGTCTAACAAATGGGTTACAGCCTACCTTTCTTCAGGCTGGATTAGAAGGCATATGGACTCCTATCTTAGTGCCTAAGATTGGCTATTGTGAGTACAGATGCACACTTTGTGGTCAGGTGTGCCCCACAGGTGCAATAAAAAAGCTAAAAATTGAAGACAAGATGAAGATAAAGATAGGACTTGCCATGATTGATAAAGGTAGATGCCTACCCTATGCTCATAATAAACCTTGTATTGTATGTGAGGAGGTATGCCCTACACCTAAAAAGGCTATCTGGTTTGAAAAGGTTTCAGTTAAAGATAGAGAGGGCCAGATTAAAGTCCTTCAACAACCTCATGTTGACTTAGATTTATGTATAGGATGTGGCATTTGTGAGACAAAATGCCCTGTTATTGACAAACCTGCTATTTATGTAACAAGCATTGGAGAGACAAGGTCAAAAAGTAACCAGTTAATAAATGTTTAACTCTAAATAAAAACTATGGTTGAGGGTTGATTGTATGTCTAATCATCTTACCTTCGACGAGATAAACTACCATCTCAGCTATATTAGTTGCATGATCGGCAAACCGTTCAAGGTACTGAGCGATAAAAGTTATTCTCATTGCTCTGCATATTATATTCGGGTCCTCTACCATCATTAGTAAAAGTTCGCTTATAATAGCGTGTTTTAAATCATCAATCTCGTCATCTCTCATTATTACATCTAACGCTAATCTTTTGTCTTTATTAACGAAGGCATCAAGAGCATCTCTTGTCATTCCATGAGCAATATCTCTCATCCTTGGTATGTCAACAAAGGGTTTAATATCGGGTTCTTTATTTAACTCTAAAGCCCTTTCAGCTATATTGGCAGAAAGATCTCCCATTCTCTCAAGATCAGTGATAATCCGCATGGCAGTAGTTATGAATCTTAAGTCTCCTGCTTTAGGCTGTCTCAGAGCAATTAGTCTAATGCATTCTTCATCAATTTCTACATCTAAGGTATTAATTAGATGATCTTTTTGTATTACCTCGTTAGCAAGTGCATCATTTTTTTCAAGAAGAGATTTAATGGCATCCCTGATTGAATTCTCAACAAGGGCGCCCATCTCTAATATTTTTTCTTTGAGCCTTGCTAATTCATCATCAAAGATTGCCATTATCCAAACCTCCCTGTTATATAGTCTTCAGTAAGTTTTTCTGCGGGCGCAGTAAACAACTTGTCTGTTTTATCAAACTCAATTAGTTCTCCTAACATCATAAAGCCTGTCCAGTCAGAAATTCTTGCAGCTTGCTGCATATTGTGAGTAACTATTAGTATTGTTACCCTCTTTTTAAGTTCTATAATAAGCTCCTCTATTTTAGAGGTGGCAATAGGGTCTAAAGCAGAAGTTGGTTCATCAAAAAGGAGAATCTCAGGGTCCGTAGCCAAAGCACGAGCTATACAAAGTCTTTGTTGTTGTCCACCTGAGAGGTCAAAGGCAGAATTATTAAGCCTATCTTTTACCTCATCCCATAAAGCTGCTCCTCTTAATGACTTTTCAACCTTTTCGTCTAAGGTTTTTTTATTTCTTATACCTCTTACTTTTAATCCGTAAGCTACATTTTCATAAATTGATTTTGGGAAAGGGTTAGGCTTTTGGAAAACCATACTAATACGCATTCTAACTTCAATTGGGTCAACTGATGGTGAAAGTATATTTATAGTATCAGGATAAAGTATTATCTCCCCTTCATATCTATTGTGCGGGTAAAGATCATGCATTCTATTGAAACATCTTAAAAAAGTGGTTTTGCCACAACCAGAAGGCCCTATTAAAGCAGTAACTTTATTAATTTCTAATGGCATACTCACATTTTTTAGAGCATGTAAAGTGCCATAAAAAAAGTTGAGAGATTTTGATTCTGCTTTTAATGTTTTTATAGATTTCTCTATCATTATATCTTGCCTTTGCTAATAAATTTTTGTATTGTATGAAGATAACTAATATTTTACCATTTTATTTTTTTTCTAAATCTATATCTAATATATATTGCTAAAGCATTCATTATTAGAGTCATAACCATCAAAATTATACCAGCTGCGGCAGCATTTAAATGAAATTCTTTTTGAGGTCGGGACACCCAATTAAACATCTGTATGGGGAGAACGGTAAAAGGATCTAAGAGCCATTTAAAGGACAAAAATGGAAAATCAGAGGAAAAAGGTGATGTAGGAAGAAAAGCAATGAAAGTCAGAGCCCCTACTGTAATGATTGGCGCTGTCTCTCCAATAGCTCTTGATAAACCTATGATTATACCCGTGAGAATCCCTCCAATGGAGTAAGGCAAAATATGCCATTGCACTGTTTGCCACTTTGTAGCGCCCAATGCGTATGATGCCTCTCGTATGGAATTAGGAATTGCTCTTATAGCCTCTCTGGTAGACATTATAACTATTGGAAGAATTAATAGTGCAAGGGCAAGTCCGCCTGTAAGAATACTTTCTCCTAAACGAAAAAAATAGACAAATAGACCCAAGGCAAGAAGTCCATATATTATGGAAGGAACACCTGCTAAATTAGAGATATTAATCTCTAAGATATTTGTCAGCCAGTTTTTTCTTGCATACTCCTCTAAGTAAATTCCTGCTCCAACACCCAATGGTATTGCAGCAAATGCTGTAACTAACATAACGAGGAATGTCCCTACCAGTGCAGATAGTATTCCTGCCTCATCAGGAAATCTTGATGGAAAAGATGTTAAAAACTTATAGCTTAATCTTGGTGCTCCATCTATAAATAGATCAACAAAAAGGACAAAAAGTAGAATGAGTCCAACAAAAGTGGACATTAGTCCTATGATTGCAAAAATATGATCTTTAAGTTCATTTTCTTTAATTTTTTTCTTTATATCTTCCATGCAAATTTATAACCTCTTTAGTATAATTCTCTTATTCTCTTTTTTAACCAGTATCCTATTATATTCAAAATTAATGTCATAAAAAAAAGAGTTATGCCGGCAGCGAATATAGTTTGATATTCTATTGTTCCGTGAGGCACATCTCCTAAGCTTACTTGAACAATATAGGCTGTCAATGTTTGTATTGGTTCAAAAGGGTTTGCTGTGAAGTTTGGCATCATGCCGGCAGCAATGGCTACAACCATAGTCTCTCCAATAGCTCTTGAAATTCCCATTATAAATGCTGCTGCGATACCTGAAAAGGCAGCGGGAATAATCACTTTAAATGCTGTCTGAAATTTTGTAGCACCCATGGCATAAGAGCCTTCTCTTATATGCATAGGGACAGCCCGCATTGCATCTTCGCTTACTGAGCTAACATATGGTATTATCATAATGCCTATTATTATTCCTGGACTTAGTGCATTAAATCCTGCCAAATCTGGTATTATCTTCTGTAGAATAGGAGTGAGAAAGAGGAGAGCAAAATATCCATAAACAACTGTAGGGACTGCTTCAAGAAGCTCAAGCATTGGTTTTACTGTTTCTCTAAATTTATGAGGTGCGTATTCACTAAGATAAACAGCAGTTATAAGACCTACGGGTAAAGCTACTAATAGTGCTATGAAGGTTATCAGAAGCGTTCCTGTGACAAGAGGAAGTATCCCAAATTTAGGCTCTGCAAAGAGAGGCGTCCATTCCGTGCCAGTTAGGAATTCTATTATAGGGATTTTTTTAAAAAAACCGAAAGACTCATAAGAAAGGACGATAACTATACTAACTGTAATAAATATAGAAAAAATTGCACATAAAAAAAGTGATGTTTCTATAATGTTTTCTTTTATTTTTTTTTTAAGCATAAAAGTATTTAATTTGTTGAGTAGATTATTATTAATTTTTTTTGTTACAAAAATATTACAGAATTATTACAACTTTATTAAAATTTAAAAAGGGCGTTGATTGACGCCCTTTTTAAATTTATTTTTAGTATTTTCCTTATTTCTTTTCTTCTAATTTAAGGAGGTCTTCTATCTTCATTCCGATCTCTGCCTCACCCGCAAACATTGTGCCGACTTTTCTCTTTGCAAATCTTTCTTCTGCCAATTTGTAAGCTTTATCTGGTAATGGAACATATTTAACTTGTTTTATCAACTTTGAAGCATTCTTTAAATAAAATTCTACAAATTCTTTAACTTCTGGTTTTTCAGCAGCTTTTTTGTTTACATATATAAACATGGGTCTGGAGAGTGGATGATAGCTGCCATCCCGAACAGTATCTAATGTAGGGAGAACTTCTTTTCCTGTCTTAGGATTTACTATAGAAACGAGTTTTAATTTGTTTTTGTTCTCTTCATAATAGGCAAGTCCAAAGAATCCAAGTGCATTTCTATCACCGGCTATTCCTTGCACTAAGACATTGTCATCTTCGCTGGCGGTGAAATCTCCTCTTGAAGATTTAGCTTTACCGACAATTGCCTCCGTGAAATAGTCAAAAGTGCCTGAGTCAACACCAGGACCATAAAGCTTTAAGGGTGCGTCTGGCCATTCAGGTCTTACATGATTCCATTTTGTCACTTTTCCTGCTGCGGCAGGCTCCCATATCTTTTTGAGGTCAGCAACTGTTAGAGATGTTACCCAAGTATTTTTGGGATTGACCATTACTGCTAAGCCGTCATAGGCAATTGGCAGTTCAATGTAATCTATTTTGCTCTCTGCACAGGCCTCCATCTCCTTTTTTGAAATAGGTCTTGAAGCATTTGATATATCTGTTTCTCCTCTACAGAATTTCTTGAAGCCTCCACCTGTACCTGAGATGCCAACAGTGACTTTTATAGCACCTTTTTTTGCCTTTTGAAATTCCTCTGCTACTGCTTCTGTAATAGGATAGACTGTACTTGAGCCATCAATTTTTATTATTTTATCTGCGGCTTTAGCATTAATTGTAAATATAAGGGTAAATATAATTAAGCAAACTAACGAAAATGTTTTTTTCACTTTAAACTACCTCCCAAATTTTAAGTTATTTTGAATTACGAAATTATCTTAGAAAGACCTAAACTATTTTAATTTTAAAATTATATGATGCACCTCCCCTTGGACAGTTTTTTCATCTTTAGTAGAAATAAAAGTCATATTCAAATATAAAAAAAACAAGTTAAAGTAGTATTACGAAAATGTTAAGATTATGTTACATGACAAAACTGTATGATATTCACGTATTAATTAAGAAGGGCTAAAAGTAAAAAAGTTAAAAAATAGTGGTAGTCAAAAAAGCAGTAGTGTGAGACCTTTTTGAAAATTCCATAAAAGTTTACTAACCTCTTCTATAAGAGTTTGTAGTTCAGAAATGTCTGATTTTAT